>JAZKDY010000013.1:0-60898 GCA_040387325.1 Pseudomonadota bacterium | reverse complement strand
TGGACAGCTCTTCACCCTCGTACTGCACGGGGTAGAACAGCAGGCCGTTCATTTCTTCGACCACGGGCAACACCGACTTGCGCGACACGGATGTCCAGCAACCGAAGATCACGGAAACCTTGTCCTGACCCAGCAACTGCTTGGTCTTTTCAGCGAACAGCGGCCAGTTGGAGGCAGGGTCCACGATGACGGGTTCGAGCTTCTTGCCCAGCACGCCGCCCTTGGCATTGATTTCGTCAATGGCCATCAGCACGGTGTCTTTCAACACGGTTTCCGAGATGGCCATGGTGCCCGAGAGGCTGTGCAAAATGCCGACCTTGATGGTGTCAGCGGCAAAGGCTGGCACTGCGGTCAGTGTGGTGAGGGCGACGGCAGCCGTCAGCGCCTTCAGGGTAAACCGGCGTGAGTTCGTGGATTGCATGGGTGTGACCTTCCGAAGTTAAAGAGGAAACCAGCTTCGCTGCGCTCGGGCTGTGGCAATCACTGGCCTTTTGCGTAACGATGGCTTCACTGTAGGGAAGGTCGGGGGTAGGCGAAATACGCCGAGTGGCGTATGAATGGTTACACCGGGGTTACCCCGTGGTTACCGTTCAGCGGGTCGCTGCCCCCATTTACTTCAGGCCCATGCAGTTCGCGTAATAGGTCACGGTGGCCGGCCAATCCGAGAAGATGCCGATGATGCCCACGTCTTTGGCCAGCACATCCAGCGTCTGCAGGATGTCGCCTTCACGCTGGATGGCCTGGCCCACCGTCTGGTAGTACCAGCCGCCCTTGCCGGTGGCCATGACGCCGGAGCGCTCCAGGCTCCAGGTGATGATGTCCAGGCCGGCCTGTTTGGCATTCTTGGCGTAGGTCGATGGCACCAGCTTGCCGTCCCTGGTATCCAGCAGGGCAAAGATGGGGGGGGCCACGATCTGGATGCCGTCCTTCTTGTAGCTGATCAGTTTGTCCAGGCCGGGCAGGTCGGCGGCCTTTTCTGCGCCGTCCAGAAAGACGGCCTGTTTGCCAAAGGCGGGCTCGGCCTTGATCCAGTACAACACATCGTTCTTGTTGAAGGACTGCGCAAACACCTGGCTGGCCGGCACGTTGGCGGCCTTGTATTCATCCACCATCTTCTGTGCATAGGCCTCCTGGGTAAAACCCTCAAACGGCATGGCCACGCTGGCGGACTTCAGCTCGGGTGTCATCTTCACACCCAGCTTCTTGAACAGTGCGATGCTCTCCTGGTGGGTCATCAGTGTGCCGCTGGTGGGGCCGCTGTACAGGTCGGTACGCCAGTTGGACGTGCCACCCATGAACTCCTGCACGGTTTTGGCCAGGGGGTTGAAGGCGTCCATCTTGCCGCGCAGGGTTTTGAATTCGGCCAGCGTGATGTCGCTGGTGCGGCACTCCGCCGAAGCAGGTGTTTTCTTTTCGGCGTCATACGGTGTGAAGGCCTTGGTGCATTTGGCGGCCAGCGGCGTGGCCAGGATATTGGTCGTGGTGTGCAGGTCGTTCTGGGCGTGGCGGCAGACCAGTTCCTTGTCCTTGGTAAACGTCACGTCACACTCCACAATGCCGGCACCCATGCGGGCCGCCGCCTCGTACGATTCTTTGGTGTGCTCCGGGAACTGCATGGCCGCGCCGCGGTGGCCTATGGAAAAGTTGGTCTTCTCAAACGGCCCATTGGCACAACTCTGCAGCTTGGCTTTGAGCGGGCTCTCGGCCATGTCTGCCACCAGGAAGTAGGGACGTGGCCCAAGCTGGATATTGGTGATGGCGGCGGGGCTCTGTGCCAGTGCCGACAGCGTGCAGCCCAGCAGCGCAAAGGCAATGGAGAGACGGGTGGAATTCACATACATGGGTCAGTTCCTCTGGTTCACCGGATGGTGGTCAAAACACCATAGTAAATAACTAGCGTGACTGATCGGTGACCCTA
This sequence comes from Pseudomonadota bacterium, assembly GCA_040387325.1. Classification (GTDB taxonomy): domain Bacteria; phylum Pseudomonadota; class Gammaproteobacteria; order Burkholderiales; family Burkholderiaceae_C; genus Allorhodoferax. The sequence continues at coordinate 58,980 of JAZKDY010000013.1, read as the reverse complement.
AAAATTCAATTGGATGGATTCAAGTTTACAAAAGCTTGCATTTCATGCAACGCCCAGACACAGGTGTCGCTGATTTTTGGTTTAACCTTGCCACTCCATGTGACGCCGCGAACTGCGAGCGCATTTGCGACCCTCACGCACTCTCGCCCGACCACACATGGTGGTACTCCAAAGGAGAGAAATACTATGAACCCGATTCCTAACCCCACATTGGCCCCTGTCGACGGCACTGCATCGGAAGCCGAGATTGCGCAACTAGTGGGCCAGGTGTATGCCATTGCACCGCCCACCGTGCGTACACGCCTGCTGGAGCACCTGCTCAAACCCCTGGGTGTGTTGTCACTGGTCGCCGTGGCCAACGGCATCTTCGCCAGCATCCGGTTCCGCAGCGGTGGGGCCGACCTCCATGTGCGTGTGGAGGATGCGCAAAATGTTCAGCCTGGTGACGTCATCACCCTGGTCAGCCACGTGCAGCAGGTCAGCATCCACGCCGTTGACGGTCTGGCCGACATGTTGGCCACTTCGCCGGTGATGACCGGTTCGGCAGCCGCTGTATTGCTGATGACGCTGCTGGTGCAGCGCTCGCGCAACCGCCGTGCCGACGATCGAGAACTATAAGGCGGTGACGCCGCCGTCTACCGGCAGTGCCACACCGGTGGTGAAGCCCGCTGCATCACTGCACAGGTAGAGCACGGCCGCTGCAATTTCTTCGGCCTTGCCGATGCGCCCAATCGGGTGCATGGCCTGTGCAAAGGCGCCCTTCTTCGGGTCGGCCGCTTCGGCGCGGCGGAACATCTCGGTATCGATCACGGCGGGACAGACCGCATTGACACGGATGTTTTTCTTGCCGTATTCAATGGCAGCGGATTTGGTCAGGCCAATCACTGCATGTTTGGTGGCGCAGTAGATGCCCATCTTGGGTGCCGCAATCAAGCCTGCCACGGATGCGGTGTTGACGATGGCGCCACCGCCCTGTGCCAGCATGACCGGGATCTGGTGCTTCATACACAACCACACACCCTTGACATTGACGTTCATCAGCGCGTCGAACTCGGCCTCTGTGCTGTCGGCCAGCTTGCCTTTTTCGATGTCGATGCCCGCATTGTTGAAGGCGTAATCCAGACTGCCATAGGTTGCCACCGTTTGAGCGACCAGTGCCTGGACCTCGGCATCACGCGTGACATCGCAGCGCACAAAACTGGCCGTGCCACCAGCATCACGGATCTGGGCCACGGTGCCCTCACCCCCGTTGACGTCCACATCGGACACTACAACCTTGATGCCTTGTGCGGCAAATGCCAAGGCCGTTGCGCGGCCAATGCCGTTGCCGGCGCCAGTGACCAGGGCGACCTGGCCGGAGAATGTCTTGCTCATAAACGTGTTTCTTTCATTTGGCCAAAGCGGCGAGATAGGGTGCGAGTTCCTGTTTGGCAATCGCGTTGTTGTGCACTTCGTCCGGGCCGTCCGCAGTGCGCAGGTGGCGGGCGTAGGCGTAGTAAGAAGTCAGCAAAAAATCCTGGCTGAAGCCACCCGCACCATGGGCCTGGATGGCCCAGTCGATCACCTTGCAGCAGTTGTTGGGGGCGGCCACCTTGATCATTGCAATCTCCTTGGCCGCTACTTTATTGCCAACCGTGTCCATACGGTGTGCCGCATGTAACACCAACAGGCGTGTCTGGTCGATCAGCGTGCGGGATTTGGCAATGCGCTCGCGCCAGACGCTCTGGTCCGACAGGGGTTTGTGGAAGGCCACACGCGACACGACACGTTTGCACATCAGCTCCAGCGCCGCCTCGGCCATGCCCACCACGCGCATGCAGTGGTGGATGCGACCGGGCCCGAGGCGCCCTTGGGCGATCTCAAAACCACGCCCCTCACCCAGCAGCAGGTTGCTGGCCGGCACCCGCACGTTCTCAAACAACACCTCGGGGTGGCCGGCAGGTGGGTCCATAAAGCCGTACAGCGCCATGTCGCGCACGATGGTGACACCGGGCGTGTCCTTGGGCACCAGAATCATGGACTGCTGGCGGTGCCGGTTGCTATTGTCCGGGTCGGTCTTGCCCATCAGCACAAAGACCTTGCAGGCCTCGGCCGCCGCACCGGTGATGTACCACTTGCGGCCGTTGATGACGTAGTCGTCGCCATCGCGCGTTATGCGGCATTCGATATTGGTCGCATCCGACGAGGCCACGGCCGGCTCCGTCATCGCAAATGCAGAACGGATTTCACCGGTCAGCAGGGGCTTGAGCCAACGCTCCTTTTGCGCCTCGGTGCCGTAACGCTCCAGCACCTCCATATTGCCGGTGTCGGGCGCAGAGCAGTTGAACACCTCGGCCGACCAGTACTGGTGACCCATCATCTCCGCAATAGGCGCGTATTCCAGGTTGCTCAGGCCAAAACCATGGGCGGATTCGGGCAGGAACAGGTTCCACAGGCCCTGGGCCTTGGCCTTGGCTTTGAGCTCCTCCATCAGCGGGTAGTTGACGTAGGCGTTGCCGGCCTTGGTATTGGCGGCAATTTCTTCTTCGCGACGCTGCCACTGCGGAAAGACATGGGTGTCCAGAAAGGCCTTGACCTGGGCGTGCAGGTCCTGCACCTTGGGTGAAAAATCGGTGTACATGGGGGTGTCCTTGTGGCGGTGTGGGTGTGTAGGTGTGTCGGTCTATGGGCTTGAGATTAGCGGCCCAGCCCCCGGCTGACCAATGCTTTGTTTTCAGCAGAATTATTCATTTGGTGCATGGTCAGGCTATAGTGACCCCGCCATGCTCCATATCAGCCGCATAGACCTGAACCTGTTCGTTGTGTTTGACGCCATCTACACCGAAGGCGGCATCACCCGCGCCAGCGAGGTGCTCAAGCTGACACAACCCGCAGTCAGCCACGCGCTGGCGCGCCTGCGCACACTGGTGGACGACCCGCTGTTTGTGCGCCAGGGCCACCGCATGTCGCCCACGCCGGTGGCACATGAACTGATTGGGCCGGTGCGCCGCGCCATTGCCGAGATCGAGGGGTCGCTCAGCCAGTTGTCGCGTTTTGACCCCCAGACCTCGCAGCGCGAGTTCAAGATCGGCATGCACGCCATTGTGGAGTTGGCCACCATACCGGCGCTGATGGACTTGATAGGCGCCGCGGCGCCCGGCATACAGATGTCGTCCGTGGTCCATAACCGCAGCGACTTCCAGACCCAGCTGACCAGCGGAAAACTGGCCGCCGCCATCGACGTGCTGGTGCCCGTCACCCACAACATCCACAAACAACGCCTGGCCGGTGGCAAGATGGTGGTGGTCGCCCGCAAGGACCACCCGGTGGTCCAGGCCCGCATCAGCCTGGAGACCTACCTGGCGCACGAGCATGTGTTGTCCAGCACCCGCATGGAAGGCCCGGCCATGGAGGACGTGGAGTTGTCCCGCCTGGGCTGGACGCGCCGCATCAAGCTGCGCTGCCAGAATTTCTGGACAGCATGCAAGATCGTCAGCACCACCGACCTGCTGCTGACCATGCCCGAACGGTACGCACGCGCCGCCAATACACCGCTCGATAACCAGCTACTCGCGTTTCCCATTCCCATGAACGCACGCGACATTTACCTGTACTGGCACGCCAGCGTAGAAAGCGACCAGGCCAACCGCTGGTTGCGGGACAACCTCGTCACCTCATTTGAAAGCCAGCCCTGACACCATGGCCAACAACCCCTTCACCCCCACAAGCCAACGCACGCTGGCCCACTACAACGCCAACGCAGAGGACTTTTTTGCCGGCACCCGCGACCACGACGTGCGGCAGAACATGGACGCCCTGCTGCAACACATCGAAGGCACAGCGCCGTTCACGATCCTCGACTTTGGTTGCGGCCCGGGCCGGGATCTGAAAGCCTTCAGCGCCTTGGGTCACACCGCTGTGGGCCTGGAGGGCGCCGGGCGTTTTGCGGAGATGGCGCGTACCTACAGCGGCTGTGCGGTGTGGCACCAGGACTTTCTGGCGCTGGACCTGCCGGCCGAACACTTTGATGGCGTGTTTGCCAACGCATCCCTGTTCCACGTGCCCAGCCGGGAGCTGCCGCGTGTACTGCGCGAGTTGCATGCCACGTTGAAACCCCGCGGCGTGTTGTTCAGCTCCAATCCGCGGGGCAACAACGAGGAAGGGTTTAACGGCGAACGGTATGGCGCCTACCATGACATCGCGGCCTGGCGTGCCTATGTGATGGCGGCAGGCTTTGTCGAGCTGATGCACTACTACCGGCCACCGGGTCTTCCCATCGAGCAGCAGCCCTGGCTGGCCAGTGTGTGGCGCAAGATCTCGCCTGCGTGAAAGTGATAGCGCGCCGGGGTAAGACTTTCAGGCGATTGGTGTCACCCGACCTGCCTGGTCCGTCCACACCACGCCGGTCTCCGGGGCAAACGAAAAAACACCCTGGCTGTACTCCTTTCGCACGTGCGCCGCAGTGCTGCCAAATGCAAGATCCAGAGGCCCCGCCACACCGCCCACACCGACTTCTACTTTAGCCGTCAGCATGAGGGCCCATTGTTTTTCCAGTTCCGTCCTCTCTGCCAGTGACTTGGACCACACCTGCACCGCCTGTTGCCAGGACGCTTTGACCCGTTCGAGCAAACCCTTGGGGTCCCCAGTGGCTGCAAGTTGTTTCATCAGCTTGCTCAGATTTTCTTCATGGGTCTTTTCGGTTTCCAGGCGCAGCTGCAAAGCCTGCATTTGTGCCTCCAGCTCGGCATTGGCGCCCACTTTCACACGGGTCAACCCGCCCTTGTCTGAGCCCAACAGCGGAGTGCGAATCAGCATCATGGCCGTGGCATGGCCCCCGACCAGGCGGCCACGCTTGGGGGCTTTTTCCCCGACGATGATCTGGTTGCGGGACTCCAACCCACATTCCAGCGCCATGTCTTCCAATGCGATGACGGTGCCGGCCTGAATGCTGCAGTTCTCGCCAAACCGTGCAGACACCGCACCTTCCGCCCTGACCTGAGCCTGGGCAATGATGCCGCCCGCCACACGGATGTCGCCACCGGCTTCCAGCAAGGCGCCGTCCACCGTCCCACCCACCACAATGTCGCCCTTGGCCTGTACTTTCATGCCGTGGGCCACCTCTCCGTCGATCTGCACCGTGCCATCAAAGTAGATATTGCCGCTGGCCAGGTTCACCTCGGGCAAATGCAGCACTGGCTCCACCATGACGCCTTGGCTGACCAGCACCGGCTGCCCCGCCACGCTGGCCTTCAACAGGTTGGAGTCTTCCATGGCTACTTGCACACCGGTAAGCGACGTGGCAAATGCTGCATCCAGCCCGGCACGCGCAGGCAGTTCGCGACCCAGCACGGTGTGGCCCATGACGCCCTGGGTGGGCGGAATGCGGCGCATCAACGGGTCCCCCGCCTGGACCACGATGATGCCGCCGTGCTCGCGGTAGTCAATCAGTCCATTGGCGTCGATTTTGGGCGCACGGTCGGAGACCTCGGGTACCAGTGCTTGAAAGACAGTGTCGTGACCGTTTTCCGGTCTGACCGCATGCGCCACCGGCGCATGGTCGGCCTGACCGCTTGCGCAGGCCTGCAACACCGCAGCTTCGTCGATGCCATACCCGACACCAGCCTCGGCCAGTGCCTGGAGAATCCTGGTCACTGTGGCGTGTTTGCCACCCTGCGGCACAGTCAGGCTAATCTCTGCAGTCATCTCATCGGCGGAAACATGCACCAGCACAGCCGCATCACGCCGCTCAGCTACCTGAGCCACAAACGGTATTTGTTGGGTATTGCAGTCGATTGCGGCTTGGGCCAAGGCCGCGGCATCTTTGGCGCACGGGTCAAACCCGGCCTCAGCCAGCGCTGCGTACAGCATGGTGGCGTCAACTTCGGCACGCCCTGCTACCGGCTGGTGGTGCAATAACACCTGCCCGTTTGCCTCGGTGAACGAGATTCCCGGCAAATCCATGCGCTATCAGCCCGTCCTTTCTAGGGACCAAACCTTGGATCAAGTGTAGGAACACTATGTGATGGCGCAACGTCTTTTTTGGTCATTGACCAGCGACCCACGCCGTCAGCTATTCAATTGATAGCAATAAGTGTATATTAATCGGGGGCTAGAGGCCAGTTTCTTGTAAACCGTTTAGCCCAGGGCGTAGTCATACCGGATAAATCCGTGGTGTTTGGCAACCCGGTCGTAGAGCCCGCGGGCGCGCACATTGGCGCTATGGGTCAGCCAATAGAGTTTGGGCGCACCGCGCGCCTTTGCCACCTGGGCCACCTGCTCTATAAGGGCCTGGGCCAGGCCGTGGCCGCGTGCGGCTTCATCCACAAACAAATCCTGCAGGTAACACACGTCTGCCGTCCAGATGCTGGGCTGGAACAGGTAGTGGGTGATGCCCAGCAACTGGCCATCTACCCGCGCGGCAAAGCCGTGGATGCCGTCGCCGTTCATCAGGCGCTCCCACGTGCGCGCATAGGTTGCCTGCGGAAACTCCCGTTCGTAAAAGCGGTTGTAACCCTCGCCCACGCGTTGCCACGCGGCGTAGTCGGAAGGCTGTAGCGCGTCGATGATGACGGATGCCGGTTGTGATGCCGTCTGTTCGCTCATGTTTTGATCCTTTGCTGCACCAGCGCGGCCATCTGCGCCGCCGCTTCCCCGGTCTGGCCCGCCAGCCCCGCGGCCACACCCTGCTGGTCTGCCGCCGGGCGGTTCTGGCTGACCTTCCATTTGCCGACCCAGCGCTGCACCGGTATCTCTATGCCGACGATGACACGCAGCAGCTTGGTGATGTAGTCGGCCGGCGCGTCGGACACCTGCCAGGGCAATGCCTGGCCTGCCTCGTGTATCTGGGTCAGCCGCGTCACCACGTCCAGCACACGCGCCGCATCCTCAAAGGCCTGGGGTACGCCATGGGCGTGCAAGGTGGTGTAGTTCCAGGTGGGCACGGCCATGCCGTTGGCGTGTTTGCTGGGGTACCAGTTGGGCGACACATAGGCCTGTGGCCCGGTGAACACCGCCACCGACGGGGCGCCGGCGGCCAGCGCCTGCCACACCGGGTTGGCACGGGCCACATGGCCCACCAGCGTGCCGTGTTCACCGCGGTCGGCGTCCAGCAACAGGGGGATGTGGTTGACCAGCAGTTCACCTTCATGCTGCACCACCCAGGTGGCCAGCGGATGGCTGCGCACCAGGGCGTGCAGCGTAGCGGTATCGGTTTCGGCAAAGTGCGGGGGCAGATAGGTCATGGTCTTGGCGATCTCGGTGTTGGCTCAAAGAACCGGTTCACACACCACCTCGGTCTTCACCGAATTGGCAATAAAACAGGAGGCGTGGGCGCGGTGGTGCAGGGCCTGCAGCTCCTCCGCCGTGGGTAGCTTGCCCGGCGCAAACCGCACAGCGGGGCGCAGCACCACGCGGGTCATGGCCTGCTGGCCTTCGGCGTTGCGGGCCAGCGTGCCAGTGGCCTCGTCGCGGTAGCTGTCCACTACCCAGCCAGCGCGTGCGGCGATGTCCAGAAACCACAACATGTGGCAGCTGGACAGCGAAGCGACAAAGGCTTCCTCCGGGTCCACCGCCGCTGCGTCGGAATAGGGCAAGGGCACCACGTGGGGCGACGAGGAACCAGGCACCACCGCGCCGCCATCAAAAGCCCAAGTGTGGCGGCGGCTGTAGCGGTGGTCGGTAAAAACTGCGCTGTCTGCGCGTTGCCAGAGGATGGTGCTGCTGTGTTGGGCCATGGCGGTGTGCTCGGTAGGATGCGCGTTGGTGTGCTGGTAAAGTGGTTCTTTAGTTTATGGACTTTTTGCAGCGAGCAAGGGGCCAATTAAAAATGACCCAAAGAGCCAATCCACCCCAACCCAAGCCGCGCGGCGAAACCGTGCGCCAGCAGGTCTACCTGGAGCTGCGCCGCGCCATTGAGCAGGGCACCTTCAAGCCGGGCACACGCCTGCCGGCCTCGCGCGCGCAGGCGACCACGCTGGGTGTGTCGCGCAACAGCGTGTTGTGGGCGCTGGAGCGGCTGCAGTCTGAGGGTTATGTGGTGGCGCGGGTGGGTGACGGCAGTTATGTGGCCGACAACCTGGGTGCCCTGGCCTCCTCCGGCACGCAGACAAAGGGCCTGCGCCCGGCCGTTGCCGCCGGCCTGTCGCAGCGTGGGCAGCTGGTGGCCGACACGGTGTCGCGCTGGAACCCGCCCCTGCAGGCCGCACTCCCCTTTCGCATCGGTGCGCCCGAGATCGCCACGTTCCCGTTTGCGGTGTGGGACAGGCTGGCGCGCCAAGCCAGCAAAGAGCAGCGCATGGCACAGGCCCAGTACCTGGACCCTGCCGGCGCACCCGCGCTGCGCGACGCCATTGCACAGTGGTTGTGGGTGTCGCGCGGCATACGCTGCGAGGCGGCGCAGGTGGTGGTGTGCTCGGGTTCACAGCAGGGCATTGATCTGGTCGGGCGCCTGCTGCTGGACGTGGGCGACGAGGCCTGGGTGGAGGACCCGGGCTACCCCGGCATACGCGCCAGCCTGGTCGGCCACGGCGTGACCGTGCGGCCGGTACCGGTGGATGCCGAAGGTCTGGTCGTGGGGAAAGCGGCTGAGCAATGGCCCGCGGCCCGGCTGGCCGTGGTGACACCTACCTCGCAGTTCCCCACCGGTGTGCGCATGAGCCTGCAGCGCCGCCTGGCCCTGTTGGACTGGGCCAACGCCCAACGCGCCTGGATTGTGGAAGACGACTACGACGGTGAATTCCAGTACGGCACCCACCGCCTGCCGGCGCTGTGCAGCCTGCCCCATGCGCAGCGGGTGTTGTATGTGGGCACGTTCTCGAAGGCGCTGCACCCCGGGCTGCGCCTGGGCTTTATCGTGCTGCCCCATGCGCTGGCCGGCGCCTTTGCGATGGCCCGCGCGCTGACCGACCGCCATGCGCCCGGCGATACGCAGGACGTATTGGCGCGGTTCATTACCGAAGGCCATTTGCTGCGCCACCTGCGCCGCATGCGCGAGCTGTATCCGCAGCGCCAGCAGGTGCTGATCGAGGCTGTGGCCAAGGCCAGCCGGGGCCAACTGGTGTTGCAGCCCAGTGAACAGGGCATGCACCTGCTGCACGAACTGCCCGCGGGCGTAGACGACCAGACACTGTCTGCGCGCGCCCAACAAGCCGGCCTGTTGTTGGCGCCGCTGTCACGCTACACGATAGCGTCACAACGGCGGGGCTGGCTGTTCGGGTATGCGGGTTATGAGACGGCAGCGCTGCGCAAGGCGGCCATCGTTTTTGACAAATTGCTACGCAATTTATAGCGAATCCGTCAATATGGACGGGGGCTACCGGCAGTTTATCGGCAGGTACTCTTTGGAGATGCTGGTCTTGTTCTCACCAAAGGTGGTCGTCTTGTCCGGGCCAGTCGCAAAACCACAAACCCAGGTCACGGGCACGATCTGGGCGTCTTCGACCACCGCCGGGCGCAGCGTCAGGATCTTGTCCTTCAGGTGGCCATTGGCACGGTTGCCGTAGGTGATGTGGATGGCGCCATCCTGCACGGTGACGGCGCGTACCAGGTTGTTGACGATATTGTCGGGCGCGGGCAAGGGGACGCTGGCGTTGTCCACCGGCAGCGTTTTGCTGGCCGTCCATTGGGCCGCTATGGGGTCTTTGGCAAGCTTCGCCAGGGCGCTGCCCTCTATGATCTGGTCCCGCACCAGCTTGCCCTGGTAACTGGGCAAGGCCAATAGCACCAGAATGGCCAGCACGCCGACCACCACCAACATTTCGATCAGCGTAAAGCCCAGGTTCTGTGTTTTCATGTGGAAATATCAACTGCTGGAACGGCCTGATTGTCACCCGGTTGCCACCGGGCAAAGGTGGCGCAGGCGTTAAACAAAAAAACACGGGCTGTACGGGCTGATTCCGGTTTAATGCTCCAACACCATAATCACCCTGACGCAAACCCGAGGAGTAAGACCCATGGCATTTCCAAGCAGAACCACTGGCCCACTATTCCTGACGGCCACCCTCATCGCGGGGCTTTGCAGCCAGGCCCTGGCTCTGGACATGCCCAAACGCAAAAGTGGCCTGTGGGAGATCACTACCAGCATGGAGGGCATGCCCAAGGGCATGGGGGCTATTCAGCATTGCATTGACCAGAATTCCGACAACCTGATGCAGCAAGATGCCGAAAAATTCAAGCAGCAGTGCAGCGCCACGGACGTCAAGCAGCAGGGCGACAGGATCACCATCCACTCGGTGTGCAAGATGGAGACCACCAAGAACGTCTTCACCACAACCACCATGGATGCCGTGTTCACCGGCGCCTTTGACTCAGCCTACCGTGGCGACATCAAGACCCGGTTCAACCCGCCCCTGCACGGCATGGTCGAATCCAGGATGGGCATTGCGGCCAAGTGGGTGGGAGCCTGCAAGCCCGGGCAAAAACCGGGTGACATCGTCATGCCGGGCCGCGCCGGCAACTTCAATCTGGAAGAGGCGATGAAAAAACATAACGCGACCAAGCCCTAAAGGCGGTCGGCCTACGCCAACCTGCGCCGATACCGCGCCGGCGTTTCTCCCACGCGGCTGGCAAACAGGCGGGAGAAGGTGGGCACATCGGCATAACCCACGGCCTCGGTAATCTGCGCAATGCTCCACGCGCTGTTGTTCAGCAGTTGTTTGGCCTTGTCGACCCGGGCCTGTTGCAGCAGGGCCAGTGGTGAATCTCCCGTCTGTGCCTTGACCCGGCGCAACAGCGTGCGGGCGCTGACGTGGAAGGCCTTGGCCAGGCGCTCCAGGTCGTAGGTTTCGGTCAACCGCGCACCCAGCCACTGCGCCACACCGTGCGCAAACGTGGGCAGGCTGGCTGGCCCCAACAACGCACTGTCCACAAACGGGGCCTGGCTGCTCCGTGGCTGGGACAGCAAGGCCAACCGGGCCGTGGCAGTCGCCACCTCTGCACCCAGGGTTTTCTTCACCAGGTGGATGGCGAGGTCAAACGCGGAGCTGACAGCACCCGTGGTGGTGACCGCGCCGTCTTCCACCAGCACGGCATCGGCACTGAGCGCAGTTGCCGGGTAACGGTCTGCCAGCTCCGCCGCACACAACCAGGCCGTCGTAGCCTTGCGTCCCTCCAGCAAGCCCGCCTCACCCAGCAAAAAGGTACCGATACACACCGATGCCACCGGTGTACCACTGGCGAAACTTTTGCGGATAAAGGCCAGCTCGCGGCGCAACGGCGCCAGCTTGGCTTCCCACTCATCCAGACGGCGAATCTCCAGCCCCGGCACGATGAGCAAGCCATAGGCGCCCACCGGCTTTTGCACACCGACTGCAAAACCGCCAGCCACCGTGACCGTGCGCCCGCCCAAACCCACCACCTGCACCGCAAAGGGTGGTGATGCGGTTTTGCGCATCGCACGGGCGACATGGGTGGCAATCAACAACACATCGGCCACTGCAAAGATTTCGGTAGCCATACAGCCGGTGTAGGCCAGGATGGCGATCCGCATGGGCTTTGATTTTTGGGGCGATGACAGTCTGGATGGCATATGGCGGTAACACCATTAAATATGGCAATAACGCCATGCTACTCCAACACCCGCCAATTTGACAATGCAGTGGTGCAGCGCTCTGCTCCACGCCTATTGAAAGAAAGACCACCATGCGCCTCTCCATTGTTTTGTTTGACGGATTCACCGCGCTCGACATCGTCGGCGGTTACGAGGTGCTGGCTAATGTGCCCGGCATCACCACCGAATTCATTGCCACAGGCACCGGCCCGGTCTTTGCCGACACACGCCGCCTGGCTCTGCACGCCTACCGCACGCTGCATGAGACGACCAGCACCGGCATCCTTTACATCCCCGGTGGCCCTGGCGTGGAAAAGGCTTTGCACGACCCGGAGATGCTGGAAACGATACGCCGCCTGCACGCCACCTCCACCTGGACCATTGGCATTTGCAACGGTGTGGAGTTGCTGGGGGCGGCCGGTTTGATTGGCGGATTGCGCGTCACCACCAACTGGTTTGCCCGCGAACGTGTGGCTGCGTACGGCGCCACCATCAGCACGGCACGTTACCAGCGCGATGGAAAACTGGTGACCGGCGCCGGGGTATCGGCCAGCATCGATGCGGGCCTGTACCTGGCCGGACTGATCGCCGGGGAAGACGTGGCAAAGACCATACAGCTGGGTATTGAGTACTACCCCGACCCACCCTTTGGCAATGGCACACCCGACACCGCACCGGCTGCAGCGCAGGCGCTGATCCGCGCATTTGAAGAGGGCAATCTGGAACGCCTGGCAGCCCTCCAACCTGCGTTCTGAGGCACCACACCCATGCAAATCACCCAACTCCGCAACGCCACCCTCATCGTGCATATGGGCGACCGCCACATCCTGGTGGACCCCATGCTGGCCCCACAGGGCGCCCTGCCACCTCTGCGTCTGCTGGATGGCAAACGCCTGCGCAACCCCACCGTGGACCTGCCCGCGCAGGCCAGCGCAGCACTGGCACAGGTCACCCACTGCCTGATCACCCATTGCCAGAAAGGCCACTTCGACCACCTGGATGGTTTTGGCAAGATGTGGTTGCGCGACACGCAACTGCCCGTCATCTGCACGCCGCACGACGCTGTCTATTTGCGCAAGCGCGGTCTGAACGTGCAAGCGCTGCCCGAGGGCCATGAAGAGCCCAAACCCTTTTTTGAGGGCCGCATCCGCACCGTGCGCTGCACCCATGGCGAGGGTGTGGTGGGCCGCATGATGGAGCATGGTGTGGGCTATTTCATCGAGATGCCCGGCGAGCCCAGCCTGTACCTGGCGGGCGACACCATCCTCACGCCACGGGTGCGGGCCTTTGTCAGCCAGCACCAGCCCGATGTCAGCGTGGTGCCGGCGGGGGGTGCCCGCTTTGACATCGGGGGCGACATCATCATGGGCGTGGACGACGTGACGGCGTTCACCCAACTGTCCACCGGCACGGTGGTGGCCAACCATCTGGAGGCCATCAGCCACTGCCCGGTGACACGGACCGACCTGCTGGCGGCCGCGCGGCGCAGCGGCGTCCACACCCGCCTGCTGGTCCCCGCAGACGGACAGACGCTGGGCCTGCCGCTATAGGTCAGGCCGGCTTGGCCATGGCACGCTGCAGGATGGTGCCGATATGGGTGGTGATGCTGATCAGCTCCGTGGCCACCACCGCAAACTCATTGCCAGCCGAACCTGCACGGGCCGCGACGATGCGCGCATTCATCGCCACCACCTGTGCCTGTTTGGAGATGGTTTTGATCTCGTCCATGGCGCCGTGCAACTGGTGCTCGACCTGGTGTGCGTGGTTGCGGGCCTCGGTCTCGTACAACGCAGTCAGACTGTTGAGCACGGTGAGCAGGGTCGACGAACACTCCACCAACTCCTCCAGCAGGGCGGGCACCTGGCGGTGCCATCCCGACGCAATGGCATACAACACGCGTTCAGCCAGTGCGATAAAGGCCAGAATTTTGGCGTTGCCCTGCGCGGGGCCGAAGTAGGCCTCTTGCAGCGGTGCACCAAAGACACCCGGCAAAGCCTTGTTGCCTTTGATGAGGGTGGTGTGGGCATCGCGGAACAGGTCCAGCGCCTCAGTGGCAATGCGGCTGGCATCGGGATGTTTGCTGGCCGCCAGCACGGTGTACAGCACCACACGCTGCGAGGTAAAGCGCCGGCGCCCCGACAGGTTGATCAGCGTGGCGAACACCTCCCCCGACAGCGGAGGGCTGCTGGCCACAACCTTGGGTGCAACAGTGGCAACAGCGACAACAGCAACAGCGGCTGCGGCGGTTTGGGGTGTGGAACGATCAGCGACGGCCAGGTACATGGTGTTCTCCCTTTCAGGTTTCGATGGAGTCGATGGGATACTTTTCGAGTAGCTCCGCAAGACCCATGGGCCGGTCCAGCAGGTAACCCTGGATCAGGCTGCAGCCGGTCTGGCGCAGGATCTCCAGCTGGGGTTCGGTCTCCACCCCTTCGGCGATCACCTGCAGGCCCATCTGGCAGCCCAGGTCCACAATGGTCTTGACGATGGCGCGGTCATTGCGCTGGTGCGGCAGATCACGCACAAACGAGCGGTCTATCTTCAACGACGAGATGGGCAGGTTTTTCAGCAGGGCCAGTGAAGAATGCCCCATGCCAAAGTCATCCAGGCTGATGCCAAAGCCCAGTTGGCGCAGCGCGCGCATCACCGGTATCACCTGGTCGGGCCGCTTCATCAGCATGCCCTCGGTCAGCTCCAGCGACAGGCGGTGCGGTTCCAGACCAAAGGCGCCCACCAGTGCGTGCAATGTGTCGGGCAGGCTCTTGTTGGTGAACTCGGGTGCGGCCATGTTCACATGCACTTTGAGGTCGGTAAAACCCGCCGCGTCCAATATCGCGAGATCACGGCAGGCCTGGCCCAGCACCCATTTGCCGATCTGGACAATCAAATGGCTTTGCTCGGCGATCGGGATGAAGACATCGGGCGGCACCACCGTGCCATCGGGCTTGCGCCAGCGCACCAGGGCCTCGATGGACTCCAAGCGCCCTTTGGAAATGTCAAAGATCGGCTGGTAGACCAGACACAGGCCATTGCCATCGAGCGCATGGTGCAGTTCGGTCTCCAGCGCCAGGCGCTGCGCGATGGATGACTGCTGCTCGGCCAGCGCATGGGTGTTGCTGATGGACGAGAAATGGCAGCCGTTGCGCCCATTGTTCTTGATGCGGTACATGGCCGCATCCGCACTTTGCAGCAGGGCAGCACAACTGTCGCCGCACTGGGGGAAGGTGCTGACCCCCACACTGGCCGATACCGTCAGTTCAATGCCCTCGTACACAAAGGGCGCACGTGCGGCTTGCAGAATATGCTCCAGCAAGTGAGCGGCTTCAGGCAATGCATGGGCGGGTATCAGCAGTGCAAATTCGTCACCGCCCAGGCGGCCGACCTTGCTGCCGTCGGGCGCCAGCGCGCGCAGGCGCTGGGCAAACTCCCGCAGCACGGCATTGCCGGCCTCGTGGCCAAACGCATCGTTGATGGGTTTGAAACGGTCCAGGTCTATGAATGCCAGCCCGAATGGGCTGTGATCACCGGCCGCCGTGGCACACGACTGGCTCACCAGCTCGTGGAAGTGGTTGCGGTTGGCCAGACCGGTCAGCGCATCCACCTGGGCCAGGTACAAAATCGTGGCCTGGTGCTCGATGCGCTGGGCCATCTGCGCAATGAAGGCGCCAATGCTGGCCGACACCTTGGGCAACTGGGCTTCGGGCTGGCGCGACAGGCAGCTGTAAAACTCCAGCACACCGGGGCTGTGGGTGTGGCCATCGGCCGAGACATAGGTCACCGGAAACACATAACCCGACCACAGCTTGCATTCGCGGTCATTGGTGCGCTGCGAGAAGCGCAGGTCATTGACCATGTCTTCCACCCAGTCGGGCCGGCCGTTTTGCCATACCGCACCCACCAGACCCTCACCCGGCGCCAAAGACAACCGGGCGCTCTCGGCGCCAAACGAGGCCAGGTCCAGCTCGGGCTGGTGCCAGAAATATTTACAGGCCAGGCGTGGCGGTACATCCGCAGCCGGTGACTCGGCTGCCCAGTACGCGCCCCAGTCCCATCCCAGGTTTTTGCAGATCAGCTGGATCACGTTGGTGATGGCATCGTCCATCGAATGGGTGCCCACCAGAAACTCGGTCAGTTCGAAACCCAGACGCTCCCGCATAGCGGCATGTTTGAGCGGCGTGATGTCGGACAGGATGCCACTGACCAGGGCCGGATTGGCCGCGTCCGGCGGCAGGTGGGCCAACCGGAGCCAGCGCATGCCCTCCACCGGGCTGATGACGCGAAAATCAATGGAGGCCGCACGCTGCGCTGCTTGGGGCAATTGCGCAATCAGGTCCAGCATGTCGTCGGACACCACGTGGATGAAACAGCTGTCCAGCCCCGTGTGGTGCAGGGCCTCCACATTCAGGTAACGCGCTGCCAGGGCAGACAACACCACGTGTGAGGACTCCGGATCAAACCACCACCGGCCAAAGCCAGCAGCCTCTTCCAGCGCGCTGGGTGAGGCACCTTGTGTCAGCGCCAGGGACAGGTGTTGCGACAGCCCCACCACCGCGCTGGGGGCCTTGATGACTGTGAGGCTTGTGCCGGGAGTCGTGTGTTTGGTGTCTGTCGAGGTGGCCATGCCATGGCTGGCAGCACATTCCATGCCACGCGAGGACGACCATTTGCACCAATGGCTATCCGTGTTTACCCTCTAATGGGGTGTATTTACCGGTTTTGGTGCGGTGGCACCCTCTGTTGTGGTGCCCCGGCCCCCAATGGCAGGGCTCCAGGTGTCAACCATCGGGTTCGCAGAATGCTCCCAAATTTATAGCGCATAACCCATATTTCACGGGGGCTAGAGCCCTAAAACGCTTAAGCCTATCCCTCAAACTGCGGATGCAGCTGCCGTATCCGTGTCATGGCCATGCCGGCCGCGGCGGTGCGGGTTTCCACCCCCATCTTGACGAAGATGCGCTCCAGGTGTTTCTTCACCGTCATCGGGCTGCTGCCCAAAATATCACCAATGTCCTTGTTGGTCTTGCCTTTGACCACCCAGTACAGCACCTCGGCCTCCTTGGCCGTCAGTTTGAAGGAGAGGCTCATGGCTTCGATGACAGCCGTGTCCGAAACCTCGCGCATCACGATCAGCCAGTCGCCGTCTTCCAGACTGCCGTCGCTGTCACCAATCTGCTGGTGCAGGCGGAAGGTCAGACGCCGCGCACCCTGTTCGATGGCAAAACGTGGCGGCTCCATGCCCGGCTGCTGCGCGGATGGTTGCACTTTGGGCAAGCTGCTGCGCAGCCACGCCAGCACCGGCTCGGGTGTGGTGGGGGCCTGTGTGCCGCAGTAGCGCTCCAGCAGCTCGCGGGCCAAGGGTGTTTGCCACATCAGGCAGCCATCGCTGGCACGTACGGTGATGGTGGCGTAGCCAAAGGCGTCCAGCGCGTTGCGGGTCTGGCGCCGCTCGCGCGCGCCCTTCAGGTGCACCTGCATGCGGGCCAACACTTCTTTGGGCTTGATGGGTTTGGTCACATAGTCCACCCCACCGGATTCGAGCGCTGCCACCAGATATTCGGTCTCGGTCAGGCCGGTCATGAAAACAATGGGAATGTGGGCTGTGGTCGCCAGCGCCTTCAGGCGGCGGGCTACTTCAAAACCGTCCATGCCGGGCATCATGGCGTCCAGCAGGATGATGTCGGGCACGGCTTGCAAGGCGCGTTGCAGGGCGGCCTCACCCGATATGGCAACCAGCACGGTGTAGCCGGATTCGTCCAGCGCGTCGTGCAGTACCGAGAGGTTGTCGGGTACGTCGTCCACGATCAGCACCACGTCGCTATTGGCGCGGTCCAGTGCCGTGTTCCATGATGGACCGCTGTCGTTGGCGGCTCTGTGTGTAGGGTCAGGGTGCAGCATGGTGTTCATCAAGGTCTTTTTGCAACTGCACCTGCATGGCTTCAAACTGGAACTGCCGGGCCATGTCCCGCATGGCATGGACAAAGCTGTGGGATTCGGGCCGGCTGGCTGCGATGGCATCCAGTTTGTTGGTAATACCGCGGTAAAAACCCAGGTGCACCAGCTCCAGCAGCTCCTGCAAATCGATGCGCGGTGGTGCGACGCGCTCGGCCTGCGGCCCCGAGCTTACGCCAAGTCCTGTACCGGGCACCCTATCGGCGGCCTGCGGCACAACCGGTGTTTCCAGCCACACCAGCTCCAGCCTGCGCCCCAGCCAGTCCAGCAATTCGGTGTGGCGCACCGGCTTGACAATAAAGTCTTCGGGCGCGATGCCCAGCAGGTTGTCCACCCCGCGTTCAAACGCATTGGCCGAGACGATGGCAACCTGGGGCTGGCGCCCGTCCAGTGCGCGGATGCGGCGCAGCGTTTCCCAACCGTCGATGCCGGGCATGGCCAGGTCCAGCAGCACCACGTCAGGGTCGTAGCCCGCTGCCAGCAGGTCCAGACCATCGTGCCCATTGGCGGCCACGCGCAGCACAAAACCCAGTGGCTCCAGCAGGCTGACCAGCAGCTCGCGGTCCGCTTCTTCGTTGTCCACCACCAGGATCTTGCGGCGCACGCCGGCATAACCGTGGCGCGGCTTGCGCACTACAGGCGCAAGGCGCTCCAGCGATTGACCGGGCTGGCTGTGCAGCTCCGGCAAAAACAGCCGCACTTTGAAGACGGAGCCCACACCCGGCTGGCTGCTGGCGGTCAGCTCGCCACCCATCAGGTCGGTCAGCATCTTGGCAATGGTCAACCCCAGGCCCGAGCCCGTGGCACCCACGGCCACGCTGGCGGCGCGTGCGAAGGGGTCGAAGATGTGCTCCAGCTCATGCGGCAGCATGCCCGGCCCGGTGTCGTGGATTTCGACCTGTGCCATTTCGCGTGCGTAGCGCAGGCGGAAGCTCACGCTGCCCGCCTGCGTGAACTTGATGGCGTTGCCCAGCAGGTTGATGAAAATCTGGCGCACCCGTTTGTCATCCGCCCGCACCCATTCGGGCATGGCGCCCTGCACTTCAAACCGGAAGGCCAGACCCTTGGCCTCCGCCTGCAGCTCAAACAGGCTGGCGATCTCGTGCATGCCATTGGCAAACTGCATGGGCTTGCGGTTGAGCGTGAGCTTGCCCGACTCGATGTGGGCCATGTCCAGCGTGCCTTCAATCAGGGACAGCAGGTGTTCGCCCCCGCGTTTGATAACGCTGACTGCCTGCTTGCGGTGCGGGGGGATAGACGCGTCTTCCCCCATCAACTGCGCGTAGCCCAGGATGCTGTTGAGCGGTGTACGCAGCTCATGGCTGATGGCGCTGATGTAGCGGCTCTTGGCCTGGTTGGCCTGCTCGGCCTGGCGCTTGGCACGCTCCGCCAGCGCGGTGGCAGCCTGCAATGCCTCGTCGGTCTGGCGGTGGGACTCGATCTCCTGCACCAGCAAATGCGTCTGGCGGTTGGACTCTTCCTGCGCCACCTGGCGGCTCTTGTGCGCCAGCACCAGCCACCAGGCCACAATGCCGCCCAGCAGGAGCAGCGCCATATAGGCCTTGAAGAAGCCCGAGCGCAGCGCGTTTTGCATGGCACCGTTGACGCCCGTAGCCTCGTCCAGGCTGGAAAGCTCCTGTTGGTAAAACATGCCAAACACCGTGGCCAACAGCGGCACGATGATGAGCATCAACAGGATGAAGTGCCCCACGCCGGTGTCCAGATACGGCCAGGCCCGCCGGGGCAACAACCAGCGCAACGCCGCCGACCACTGGAACGCGAGGCTGGCGTGTGGCTTGCACAGATCACCACAGCGCGCATCCAGCGTGCAACACAAAGAGCAGATGGCGCCGCGGTAGGCCGGGCAATGGGCCATGTCGGGGCCTTCGTATTCGCGTTCGCAAATCACGCATTTCTGCACTTGCAGGGCTGAAACGCCGCGGGGTTCAACGGACTCTCTTGCGATATAGAAACGGCCTTTCGTCGCCCATGCCAAAACCGGTGCAGCGATGAATGCTGTAACCAAGGCCACCACCGCCGAAAACGCCTTGGCATCCGCCCCAAACAAACCCAGATACGCCATCACCGACAAAGCCGATGCCAGCGCCATCGACCCCACACCCACCGGGTTGATGTCATACAAATGCGCACGTTTGAACTCGATGCCTTTGGGACTCAGACCCAGTGGCTTGTTGATGACCAGGTCAGCCACCACGGTCATGATCCAGGCGATGGCGATGTTGGAGTACAGCCCCAGCACATCGCCCAGCGCGCGGAACACGTTCATCTCCATCAGCATGAACGCGATCAGTGTGTTGAACACCACCCACACCACGCGCCCCGGGTGGCTGTGTGTCAGGCGTGAGAAAAAATTGCTCCAGGCCAGCGAGCCGGCATAGGCATTGGTGACATTGATCTTGAGCTGCGACACCACCACAAACACCGCTGTAGCAGCCACGGCCCACTGCAACGATGTGAACACATGCTCATACGCCGCCAGGTACATCTGGTTGGGGTCTACCGCGCGGTCGGTCGGCACGCTGTGGGTGATGGCCAGGTAGGCCAGGCAGGCGCCGCCCAGCATCTTGGCCACACCCAGCACCACCCAGCCGGGCCCGCCCAGCATCACACACAGCCACCAGCGTTTGCGGTTCTGCGCGGTCTGTGCCGGCATGAAGCGCAGGTAATCGGCCTGCTCACCCATTTGTGTGATGAGCGCAATGCCCACCGTTAATGCAGCACCAAATAAGTGCAAATTAAAGACGCCACCCACACCAAAATCACCACCGTAGTGCATGATGCCCTGAAATGCAGCAGGGTTGCGCACCAAAACAAAAACAAACGGCACGATCAGCATCAGCAACCACAGTGGTTGCGTCCAGATCTGTAGCCGGCTGATCGCCGATACACCGTGGGTGACCAGCGGTATCACCACCAGTGCACAAATCAGGTAGCCCCAACTGGGCGGAATATCCAGCGCCAGCTCCAGCGCATAGGCCATGATGGCCGCCTCCAGCGCGAAGAAGATGAAGGTGAAGGTGGCGTAGATCAGCGACGTGATGGTGGAGCCTATGTAGCCAAAGCCGGCCCCACGGGTTAGCAGGTCCATATCCACGCCGTAACGCGAGGCGTAGACGCTGATGGGCAACCCGGCCAGGAAGATCACGATGCCGGTCACCAGGATCGCCCAGAAGGCGTTCACAAAACCGTATTGCACCAGCAGGGTGGCGCCTACGGCCTCCAGCACCAGGAAGGACGCAGCGCCAAAGGCCGTGTTGGCCACCCGCCATTCAGACCATTTGCGAAAGCGCTGCGGCGTGAAACGCAACGCGTAGTCCTCCATGGTCTCGCTGGCCACCCAGTTGTTGTAGTCCCGGCGGATCTTGACCACCCGCTGGGGTGGCGCGGTCGGTGGTGGTGGAAGATCGGGTTCGGTGAGCACCCTTGCCTTGTGCAGATTCCATGCCACAGGGGTGCCACCCATCCGGCATTTGGCGTACATGCCCGGATTGCAGGGCACGGATATTGCCTAATAATCCCCAAACCTCCTCTGCCTACACCTGAGAGCGCGACATGGAACTGACCCCCCGAGAAAAAGACAAACTGCTGCTCTTCACCGCCGCCCTGCTGGCCGAACGGCGCAAGGCGCGTGGGCTCAAGCTCAACTACCCCGAAGCCATGGCCCTGATCAGCGCCGCCGTGATGGAAGGCGCCCGCGACGGCAAGACCGTAGCCCAACTGATGAGTGAAGGCCGCACCGTGCTGACCCGCGCCGACGTGATGGACGGCATCGCCGAGATGATTCCCGACATCCAGGTGGAAGCCAGCTTCCCCGACGGCACCAAGCTGGTCACCGTCCACCAACCCATTGTTTAAGACCCGCTTCCCTTTGGAGACACCACCCATGCGATCTTTTGCTTCCAACGCTACGCTTTCGATAGCTGTATATGCAGTATCCGCGGGGGCTAGCACCGTATTTGCCCATGATGGCCATGGCCTGGGCGGTGGTACCCACTGGCATGCCACCGATGTATGGGGCTTTGTGGTGGTCGGCGCGCTGTCTGCACTGGCCATCTGGATCGCCCGCAAGGGAAAGTGAGCCCACCATGATCCCCGGCGAAACCATCCCAGACGACGGCCCCGAGCACGTGCTCAACGCAGGCCGGCGCACCACCACACTGGTTGTGCAGAACACGGCCGACCGCCCCATACAGGTCGGCTCGCACTACCACTTCGCCGAAACCAATGGCGCTTTGGGCTTTGACCGCGCGGCAGCACAGGGCATGCGGCTGAACATTGCATCGGGCTCGGCCGTGCGGTTTGAGCCGGGCCAGCAACGCACCGTGGAGCTGGTGGATTTCGCCGGCGACCGCATCGTTTATGGGTTCCGTGGTCTTGTGCAAGGAAAGCTCTAACTATGGCAACGATTGGACGCCGCGCCTACGCGGAAATTTTTGGCCCCACGGTGGGCGACCGCGTGCGCCTGGCCGACACCGGGCTGCTGATTGAAGTTGAAAAAGACTACACGCTGGGCGCCGGCAGTTACGGTGAAGAGGTCAAGTTCGGCGGCGGCAAGACGATTCGCGACGGTATGGCCCAATCGCAACGCACACGGCATGAAGGTGCCGTGGATTGTGTGATGACCAACGCGCTGATCATGGACCACTGGGGCATCGTCAAGGCTGATATCGGTTTAAAAGGCGGGCGCATCGTCGCCATCGGCAAGGCCGGCAACCCCGATACGCAACCCGGCGTGGACATCATCATTGGCCCCGGCACCGAGGTCATCAGTTGCGAAGGCAATATCGTCACGGCGGGCGGCATCGACAGCCACATCCACTTCATCTGCCCCCAACAAATCGAAGAAGCCGCGGCCAGCGGCGTGACCACGATGCTGGGCGGCGGCACCGGTCCGGCCACTGGCACTTTCGCCACCACCTGCACACCGGGGCCGTGGAACATCGAACGCATGCTGCAGGCGGCCGATGCCTTCCCCATGAACCTTGGGTTTCTGGGCAAAGGCAATGCGAGCCTGCCCGCCGCGCTGCATGAACAAATCAACGCCGGTGTCATCGGCCTGAAGCTGCACGAAGACTGGGGCACCACGCCCGCTGCCATCAGCAACTGCCTGGACGTGGCCGACGCGACCGACACCCAGGTGGCGATCCACTCCGACACGCTGAACGAATCCGGTTTTGTCGAAGACACCATAGCCGCCACCAAGGGCCGGGGCCTGTGCGCCTTCCACACCGAAGGCGCAGGCGGCGGCCACGCACCCGACATCCTGCGCGTGGTGGGGCAAGACAACTTCCTGCCCAGCTCCACCAACCCCACCATGCCCTACACGGTGAACACGCTGGACGAACATGTGGACATGCTGATGGTCTGCCACCACCTGGACGCCGGCATTGCCGAAGACCTGGCCTTTGCCGAGAGCCGCATCCGCAAGGAAACGATTGCCGCAGAAGACATCCTGCACGACCTGGGCGCCATCAGCATGATGAGCAGCGACAGCCAGGCCATGGGCCGCGTGGGTGAGGTCATCATCCGCACCTGGCAGACGGCGCACAAGATGAAGGAGCAGCGCGGATGGTTGAGCCCTGCCGCCGGCCGGTCCGGGCCCGTCGAAGCCTTGCAGCGCAACGACAACTTCCGTGCCAAGCGCTACATCGCCAAGTACACGATCAACCCGGCCATTGCCCACGGCATCAGCCACGAGGTGGGCAGTATCGAGGTCGGCAAGTGGGCCGATCTGGTGGTGTGGAAACCGGCCTTCTTCGGCGTCAAACCGGCGCTGATTCTCAAAGGCGGCTTTATCTCCATGGCCGCGATGGGTGACCCCAATGCATCCATCCCCACACCGCAGCCGGTCCACTACCGCCCGATGTTTGGCTCCTTTGGAGGGGCCCTGGCGCGTGGCTCACTGACGTTTGTTTCGCAGGCTGGTTTGAATGCGGGCATCAAGCAAAACTTTGGTCTGGCCAAGACACTGAGCGCCGTGAAGAACGTGCGCGGCGTGCGCAAGCAGCACATGGTGCACAACAGCTATTTACCAACCATGGAGATCGATGCGCAGACGTACAGCGTGCGGGCCGATGGGCAGTTGTTGACCTGTGAGCCTGCGGTAAGCTTGCCGATGGCCCAACGCTATTTCCTATTCTGATGATCCATGCTTCCAAACTCCTGCCGCAAGGCGCCAGTCTCTCTCCCGTCCTGCTGAAACGCGCCTCCACCGTCGAACTCGACTGGGACGTCCGCCAGAAGAGCCGCTTTGATGCGACCGATTCCACGGGCCGACAAATCGGCGTCTTCTTGCCCCGTGGCACAGCCGTGCGCGGTGGTGATGTGCTGGTGGCGGAGGATGGCTCGTTGATCAAAGTGATTGCGGCGCCACAAGCGGTGTTGAAGATCACGCATTGCAAGGAGCATGGCTCGCCTTACGACCTGATCCGCGCGGCCTACCATCTGGGCAACCGGCATGTGCCGATTGAACTCAAACCCGACCACCTGAAGATTGAGCCTGACCACGTGCTGGCCGACATGCTGCGCGCCATGCACCTGATCGTGCACGCGGTGGACGAAGCCTTTGAGCCAGAGAACGGCGCCTATGCTTCGGGCGGCCACGCGCATGCGGGTCACGGCCACGGGGACCACGGGCATGAACATGGGCATGACCACGCACACACAAACGCGGACAAGCCCACGGCCAGCAAAAAACTCGCATCGATCCCGATTGCAACGGCTGCGGCCAAGCCCCACGTGCACGGCCCTGGCTGCGGCCACGACCACAACCACTAGCCGCGGCGCGCGCAGCACATGCTCGACTCCAGCCTGATGCAGCTGATGTGGCTGGCCTCGCCGGCCCTGCCCATTGGTGGCTTCTCGTATTCGGAATGCCTGGAGGCCGCAGTGGACACGGACCGGGCCGCCACGGAAAGCGACGCATCGGCCTGGCTGGTCGACCAGCTGCATTTGAGCCTGAGCCGATCCGACCTGCCCGCCGTAGCGCAGGCCATCACCGCTTGGCGCGAGCATGACCACGCCCGCATCGCCACGCTGAATGCCTGGGTGCTGCAAACCCGCGAGAGCAGCGAACTGCGCCAGCAGACCGAACAGATGGGCCGATCGCTACTGGACTGGCTGCGCAACCACAACACCGCCACACCGGACCAGATCGCCGTGCTGGCCGCGCAGCAACCCACCTACCCTGTTGCCTTTGCACTCGCCGCCAGTGCCACTGCGGCGCCGCTACGCGACTGCCTGCTGGCCTACGCATTTGGCTGGGCCGAAAACATGACCCAGGCGGCCATCAAATCCGTGCCACTGGGCCAGAGCGCGGGGCAGCGCATCCTGTCGGCACTAACAGCCGAAATACCCGCGGCCATCGACCATGCGCTGGCGCTGACCGACGACAGCCGTCAGGCGTTCGCCCCCATGCTGGCCATCCTCAGCAGCCAGCACGAGATACAGTACTCAAGGCTTTTCAGGTCCTAGCCCCCGTCCACACTAGTCAATACGCTCCAATATTGATAGCAATCACCATTACCATGTCCACACTGCACCACATCGCCAACCGCACCAAAACCCTGCCACCCCTGCGTGTGGGCATAGGCGGCCCCGTAGGCTCGGGCAAAACCACGCTGCTGGAAATGTTGTGCAAGGCCATGCGCGAACAGTACGACCTGGTCGCCATCACCAACGACATCTACACCAAGGAAGACCAGCGCATCCTGACCGTCAGCGGCGCGCTGCCGGCCGAGCGCATCATGGGGGTGGAGACCGGTGGCTGCCCGCACACCGCCATCCGCGAAGACGCATCCATCAACCTGGAAGCCATTGACCGCATGCTGGTGGAATTTCCGAATGCCGACATCGTGTTTATCGAAAGCGGTGGCGACAACCTGGCCGCCACCTTCAGTCCCGAACTCTCGGACCTGACCATCTACGTCATCGACGTGGCGGCTGGCGAAAAGATCCCCCGCAAGGGCGGCCCCGGCATCACCAAGAGTGATATGTTTGTCATTAACAAGACTGACCTGGCACCTTACGTAGGCGCCGACCTGGACGTGATGGAGGCCGACACCATTCGCATGCGCACCACGGCCAAGGGCTTGAAACCCTTTGTGATGACCAATTTGAAGACGCAGGATGGATTGAAGGCAGTGATTGCCTTTATCGAAACCAAAGGCATGTTGGCTTAAACAGCGCCCTCACCCGCCAGATGCGCATAAGCCTGCGCAGCACTCAGAAACACCTGGCCTGTCAAATCCTTGCCCAGCAACTTGCTGGTTTTAAGCCGGTCCATGACCGGGCCTTTGACTTCGCACAGGTGCAGTCGCCGCTTTTGCTCACCCATGTGTTTGTTCAGCTCATTGAGGGCCAGCAGCGCGGTGGTGTCCACCATGTTGACGGCGGATAACACCAGCACCACATCGCGCACACCGGGGCGCACCTGCAGCTCGTGTTCTATGCGCTCGATCACACCGTCCATGTTGTTGAAGATCAGGTCGGAGTCGATGCGCAGCATCAGCGTATGCGGCAGCGTCTCCACGGTGTAGCGCTCCTCATTGCGAAAGTGCTCAGACCCCGGCAATCGCCCGACGATGGCGATGTGGGGCCGGCTGCTGCGCCAGATAAGTGACGCAAACGACAGCACCACCCCCATCAGCACACCCTCTTCCACCCCTACCAGCAACACACCGGCCAGCGTGGCCACCAGCGTGGCCGCGTCACTGCGGTCGTGGCGCCAGGACTCCACCAGCGTGGACCAATCCATCATGCCCACCACCGCCACAACAATGGTGGCGGCCATGGCCGGCAAGGGGATGAGTGACAGCCAGGCATTGGGTACACACAGTGCAATGGCGATCAAGGCCGCAGAGATCAGGCTGGCCAGTGGTGTATTGGCGCCGGCTCCGTAGTTGACGGCAGACCGTGAAATGCTGCCGGTCACCGCAAACCCGCCACTTACCGCGCTGGCCAGGTTGGCCGCGCCCAGGCCCAGCAACTCGCGGTTGGTGTTGATGCGTTCATTGCGCTTTTGGGCCAGCGTTTGCGCCGCCGATTGGCCCGCCAGAAACGCCATGAACCCAATGACGAGGGATGGCAACAGCAGGCTGCGCCAATGCTCGTGTGACAGGGTCAGCCCCAAGGGAGGAAGCCCGGATGGAATCGCACCCACCGTCCGCACACCTGCACGCTCCAGCCCCAATACCGCCACGGCAAACGTGGCGCCCACAATCACAAAGATCGGGACCAGTTTGGGCAGCATGTCCGCAACACCGCCACCCAGCGGTTTGAGCAGCGGTGGGAGTACGTAACGCCCCAACACCAACAGAAACAGAGCCACCAGGCCCACCCAGGCACTGGGCATGTGGAGGGTGGAAAACGCCCATTCGTGTGAAAGACCCAGCAGTGGCTGGAGTTGCTCCAGCGCAATAACCACGGCGGCGCCGCTGGTGAAACCACTCATGACCGGGCGGCTGAAAAAGCTGGACAAGAACCCCAAACGGAACACGCCACACAGAAACAGCACCACGCCCGCCACCAGCGCAAGTTGCTGCGCCAGCTGTCCATACAACACGCTGCCAGCAGGTGCCAGCGCGGTTATGGCCGTACCCACCATCAGCGACGTGATCGCCATGGGCCCTACCGACTGCACCATGCTGCTGCCAAAAATGGCATAGGCCACGGCGGGCAGCAGGCTTGCGTACAGCCCGGTCACCGGTGGCAATCCGGCCACCAGTGCATAGGCCATGCCCTGCGGGATCAGCATCAACGCGACGATGATGCCCGCGCCTATGTCACCAGCCAGTAGTTCCTTGCGGTAGTGTTGCGACCAATGCATGCGTAACTTGGGCTTTATGCGCTGGCAGACGCTGCCAGCCATTGGGCCAGCACCGACTTCAAGACCGCGATGGCGACGGGCTTGGTCACAAAATCATCCATGCCCGCGGCCAGGCAGCGCTGGCGGTCTTCTTCAAATGCATCCGCCGTCAGCGCAATGATGGGCATGCGGGGCCGCCCTTGCGCCGCCTCCCACTGGCGGATGCGCTCGGTGGCTGTGTAGCCGTCCATCACTGGCATGTGTACATCCATCAGCACCAGGTCGTACGGTGGCACTGCGGCACCCCGCTGGGTGATGGCGTCTAGTGCCTTTTGTCCATCACCCACCAGCGCCATCGTCAGGCCCAGGCGTACTGCAAACGACTGCATCACCATCGCATTGATGGGGTTGTCTTCCGCCACCAGCAGGTGGCCGTGCAGGCTGCCGCCCGTGTCCGGGCTGTCGGCCCTGGACGGCGCGGCATCCTGCACGGTGGCCGCTTCGGCTTGCTGCGCGGCCAGCGCTTTCATGGGCACACTGAACCAGAAACGTGTACCGCGGCCCGGTTCACTGCTCACACCCACCTCACCGTCCATGGCCTGCGCCAGCGTTCGCACCAGCGACAGCCCCAGTCCTGTTCCACCAAACTCGCGCGTGACCGAGCTATCGGTCTGCGAGAAGGGCTTGAACAGCAGCGCAATATCGTCTTGTGCAATGCCAATGCCGGTGTCCGTTACCGAGAACTCCAGCTGCGCGTGGCCGTTCATTCGGCTGCGCTCCACACACGCCATGCGCACGCTGCCGGTGGCGGTGAACTTGATGGCATTGCCCACCAGGTTTGCCAGCATTTGGGCCAGGCGGTGGGCATCGCCCTGGTAGTGCTGGCCCTGCAGTCCCAGCCACTCTGACTGCAACTGCAGCCCTTTGGCCTGCGCAGCGCCGGAAAACAGGTTGCAGGTGTTCTTCAACAGCGCTGCCACGTCCACCGGTTTGACCTCCAGCTGCAGCTTGCCCGCTTCTATCTTGGACAGGTCCAGGATGTCGTTCAGCAGGGCCAGCAACGTGTTCCCGCTGGTCAGGATGGTTTGTGCATAGCGGGTGCGGTCACCGTCCGCCAGGTCAGGCGCCAGCAGCAGCTGTGCCATGCCCAGCACACCGTTCATGGGTGTGCGGATCTCGTGGCTCATGGTGGCCAGGAAACGGCTCTTGGCGATATTGGCGGCCTGTGCGCTGTCGCGCGCTTCTTTCAGGCTGCGCTCGCTGGCGGCCAGTTCGGCGGCATGTTTTTGCATGGCGCGGATCGCGCGTCGGCCTTCCAGCGCGTGGGCCGCTGCCATGGCCAGATTGCTGACGATCTCGCGTTGCGTGGCGTTCAACTGGTGCGGCTGGCGGTCTATCACACACAAGGTGCCTACACGGCTGCCATCACTCATCACAATGGGCGCCCCGGCGTAGAAGCGGATGTCAGGCCCATCACTGACCAAGGGGTTGTCGGCAAAACGCGCGTCCAGCGTGGCGTCGGGTACTTCGAACAGCTTGTCGTCCAGAATGGCGTGGGAGCAGAAGGCAATATCACGGGGCGTCTCGGACACTCCGGGCAAGCCCAGGTTGGCCTTGAACCACTGGCGCTCACTGTCGATCAGGCTGATCAGCGAGATGGGCACCCCGCACACCAGCGACGCCACCCGGATCAGGGCATCGAATTCTTCCTCAGGTCCGGTGTCCAGAACATCCAGCGCGTGCAAGGTCGCCAGTCGTTCACGTTCTGTTGCCGGCAGTGCTGCAGGTTGCATGGCCAAATTCTACTCACTGTACCCCTTCCACGCTCCTGGATGTGACAGCATCTTGCAGCACGGCCAGCGCCTGCTCGCTGTCAAACGCGTTCACGGCGGATTGCAGCGCCACAAAGTGGGATGCAAAGGCCGTACGGAACAGCGCGGTATGCTGGGTCAACAGGCGTTCGGCATTACCGTCGTCGTTGCTGAGCAGGGTCTCCAGTTCCCGGCACAGCGCGTCCAGATGCTGCCCTCCCACCATGGCATCCGGGGTATATTGCGGTGGCACAGGTTCATCGGGCAACGCCCTGTGAATCGCCGCAATCTGCGCATCCAGGGACGCCGACAAACCCGCCAGCAGGCTTGAACGTACGTCTACACCGGCACGGCTGCGCAAAGCCTGCTCCATGGCCCCTGCCGCTCGCGCCACCTCGGCCGATGCGATATTGCCCGCCAGACCCTTGAGCGTATGCGCCAAGCGCGTCGCCGTAGTCATGTCCTGGGCCGAAATGGCCTGGGCAATGGCTTGCGGCACATCGGCCTGCGTATCTGCAAAACCTCTGAGCATGGCCAGGTAGCGGTGCTGCTTGCCCATAACCCGGCGCAGCCCCGCCGTCTGGTCCAGCCCCTCCACAAAAGCAGGCAATGCTTCGGCCGGAACGACCGGTATATTTGGCGCCATCGGCTGCCTGTCGGACGGGACCTCGTCGACCGCGCTGCGCGGCGCAATCCAGCACAACAACACGCGAAACAACTCGTCCGGGTCTATGGGCTTGGTCACAAAATCGACCATGCCAGCGGCCAGGCACTTCTCTTTATCCGAAGCCATGGCGTTGGCGGTCATGGCCACAATGGGCACGGCCGCGCACCGCGGGTTGGCGCGTATGCGGCGTGTGGCCTCCAGGCCGTCCATGCCCGGCATCTGCATGTCCATCAGGATCACGTCATAGGCCTGCATGGCTGCGCCTGACGCCAATGCCATGTCGCAGGCAATGCGGCCATCGTCGGCAATGTCCACCACAAAGCCCGCATCGCGCAGCAACTCGCTGGCCACCTGCTGGTTCAAGGCGTTGTCCTCTGCCAGCAAAATGCGGGCACCGCGCACGCTTTGCAGTGCCAGGGGCACCAGGCCGCCAATACTTTCCACCTGGGCGCCCAGGCGGTGCAGACTGCCAGCCAGCAGTTCCATCAATGCATCAAACAGTTTGGACGGGGCCACGGGCTTGCTCAGGGTGGCGCCTATCTGCAGGTCGTCCCCCGCAGCAACCACCGCATCCATCTCCTCGCCGTTGTGGTGGGTCAAGGCCACCAGTCTGGGCGTGCGGGTCAGGGGCAAGGTTTTCAGGCGCCTTGCGGTGGTGGCACCATCCATGCCCGGCATATGCCAGTCGAGCAGCACCACGTCATAGGCTTGGCCGGCGGCATCGGCCCGTGCTATCTCCTGCAGCGCTGCCTCGCCGGTATCGGCCGTGCTGGCGACAAAGCTCATCCAGCTCAGCATTTCAGACAGCACCTGGCGGGTGTTTTCCACGTCGTCCACCACCAGCACACGGCGGCCACGCATGTCGCTTTGCAACTCCATGCGGCGGGTATTGCGGTTGCCCAGCTCCAGGTCAACGGTGAACCAGAAGGAGGAGCCCTTGCCCGCCACACTGGTCACTCCCACATCGCCACCCATCTGCTGGGCCAGCACCTTGGTGATGGACAGGCCCAGCCCGGTGCCACCGTACTTGCGGGTGGTGGACACATCGGCCTGCTGGAAGCTGTGGAACAGGTTGCCAATCTGGTCTTCGGAAAGGCCTATGCCGGTGTCCCGCACCTCAAACCGCAA
The DNA here is from genome assembly GCA_040387325.1 of Pseudomonadota bacterium. Classification (GTDB taxonomy): domain Bacteria; phylum Pseudomonadota; class Gammaproteobacteria; order Burkholderiales; family Burkholderiaceae_C; genus Allorhodoferax. The sequence continues at coordinate 28,075 of JAZKDY010000013.1, read as the reverse complement.
GACCACACGCCGGTCAGTCTGCTCTTGCAAGCGCACCAGGATGTCGATCTCGCCCGCATCGGTGAATTTGAGCGCATTGCTGGCGTAGTTGATCAGCATCTGGCTCAGGCGCAATGCGTCGCCCCTGAGAGCATCGGGCACATCGTGGGCCACATCAAACAACAGCTCCAGGCCTTTGCTCTCGGCCTTGTCACCCAGCAGGTCGGCCACCTTGATCAACAGGCGCTCCAGGCTGAACTCTCCGATCTCCAGCTCCAGCTTGCCCGCCTCTACCTTGGACAGCTCCAGAATGTCATTGATGATGGCCAGCAGGTGCTGGCTGGATTGTTGGGCCTTGTGCAGGTAGTCGCGCTGGCGCGGTGTCATGTCGGTCTTGAGTGCCAGGTGGCACATGCCGATGATGGCGTTCATCGGCGTGCGGATCTCGTGGCTCATATTGGCCAGGAAGGCCGACTTGGTGGCTGTGGCGGCCTCGGCCTTTTGCCGGGCCTGGGCCGTGTCACGCAGGGCGGTGTGCAGCTCCACGTTTTTGGTCTCCACCTCGCCCAGCGCACGGTTCTTTTCCGAGTCAAAAATCCGCGTGTGGATCAACAGCGTAAACACCAGCCCGATCTGGCAGGCGGCAAAGAAGAAGCCCGAATACTGCTTGTTGAACTGCATGGGCAGTTCTATGCCCATCATGCCCACCACACCAAAGACCAGCACACAGGCCGAGTTGACGAACAGCCACCACAGCGTGTTGCGATTGAAGCCCAGCATCAGCGTGGCGGTGACCGGGCCAAAGGCAAACCAGGGGATCACCGGCGAATACAAGCCGCCAGAAAAATAAGTGCAGCCCGCTACCGCCACCAGCGTATTGGTGCACAGGTACACATTGGCCGCCACCGTGTAGTTGCCGCCCCGGGCGATGTAGACCAGATTGGCCAGCAGCAGCAGGCCATTGACGGCCATGATGTACATGCCCGGCCCAAAATCAATCGCCCAGCTGACGAACACATAAAAGGCCGAGAAGAACACCACCGCCCAGTTGAACTGGACCAGCAGCGCAACCTTCTTGTCCGCGGCCAGAATGCGCTGCGCCTCGGGGTCGGGCCTGGGTGTGCCACGCCGCTCGGGCACACTGGGTTGATCGATCATGACGGTGAACTCCCTTGTGAATTCGCTTTTCTTTTATCTGTATTGTTATCCGCGCGCCATCATCGCCAAAATATCGGGATTCGGCAAATAGACGCATGCGTCAAGGGATGTGTTGGGGATGGGTTGGCCGGGCGCTGCTGGCCCGGCCCTACCGGCACTCAGTCGCGAAGCGCGAAGGCACCCGGCACATGGGTTGGGGTCTTCCAACCCAGTGGCTTCAGGGCCTCGGCGGCAACGGCCACTGGCCGCACGCCTTCGGGCAGGCGTGCTAGCGCAAAGTTATGCAGCGCGGTGCTGCGGAACACCGTTCCCTCAAACCCCAGCAGTGCCTGGCCCCGGGCTTCCAGATGGGGTGCCGCCTTGCGGAAATCTGCCAGAGTGTTGAACGTCGTCTGGCAGTTGGGCCCCACCACGGGGCCCCAGCTGATCAATGGTTGCACCGCGGCTTGGGTGCGGATGTAGAGGTTGCCGTCCACCTTGGTGGTCATGGGCCGTGTCAGCTTGCCGCACAACACCGGCGTCTGGTCAAAGTGCAGCAGCGCCCGCCCGTATGTTGCATCGCCCACCATCAGGTTTCCCTCAAACACATGGCCCTCACGCTGGTCCACATCGGGACCGGTCTGCGGGTGCCAGCCAAAGTGATCGCCCTGGGCACTGCGCTCGGTGCGGTCAAACATGGCCTGCGAGTTGTAGAAGGTGTTGTGGTACAGGCGCGCGTTGGCGCTGTTGAGAATGCGCACGCCCTGCACGTTGTTGACGAACACATTGCCGGCGGCCACCACGCCCTTGGATATCTCGAAGAAGAAGCCGATCAGCGTGCCCTCGACATGGTTGTTCACAAACACACCTTCTGTGTTGCCCACGTCGTACCAGACACCGTTGGAGTGGGGGTGGTCGATGATGAGGTTGTCACGCACCAACACGCGGTGAGACTGGTTGAAGATCTTCACGGCCGCCGGGAAGTAGCCGGTCAGCTTCTCCACATTGTTGCGCTGAACGATATTGCGCTCCAGCAGCACGTCGGACGAGGCGATGACGTAAATGCCCTCGGTGCTGGTGTCGCTGATCAGCGAGTTGCGTATGGTGAGCCCATCGCCCCGGAAGTAACCCGCCACCCGCGAGCAATGGCTGATGGTCACATGCTCCAGCGTAGTGCCCACCACCTCTTTGCCGTAGTTGGCTGGATCTGCCACGCCAATAGGGTCATCGGTGGCCTCTTCGGAAGCAGACACTGAGGGCCTGTTGCCTTCGATATCAATGGCGCGGTAGGCGTACTGGGTGAAGGTGATACCGCGAATCGTGGGGCCCTTGCGGTCGGACGCCTTGCCATGCACGGGCCGTGATGGGCGGTGCAGCGCGATATCAAACGCAGTGATCTCGACCAGCTTCTTGGCAGGATCGAAACCGATATAGACGTATCCACTCTCGTAGTCGATATAGAACGAGTGGGCATCCAACTCCCCCTCCCAGCCTACCGATTTGAGCGACTCGCCATTGGCAAACACCATGTCGTTGTTGAAGCGGTGAATGGGTGTGAACATGCCCTCACGCTCACGCCGCCACCAGCCCAGCGGCTTGGCCGGGAACAGCGTGGCCCATTTGGTACGCCACACGTTGTTGCGCAGTGGCTCCCAGGTCGTAGCCACGTGTGTGCCCTTGAGCACCGGGCGCTCGTCGCGGTAGGGCTGGATGGTGATGCCCTGGTTGAGCTGCAGGCCACCGGTACGGTAGGTGCCACCCCGCATGATGATGGCATCCCCCGTGACCACCCGCGCAATTGCGGACTCGATACGCGTAGGCGCATCGGGCGAAGCACCCGGCGCGTCGGCCTGGCCATCCGGTGCAACGTAGTAGACGTGCCGTGCTTTGGGCACATCATAGGTCTGGGGTATCGGCCCATACGGCCCGCCCGAGGGCTGGGCAACGGCCGTGATGCAGGACAACAACAAGAGGCCTGACACCAGCGCCAGGCAGCGGGTACGCAATAGGATGGTCATAGTGCGCGCAGTATCGCACCGGCTTCCTGGAGCGCCCGGCTCTTGGAGTTAGAATACGGCCCTCTGGAAGCTTGGCCGAGCGGTTTAAGGCACCGGTCTTGAAAACCGGCGAGGATGTGAGTCCTCCGTGAGTTCGAATCTCACAGCTTCCGCCACTTCTCCTGGCTCTTTTTTAGACGTTGTAGTAGTGGTGTTTCTTTCTCTGCCTCGATCGCTGCAATGGCGATCCAATGTTCAGGGCTTTCTCCTAATTCCATAGCAAGAGTTCCTGCAAGCGTGGGGCTTAGCCGGCCACGCTTCTTTGCTTGAGCCATGGTAGAGATATCCAAATCCATGTCTTCGCACCAGCGCGATGCGCGCTTAACTTGCAGTGCGCGGTCTAACAGTTGCATGGTGTTTTGCATGGTTTGACTTCCTTAGTACGGTTTATTTTATGACTAGTTGTCAAAATATTTATTGACAGGTTGTCATGTGTTTGGCTCAATCTGTTTCGTGACACATTGTCATGAAATGGAGCCGTCAAATGATTCACCCCACTCAGGGCAGACCCAACGCGGGAATGTCTCTAACCCTTTGCAGTCCCCCGGATAAAAACGGTGCCGGTCGTAGTTTGACGGCTCCATCGGTGCCCGGTCCGGGGGTCTGCATCCCCACAGTGTTCACGGTCCATCTGCCGAACACCGCTGCAATCCCTGCTTTGTTGCGTACTAAGCGGTTTGCGGATCAAAAATCCTTTTCGACCTATCTGCAAATCTGGGTCAACCATGGCTATCGGGTTTCGTGGTCAGGGGCTGACACCGCAGTGATTGGGGCTCGGTCATGTCGCTAAAGCTGTCAAACCTTGATCTCAATGGCAAGTTGGTTAAACGGGGTTTGACCGTTTCCCATCACGGTCGGCGCTACCAAGTCTTGCGTGTGCGAATGGGTCGCTTCATGGGTCGGTTTGTGGCCTATGGAAGGGTTTCCGGCAAACCGTACGTTCTTGATGAATGGCTCAAATGTGAAGCTGTGCAGGTGGTCGTATGAATTCGCGTCAGCGCCGGAGGGTTGCTCGTGAGATTCAGTTGTTGCACCGGTCTGCGGCTGTCAACTTCTACGTCGCTTGTCAGCGTGAGGGTGTTAACCCTCTGGTTGTTGTTCGCGTTGCGGTGGTTGGTTTCCAGTGGATGCGTCGCGCTTTAGCTGAGCGTGTTGCGTGAGTGCAGCCCATTGCTTCCTTAGACGGTGGCAATAGGCCGCGCTCCTGCGGTTATCACATTGGATACATCATGCAAAAAACCATTGAAATTCTCGAAGTCAACCCAGCAAAAACCGGTATCGCCAAGAGTGGCAAACCGTACTCCATCACCGAGTGCGAATGCATCATCTGCGATGCAGATGGCGGTCGCAAAGTTGGCGTTCTGACCCTCGGCCAAAAGATCGACGCGTCCACTCTCAAGCCCGGTTTGTACAACGGGACATTCGATGTTTCGGTCTCGTACAAGGATCGCAAGATTGGCGCTGAGATAGTCGCTCTGGTTCCCGTCGCACCTGCGAAACCCGCTCCTGCAGGTGGAACCCCTGCCCAGGTGCAAAAAGCGGCCTAAGCACCATGGCGCCGATCTTTGACCTATACGACCTAGCTGGCGTTGACGCTGTGTACATCGCATATGTCTTGATCGTCTGCGCCTTTGTTGCAGCAATCTTCTCTGGGGAGTCTGACTAATGCTCTGCCTAACTCTGACAGTTCCCGTTGAAGAAATTGCGTGGAGTGCGGGCCGTGCAGCTACTGCCCTCGCTGACAAGCAGATTGTTTATGCCTCGGTTTCGCAGCCTGCGCAGTGTGCGGTCAATCAATACGTTTTGTTGACCCATGGCGAGATTCAAAACTCCAACCCATTCAATTTGCCCATGGAAGCCGCTAGCCCTATAGCTGCTGCCGTGCTGGGCGTGTGGGCGGTTGCGTTCGGTATTCGAATGGCCATTAGAGCGGTCCGCGACTCTGGGGGTGATTACGCGCACGACGGTGATTAGTTCGTAGCGGATTGCCTCGCATGCGGGGCTCTCCGGTGCAAATTCGCACCTTTTCAAAAAGGAAAATTGAAATGAAGAAAGTTCTCAACAACGCTCTCGTTCTGGCCGTCATGCTGACTGCCGCCACAGCTTCGCACGCTGCAATCGATGTGACCGGTGTGGTCACTGAAATTGCGGCCGCAGCTACTCCCGTGGGCCTGATCGGCTCTGCTGTGCTGTTGATCGTGGTTGCGGTCAAGGCCTTCAAGTGGGTGCGTTCGGCGCTGTCCTAAGCCCTCGGTTTGTCACACGGTAGCGCTGCCGTGTGGCCTTTCCAAAGTGCCCACGCCGGGCCATTTGCAAAGGTGAATTTCATGGGAATTTGGCTCATAGTTGCGTTGTTGGGGGCGGCATGGCTCATATTTACCGCCTAGTCGCTGTCCTCGTTCTCCTGTTCTCCACTGGCACCGCCAACGCTGCCGGCTTGTGGAGTAGCCAATTGGTCGGCATCTGTCAGAGCTCAAGCGGCATGGTGACGTTTCAGGGCGTTGGTACGGCTGCTCAATTGGCCTCACAGTTGGCTGCGTATTTGACTCCGCGTTGTTTTGCTAATGGAGGCTATACCGCTGCAACCTCCAATGAAACCACCGGCCAGTTTTGCATTTTTGATGTTGCCCCAGCGGCGACGTATTGTTATCAGGCCACGCCTCATGAATTGACCTGCACACCTCCAAAAGTGCCAAACGCTGCTCAGACCGAATGTGTGGATCCATCAAATGAGTGCCCTAAAGCTGGTGTTTCTGCGGGAGAGTACAAAGGCCCTGGACGCGCTGGCGAGAAGAGTCTTTGTTCATCCGAATTTTCATCAGGCGACCCGAATACCCCGTATTGCAGAATCAAGGGGTTTGCACAGGGTTCTTTTGGTGGTCAGCCCGGTGGCTCTCCTGATGGTGGTTGGTTGTGGGCCGCTGTCATGACACACACGGGGGAGGCCTGCGCATCTGTTTCAGGCGGGCCGAATTCTGGAGACCCGGTCGGCAACGGCCTTACTTGCACATTTCCTGCGGTCAAGGCTGTAGTTAACGGCGTTGAAACTTGTTATACGCCGAATCCGGGTGAAGGTCCACCAACAGAATCCGCTGCTCAGGGTGGCGCGGTCAACAACACTAACCCGGATGGCACTGGAAACCACCGGGCCACTACTGCAACAACAACCTGCACGGCTGGCGTTTGCACTACCGTTGTCACCAACACCAATACCCCAATTTCAATCGGCGGCGTAGCTGGTACGCCTGTCGTCACTCGCACCGAAACGACCTGCAATCAAGGTCCCGGCTGCGGGCCAGTTGCGCCAACACCAGCAACCACGGTGACCAATACCGGCGACGGCACCACGACCACGACAACAACCGGCGCAACGGGCTCCAACGGTGGCACGGCTGGCGGCGGGTCCGGTGGCTCTGGCGGCGGCTCGTCCATGTTTACGGGCAGTTGCTCAACAGGCTTTCAGTGCGACGGTGACGCCGTTATGTGTGCGATGGCGCGACTGCAATACGCCACGAATTGCAAGATGGTCGAAGACTACACAGACCCGCGTTTGCAGCAAGTCCTAACCGATATGGAAAAGGTTGGTGATCGCACTGGTGAACTACCCAATAGCTCAAAGACTGTTTTGACTGCTGCATCCTTTGACAGTACAGATGCGTTCGGCGGTGCTGGTGGTTGTATTCAGGATATGACCGTCAACGTCGTCGGCACCTCGGTAACTATCCCGTTGTCTCGGGTTTGTAGTTCCCTCGAAATGCTCGGGAATGTGCTGCTCATGGTGTCGTTCTTATTGGCCGCTCGTATTGTTGCAAGGGGATAAAACATGCCTGCTTTAGTTGCGTGGATAGGGACGCTGATCGCATCGTCCATTGGTGGATGGGCTATTCAAGTGTTGATCGGCTTGGGTATCGGTCTGGTCACATACGAGGGCATCGACGTTGCAATGAACTACCTTAAATCCATGGCCGTCCAGTCGGCTAACGGCTTGGGTTCTCAAGTCCTCGGGATGCTGAGCGTGATGCGTGTCGGCCAGTGCATCAACATCATCCTGTCAGCGATGGCCGTGCGCCAGGGACTTAACGGCGTGATGAACGGCACTCTCAAACGCTTTGTGAAAACATGATCTACCTCACTACCGGCGCTAACGGCGCGGGGAAGACACTCAACACCCTAAAGCTTGTTCGTGAAAAGCAGGTAGCAGAGGGCCGTAGCGTCTTCTATAACGGCTTCGCAATGGACGCTGCAAAGGCTGCTGAGTTCGGCTGGCAAGAGTTTGACCCCAAAGACTGGCAAGCCCTGCCAGATGGTGCCATCCTGATCTGTGACGAATGCCAAAATGAATTCCCGGTGCGCTCGGCTTCGGCTCCGTTGCCTGAGTACATCCGGGCCTTATCTGAGCATCGGCGGCGCGGTTTCGATTTCTTCATGATCACCCAGCACCCGCAAAACATCGATATGTTTGTGCGGCGGCTTATCGGTTCTCCGGGTTGGCATCGCCACATCAAGCGGACATTCGGTGCCAACATGGTTAGCCTGCTGGAATGGTCGGCGGTCAATCCGGGGTGTGAGAAGGATGGCTCCGGCAAAAATGCCCGTGTCTCAATGGTGGCCTACCCCAAAGAGGTTTACAGCTGGTACGCCTCGGCCAGTTTGCACACCGGCAAAAAGCGAATCCCCCGTCAGGTCTATTACGTGGTTGTTTTTTCGATTGCGGCAATTGCTCTGATTTGGTTTTCGGTCCAGAGTCTGACCACCTCAAAATCAGGTGCAAGTGCCACACCAACAGCCGCTAAAGCCGCCTCTGCACCTGTGCCTAGGGCTACGGCGCAACTCACACAATCAGAATTTGTCGCCTCGTATCAACCACGCATACCCGGCCTGCCTGAGACTGCGCCACGCTATGACGAAGTGACAAAGCCAACCGTTGCCCCATACCCTGCGGCGTGTGTCGCAATGGGCAATAGATGCCTCTGCTACACGCAACAGGGCACCAAGCTGCAGACACCAATGGACATGTGCAAACAGATTGTCGCTAGTGGCTTCTTTATCGATTGGGGCGAACAGCCAAAAGCTGCGCCGCAAGCCCCCGCACCTGTCGCCACAGCATCTGCCGCTCCAGCGCCTGCAACCGTGGCCGTTGCGGCCCCTGCCAAGCTAACAGGCGGCAATCTGGGGCCGGACACGGTGGGAGCCCTTGCCATGTCCTCTACGGCGGCTTCTGACCCTGTGCGCGATGGTCAGGCGCTGGCGTCGATGCGTATCGGCAAGCGGCTAGTGCAATCCAACTGAGAAACAACGGGGGTCCCCCTTAAGGATCGATTAGATCCGGGTAGTTTGGGGGTGGGGTATGGGGCGAAGTCCCATGTAGCGAAGCGGTACTTTATGCAATCACACACATTCACTTTTGATCAGCGGCGTCCGAGATTCGCGCAAGTCGCTGGAGCCAGGCGTAGCGGCCCAGCGACGCGCGAAGCGCGGCGCTAATTTATTACTAGAACACTTTCCGACACAAAGGTATTTCAGGTTGGTTTTCCGCGAAGCGGTTAACTGTTTTTAGGCAAAAAGAAACCCGGCAAAGCTTGCAGGCCTTCCGGGTTCGTGATTGACATAAAGGTGAGTTATGACAATGTGGCGTATTGTGGGCCAATCCATTCGGGATGGCAAGAAAACAGGTGGTGTGCTGTTGCGGGGTGAGCGTGTACCGGATGCATGGGACCTCTCCATCTTTGAAGCCAATGGGCATCGGGAGCTATCTGCACGGCCTGTAATCCATTGGGAAGATTGTGGCGATATGGGGGACCACAAAGACGCTCTAGGCAACGATGTGCCCGATTTGGAGGTAACCCCTGCTGAATTGGAAGAGAGGCGTTTACGGTGCCTTAACAAGGCTGCAAAGAGGGCCACCACACAGTGCAGGCGCATTATCAAGGCATCAAGCTTTGACGAGATGCTGACGATCACATATCGTGAGAATCAGACAGACCGGGCGCTCTGCAAAAAGCATTTTGAAACGTGGGTAAGGCGTATGAAAAACGCGCTTCCCGGCTTTCAGTACTGTGCATCGTTTGAAGTGCAAGAACGTGGGGCAATGCATATCCATGTTGCTACGCACAAGCTCCCAAAGATGGCGCAATACAAGGGTGTAAAAATCGAAGCGTGGAAGCTCGGCACTAAGGTGTGGCGGTCTATCGTGGGTGAGGACAATGGACTTGTGTTTGTGGGTGGTAAGTCACGCTGGGGCAAGGGTCGGCAACGCAAGCTATCTAGTGCAAAGATGGCGGCGTATGTGTCGAAGTACATCATGAAAGATTACAGCGATGCTCCAATGGGTTCAAACCGCTACAGCCGTTCAAATGACATTGATCCCCCAAAGCCGACACACCTGCGCCTCACGGGGTGCAGCCTGGACGAATTGATCCGTACAGCATTCGAGCGGCAAGATGGCCATTCCATCGTTTCACATCGTATTGGCCATTGGGGTGATAGCTATTGGCTTTGCACCGAACCGTGCGCTAACGGGTTGCTCTAAGGTCTAGTGGTTTTGTTACTGGCTCTATCCGTTGCGTGTGCGTTTTGTGGGCTGTCAAGTAGTCTTGACTCATTGGTTGCGCTGAGAGGGCTTCGCGCATTCCGTCTCTAACCGCGGCTTTGATTACGTAGTACAGGATGCACAACGCCGTTAATACGACTAGTAGGCTTATGGCAAGTGCCGCGTACAGGGGTTGTTGCCACGCGAGGGGCAAGGTTATGAGTGTGTTGTCCATGAGGTACCTCCCTTGTTGTTGACGCATTGTGTAGGAAAGTGCCTTTGTGCCGGCTCGTTCTGGCTTATCGATTTGCGGCAATCCCATGAATATGTGAGTGTCGTTTTTACGTAGTACGGGCCTCTGCATTTCTTCGCTTTGCAGGGTCAGGAGTCGTCATAGAGTTTTCGTTCACAAGAATGAAAAGGGGGTTTGATGATTTACGGTTATGCGCGTGTGAGTACGTCCGAGCAAGAAACGACCTTGCAGCTTGATGCATTGAAGCGTGCGGGGGTTAGGTCCGTCCACCAAGAGAAACGCTCTGGCGTTGCCTCAAGGCCCGTCCTGGCGGGCTTGCTTGCAAAGCTCCGTGAGGGTGACAAGCTCTACATCTACAAAATTGACAGGTTTGCACGGTCACTTATCGATCTGCTCAACATAGTCCAAAAAATTGAAGCCGCCGGGGCGTCGTTTCAAAGCCTGACCGAGCCTATCGACACGTCCACTGGTGCGGGTCGAATGATGGTGCACATGCTTGGCGCATTTGCTGAATTTGAACGCGGCATTATCAGAGAACGTTGTATGGCCGGGCAAAGTGCTGCCATGGAACGCGGTGTGCATTGCGGTCGACCTCGGTCGCTCGACCCCGATGTTGAAGCTGATATCGTCAGGTTGTACCAATCGCGGTGGTACACACTGAATTCACTAGCATTGGCATTTGATTGTCACCCTTCGACTGTCAAACGCGCGGTGTATAGGGTTTTGAAGCCTGGGCATTCTTCGCTACAGTGAAGGTACTGCAGGTGCCACAGTGCAGGGCCCTAGTTTTGACTGTTCGAGAAAATATGAACCTTCGTTTTGGACTCATCAGCAAGTTGCGAGCTGGCATTTCGCCTGTATTCATCCAATTGTTCTCGGAACTGAGGTGGCCGCTGGCTATCGCGTTCTTTTGGACTACTTACAACTATCTTGATTTGCCCGGACCTCAACAGGCTATCCGGTCTATTGTGAATGTGTTTGCACCTGCGTTTTTTCTGCTGTGTTGGGCCTCGTCGCAGTGGTTAAGGGTGAAAAAGCATCAAAAAATTGACTCTGACTTTGAATCAATAGATTCAAAGATTGAAAAAATGCTGGGCCAAATTGAGCATAGAACTAACGAAGTGATTAGTAGTGTGACTGGGGGGGATAGTGCTTGTTATTTGGCTGCGCCAACCACTAGTTCGGAAACTTGGTCCGATTTATCCGTTGTACATATCGGTAGATATCCCCTCTATCAACTCTCGTTGCGAGCCGTTGACCTTGACATACTTGATGAAATGCGGAGCCGCGAAGAGGACTCATCGTTAATTGACCGTTCTCAGGTGTGGCAGAGGTACGTTGGGGATGTGCCTGCTGGGTTTATTACCTCTTTGAATGTTTGCTTGCGGTTGGATTCTGCTGGGTTGATTAAGCGACTGGAACCTGACGAATTCCGGCGTTTTAACGTGTACTTTTACGCTCGTAACGGCTCGTATTCTCAGTTGCTCCGATTCAAAAATGTCAGTGGCAAATGGCTTCTCGCGACTAAGTTGCTCCGTGACGAGGTTGTACTCTATGAGAATGTTGATGACGGTTACCCGGTCGGAGTGTCAGGTCAAGTTGATTGGGGTTGATTGTGGAAAACATTCAGGCCGTTTTGACCGGCAATACTCTCCAAATTCAGGGATTTCCTGACGCTATCAAAGTGATCCAGTTGAGTGGGCATGGCGCCAGGCGTTTGTCTCATTTGATGCTGCATCTGTCAGATCTTGAGTTCGCGAAGAAGTGCCTTGAAGAGATAGACCCCAACTGCGAGCTGATCTCAGTTGTAAATGAGGCGCTTTGGACAGCGGCCATAGTTCGCTTTATAAAGTGCTATTGCTTTTCAAAGTCTCGATTCCAACTTTCAACTGGCAAAACCCTCAGAGGTACTGACCCAAGCTTCCTGGTTGCCTATAAATACTTCTATGATCTGAGGTCTAAACACTTGGTCCATGACGAGAACGCTTTTAGTCAGGGTCTCCCGTATGCACTGCTAAACGATGGCAACAAGCCCTACAAAATTGAAAAAGTTGTTTGTGCAGCTCATAGGGCTGTGACACTTGAGCCCGGCAATTTGCAAAACTTGAAGCTGCTCATTGAAAAGTCACTGAATTGGGTGACTTCCGAGGCTGATATGCTGTTTGTTAGCCTAGGGGAAGGGCTCGAAGCCCTCCCATATAAGGAGCTTTATGAGAGGGGGGGTGTCCGCTACGTGCCGCCACAAGCCAAAGATATGAGCGGAACGCGTCCGTAGCTCTTAGTGCGGTGTTGTTTGAAAGTAACAGCTTCCGCCACCGGGCCTTATTCCTCAAGGGCTCCCGGCGAGTTGGGTACTTCTACCCACCTTTCTACCCACCGTTTGCTCTGCTCTGATATGTGCTGACACATTTCCACAGGCACACAACGAGAGATTTAGGCAAATCCCGATCAAACGGCTTCGACACCCGCGTGTACCCAAGCTAGGCGCTGTGCGATCAAGCTGCGCTACCTGCTCCTAGCAAGGCAGTTTTCCCTTGCATTCCGTCATTTTCTAAAGATGGCGTGGTACCCGTCTTTGGTTACGGTAGCGTGCTCAAGCTCATCCTTAAACCCAAGATCGGCAAATGCCTGGATGGCGTCGATCAGCTGGCCGGGGCCAACGGCTTCGATCTCCCGATAAATGATCCCGTCGTGGTTGCGAATTGCAATTCGCAAGGACTCACCGCCATATCCGACACGGTTCGTCATCAATTTTTCAGTGAGTTGTTTGTCGTCTTCTCGAAGTTTCGTGCCTCTTATGTAGGTAGTTCGCAATATTCGTTCTCTTGTAGTGGTAGGGCCATTGTCCGCACTACAAACTTCCTGTCGGTGCGACAGATCACACGACATCGTCATTCCAACCTTGATCTCAAGTAGTTGGCAGCGTCGCTTTCAACACCCGGGCAAAATTCAGGGACGCGACCTTCTCAATCGTTGCCGCATCCAGCTTCTGCATTTCAAGAAACTCGATGACTTTGCGAACGTCCGCATAACTTCCCACGGACCAGTTGTCCCCAACGCCGGAGATGTCGGTACCAAGGGCAACAGCATCCGGTCCCAACAGGTTGATGAGTTTGGCGAGTTCACGCCCATAGCCCTGTGGGTCACGGCGCGACACACTCCAGCCCAATCCCGGGCGATCCAGGCCAAGACCCCACAGGCCTATGACTCCGCCCCGGTCACGGATCTTCCTGGCCTGGGCCACTGAAAGCCGTCTTTTGAGGAAGCCATAACGATCCTGGTAGGAACCTCCGTCCCCTTCGACCCAGCCATGGGACCAAACCATGGGCTTTTTTGTGACTTGCAGGGCTTGGGTAAGCGCCGCGTCACTGCAGTGGGCCAGATCGACCAGGATGCCCATTTGCTCACATGCCTGGATGAGTTCACGCCCCATCGCGCTGAGCCCGCCATGCATTGGTGCTTCCGTTGAATGGTCACCCACCAGCGAACGGATGTAGTGCACCAACTGCAGATGGCGAAGCCCCATGTCAAAAGCCTTGCCAAGCGCAGACACCTGCCCACCTAAAAAATCGGCGCCTTCGCTGGCAAACACCACCGAAGGCTGCCCTGCAATCGCACGGTCCACATCTGCAACGGTCTTGACGACGCTGAGTTGGCTCCGTTGCGCGTAGGCAGCCATTTCACCGAATCTTTTCTCAAAGTAGGCCAGCAACTCAGCAGACGTAGGAACCGCACGCTGCTCTATGCCTGTTGGTGTGACAACAAGCCACGGGGCATCGTTTGACAAGGTCCACGAAACCAGGGTCGCACTGTTTGCACGCATTTCTGCCGCCAGATCGCCTGGGAACTTCTGCCGATCATGGAGGCCAAGGTGCGCATGCATGTCGGCAATCACCACAGGTTTAGAGGGAGTCTGGCTCCAGCTTGCTGTAGGTGCGGCCATGCATCCTGCAGCGAAGCTTGCAGCACCCATTAGCAGGCGACGTCGATCAGGAAGAGTTGGATGATGGTTTTGGATCATGGTGTGCATGTTTGATACTGCCCTCTTTTATCTGCGAAGCTTGCGCTGGATCTCTGGCAACACAGATTCGTAGCCAAAGCCATTTTGTCCAGGCTTGATCTGCTGGGGGACGCGCTGGTTCAGCCAGGCGTAGAGACTGGCCTGCTCCGCTGGCTGTACAAGTGGATCATGAGTTTTACCTGGCACCGTGACCACTGTCAGGTTCTGCGGATGCGCCGTGAACTTGCGCTCAAAAGTAACGTCCCGCACAGTTGATCCGGGCGGCACTACCCAAGGGTCGTACTCTTCCAGCGACTGCCACAGTGGCACTTGCGTGTTCCAGCGCCACGTGTGTTCATAGTTGGGCTGCAGGCCCTGTTTGACGCAGATGCCGCCGACTACCTGCGGATCGGTGATATGCAGGGCATATGTCGCCCGACAACCTTCGCTGTGGCCAGCGATCAAGATAGGCAGTGCAGTTTGGGACTTGATCCAGGCAACCACGCCCATGATGTCCTGTCCGCGTGCAGCCAACCGAGCGGGATTGATGGCCTGATAAATCCCCTCGTTTGCGCGCTGGCCCGCCATGCGCAGTGCCTCTGCTTCACTGCCACCGGGGCAGCCTGTCTTGTTGTCTTCTCGACTGGGAAAGTCCGGCGTGATGACGGCAAAGCCCTGGCGGTAGAGCAAGCCCGCAACATGCGTTTCCCAGCCCCATTGACCACCGCAGCCATGGTTGTAGACGATCACGCCTCGCAAGCTGCTGGGTGGCAGGGCTTTGAGCAATGCTTCAAACTTCTCCGGGAAGACCGCACCAAACAACGGCATGAAGAAGACGCTACGCCGCAGGACGTTGGCACCTTTATCTGCACTGTAGGCTGGAGCGTCCTTCCACTGTGTTGCTCCATCAGGTGTGGCAACGGTTGGGGTGGTCTGTGCCTGGGCGTTGACAGCCGATAGGCCCACAAGGCTCACAAGTGCCGCAACTAGAAGTCGGGTTGGAATCCATCGCATTTGAACGCTCCCCTGTTTGTTGTGTGTCATTGTATTTATTGAATGCAAGAGCATTTCAGTATGCCAGCAGGGTCAGTCCTTGCAATGCAGTTGTTGCGAAACATGCATGTGACACGCTACAAATTCTCTACGTCCCGGATCCTCAGCAAGGCACGCTGGGCGCAGCAATCTACTGCTGGTTGTTCTGCCGCAACCCATGGCTAGTCCGCCGGTCATATTCCGCATCCCGCGCCTGCAGGTTTGAATACAGGGTGTTGTGGGTCTGGTTGGCCCTGGCGTCCAACTCTGCACAAGGCACCACGCCCATCCCCAGCAGGCGCTCTTTGAGCAGGATGGCAAACTCCTTGCCATGCTGGATGTGCCCGTCTTCGTGCAGCTTTAGGCCTTTGTACGATTCGTTCCAGTAGGCCTGGTCTGCAGCGGGCGCGCTGGATTTTTCGGCCCACTCCGGCATCAGGATTTCGCCCCGGATGGTGATGACCAGGTTTTCCAGCGTGCAGCCTTTTCCAGCGGGTTTGGTGTCATACGTCTTGAGCACCTGCCACCGCGCAAAGCCCTGGAACGGGCCTGCCTGCTGCATGTTGGTGAACACTTGGTGGTAACTGTTGCCATGCACGGTGTAGTGCTTCAGATGCATCTGAAAGTCGAGCTTGCCGCCAGCCCACTTGGCGTCTTTGCTTATGGCGACTTTTGCACCGCCTTCACACGGCTTGTCGGTGTAGACGCCTGGACTGCACTGGAAGACCTGTGCCTGTACGGGCAGGCAAAGAAGCATGGTGAACGCAAACGCGAGGAGATGGTGCATATGGATGGCGATTGTCTGCGACTAAACTGGTCACGGCGCACGGCCAATCGAGCGCCATCAACCCCATAACGCCACTGCGCCCCCATGCCACTCATTCTCCGGTTCTTGATCGCCCTGTTCCTGATTGGTTCGGCACATGCTGCTGCACAGGGCACTCAAACCCTGTACAAGACGGTAGGACCCGATGGCAAGGTTGACTACAGCGACAAGCCGCCGGCCGATGGGCGCTTCGAGAAAACGATGCAGTTCGAAAACCTGCCCAGCAGCAATGTGCCGGATCTCTCCCACACCTATGTAGAGCAGCTCAAGCGAATGAAGGCATCGCAAGCCGCCAGCGCCGCCCCGGCGACACGGGGTGTTGTGCTGTACGCAGCGTCCTGGTGTGGCTACTGCCGCAGTGCCCGGACCTATCTTGGAAAAAAGGGAATCGCCTACCAGGAGATTGATATCGACACGGAGAGGGGCAAGGAATCCTTTGCCAAAGCCAGCGGCGGCCAAGGCGGGGTGCCCTTGCTTCTATCTGCGAACCAGCGCGTTCAGGGCTACTCCGTCGGCGCCTACGACGCATTCTTTGCCGCCATGAAGCCACCCGCCAAGCCCGCCTCACGCTGACACGCTGCTGGCCAGGAGGGTATATGTAAAATCGGGCTGTAGCCCCCGAGAAATATGGTGATTGCGCTCCTTTATTAATAGCAAATACCGCGCCACGAAATTTTCAGCCAAGCCGCCATTTGCCTTTTTGTACTGGACCTATCCAGGCACTAACAGGGCTGGCTAGGTCCAGAGGTCCAGCGGGGGGTCGGCCACCACGGCGCGCAGGATGTCGGAGCGCGACACAAAACCGATGACCCGGCCGTCATCGTCGGCCACCGGCAAGCCTGGCAAGCCGGAATCCAGCAGCACACGGGCCACACGGCGAATATCCGCATCTGCTGACACGCTGGGCACGGGCGTCCACATCACATCCACCACACTTTGCGCCAGCATCTCGGCCCAGGCCTCGGCATGATCGCTCGGTCCCGGCAGGCGTTCGGGGCGCAACAGCTCGGCGCGGGTGAAGAGGCCGATCAACAGGCTCTGGGCGTCCACCACGGGTGCCTGGCCCAGATTGCCCTGCGCCAGCACCTGCCAGGCCTGTTCTACGGAAGACGTGTCCGCAATGGTGACCACGGGGCTGCTCATGACCGCATCCACACGGGTCAGCGGCTGGCGTGGCAGGCCAGGGTTGCGGGTTTGCTCATAGGCGGCCAGCGCCGTGCGGTGGGCCACATCCACCGGTGCCGGGGGCGTGGGGGGGACAAGGTCGGTAAAGCGGCTGGGGTTCTGGTCCTGCGGGTCCGAGCCAATGGGTGCCAACACAGCAGTCCGGGCGGTCCGCGTGATGGGGCCGACCTGGCGCAGCTCTTCCAGCGTGCCTCTGAAGGTGCGACCTGCTTTGCCGTAGACAGAGAACATACTGAGCCTCCTGTTGGCGATGGCAATTTGCCGCCGGGCCGCCCCAAGGCAAATTAGCCCCCTTGGGGGGAAGCGACCCGCACAGCGGCGGAGCGTGGGGGCTTTATTTCAATCTTGCAGGAAAAGCGCCTGCAAGTCACTCAGAAAATCGTAACCTTTTAGTGTGGGGCGGACGCGGGCAAAGTCCCGTTCGATCAGGCCCTTGCGCTCTGCCTCTTCCAGCGCCTTGGCAATCGATGTCACGGCCAGGCCGGTGCGCTCGGTGAAATCGCGCAGGCCAAATCCGTTGCGCAGGCGCAGCGCGTTGAGCATGAATTCAAACGGCAAATCGCCGCGCGCTACTTCCTCATCCTGCGCCACGGCGTTGCCCGCCAGCGCGTGGTCCATGTAGAGCCGTGGCTCGCGGAAGCGCACCTGGCGCACCACGCGGTGCGCAAAGCTGAGCTTGGTGTGGGCGCCCGCACCAATGCCCAGGTAGTCACCAAACTGCCAGTAGTTCAGGTTGTGTTTGCAGCGGTGGCCACTCTTGGCATACGCCGATACCTCATAACGCTCCAGCCCCGCGGCACCGGTGAGGTCGGTGATGTGGTCCAGCATGGCGTAAGCCGTGTCGTCCTCCGGGATCACCGGTGGGAACTTGGCGAAGTAGGTATTGGGCTCGATCGTCAGGTGGTAGATGGAGATGTGCGGCGGCCCAAACTGCAGTGCCAGGGCCATGTCCTCACCCGCCTGCTCCAGTGTCTGGCCGGGCAGCGCGTACATGATGTCGAGGTTGAAAGTGTCGAACGAGTTTGCAGCCTCTTCCACCGCCGCTATCGCCTGGGCCCGGTCGTGCACACGGCCCAGGGCTTTCAAATGGTCGTCGTTGAAACTCTGCACGCCGATGGACAGGCGTGTGACACCCGCCTGGCGGAAGGCGCGGAAACGGTCCTTCTCAAACGTGCCGGGGTTGGCCTCCATCGTGATCTCGCAGTTGGCCTCCAGCTTGAGCCGCGCGCGGATGTCGCCCAGCAGCCGGTCTATCGTGGCCGGTGCAAACAGGCTGGGTGTGCCGCCGCCGATAAAGATGCTGTGGATGGTGCGGCCCCAGATCAGTGGCAGCGCGGCTTCCAGGTCGGCGATCACCGCGTCTACATAACGCTGCTCGGGCAGTTCGCCACCAGGCTGTTCGTGGGAGTTGAAGTCGCAGTAGGGGCATTTCTTCAGGCACCACGGCAGGTGTACATACAAGGAGAGCGGTGGCAACGCCGCCAGTTGCAGCGTGCCGGGGCGCATGTAGTGCTGGATGTCATGCCGGGCCGCCGGCTCACCGCTTGGGCTGGGGGGCGTCGCAGGGACGATGGGGATCATGGCGTATTACGCAGCAGCGCCGACCAGCCAGTGTTCACGGATCAAGGCTGACATGGCCTTGGCGGAGCGGCCGCGGTGGCTGTTGGCATTTTTGACTTCATTGGGCAACTGCGCAAAGGTCTGGCCGAATTCGGGGATCCACATCACGGGGTCAAAGCCAAAGCCGTTGGTGCCCAAACGCTCCCGCGCAATCTCACCGACCACACGGCCCACGGCAATCAGCGGCTCAGGGTCGTCCGCACTGCGCACAGCGACCAGCGTGCTGACCATGGCAGCGCGGCGGTTGTCGATGTTTTTCATTTGCTCCAAGAGCGCCAGCACATTGTTGTCGTCGCCCTTGGCATAACCATGCTGCGTGGCGTAGTAGGCGGTGTCCACACCCGGCAGGCCACCAAAGGCGTCCACACACAGGCCGGCGTCGTCCGCCAGCGCAGGCAAGCCAGTGTGGCGCGCGGCATTGCGCGCCTTGGTCAGCGCATTCTCTACGAAGGTGCGGTAGGGCTCAGGCGCCTCGGGCACGCCCAGCTCGCCCTGGGGCAGCAGCGTGCACCCCAGCGGTGTCAGCATGGCCTGCAGCTCGGCCAGTTTGCCCTTGTTGTTGGATGCAAGAACGATTTTCATGAAAGTCTTATAAGCGTTTTGAGGCTGTAGCCCCCGAGAAATATGATAGTACCGCTATTAAATTGATAGTGACCGCTGTTGCAGGTCCATCAGCTCGGTAATGCCCTTTTCGGCCAGGCTCAGCAGCTTGTCCATCTCGGCGCGGGTAAAGGCGGCGCCTTCGGCCGTGCCTTGCACTTCCACAAAATGGCCGGCGCCGGTCATCACCACGTTCATGTCGGTGTCGCAGGCGGAGTCTTCGGTGTATTCCAGATCCAGCAGCGGCGTGCCCTGCACGATGCCCACACTGATGGCAGCCACCGCGGCGGTGATGGGCGACTCGGTGATCTTGCCAGCCTTCAGCAAACCGTTCACTGCGTCTTGCGCAGCGACAAAAGCACCGGTGATAGCGGCGGTGCGCGTGCCACCGTCGGCCTGGATCACGTCACAGTCCAGTTGGATGGTGCGTTCGCCTAACTTCTTCAGATCAAACACGGCGCGCATGGAGCGGCCAATCAGGCGCTGGATCTCCTGGGTGCGGCCGCTTTGTTTGCCACGTGCGGCTTCGCGGTCGCTGCGGGTATGGGTGGCGCGGGGCAACATGCCGTATTCGGCCGTCACCCAACCCTCGCCGCTGCCGCGCTTGTGCGGCGGTACACGTTCTTCGACCGACGCGGTGCACAACACCTTGGTATTGCCAAACTCGATCAGCACCGAACCCTCGGCATGGATGGTGAAGCTGCGGGTGATACGCACGGGGCGCAGCTGGTCGGCGGCGCGGGCGCTGGAGCGGACAAATTCGGTCATAAACATTCCAAAAGAAAAACGGTAAAAGCAAAAAACGGCGCAGCAGCAATGCCCGCGCCGTTTGTGGTGGTGAGCGCGGTGGCTGCTACTAGGCCTTGCGGGCGGCAGAGCGGCGGATGGCCTCGTTGATCTCGGCAATCGAACGTTCAATGGCCGCATCGTCCAGGTCGTCCACCGAAGAATCCAGCCAGCCCGCCTGCACGGTGGAGGCAAACACGCCGTCGTCAATGGAGTCAGTCGAGATGCTGCCGCGGGTGGATTCGAAGGAATCGGGCGTCTCCCACTCCATGGCAATCACGGTCACGTTGTCGCTGTGTGCGCCGGCCTTGAGCAGCGCACGCTCCACCAGTTCGGGTGCGGCAGTGCCCACGGGTTTTTGGCCCAGTTGGTAAACGATGTCGGCATCGTCCAGGCTGCCCCACAGGCCATCCGAACACAGCAAAATGCGGTCGCCCTGTTGCAGTGGCACGGGGCCGGTCACGTCAAACACCGGTTTGGTCGGAGAACCCAGGCAGGTATACAACACGTTGCGGTTGAACTTGTCGGGCAGCGGCACGTCGGGCTTGGCGTCCTGGTGTTGCTCTATATAAGAGTGGTCACGCGTGCGGGCCAGCAGTTCGCCATGGCGCACAAAATACAGGCGCGAATCGCCGCAGTGCACCCAATGGGCCGTGCCACCTTGCACGATGGCTGCCACCAGCGTGGTGCGGGGCGTGTCCATCAGGTGTTTTTCGGCGGCGTAACGCAGGATCTGGCGGTGCGCGGCCATGATGGCCATGTTGAAGAAGGCCTTGGGGTCTTCTATCTCGGGCCTGGCTTCTTTTTGGTACAGCGCAGAGATGGTTTGCAGCACCATCTGGGCGGCTACTTCACCCTCGGGGTGACCACCCATGCCGTCGGCCAGCAAAAAGAGACCCGATGTTTTGGTATAGCAATACCCCATACGGTCTTCGTTTTTCTCGCGGCCACCTTTGCGGCTGATCTGGAATACGGAGAATTTCATTTCGGTTTAACACCCACGTTGGAGACGCCCAACACACTGCGTTTGGTGTCGGTCACCATGGTGTCAAACTGCATACGCACTTTCTCGCCCACACTCAGCTTGGTGTAACGGCGCTCGCCCTCACGGCTCAACTCTTTTTGCAAGGCAAAGACCGATTGCGGCCGGGACAGCGGGTCCAGCGACATGCACCACTCCACCACCTCGATCAGGTTGTCGGAGTAGACGCCGCGCAGGCGGGCCAGGGCCACGGCGATGCGGTCCTTCTCCAGGCGCTGCGGCGCCTCGTTGGGCGGAAAGCCCTGCATGCAGGCATAAATACAGGCGCCAATCGCGTAGATGTCGGTCCACGGGCCCATGGAGGCATCGCGGCGGTACATTTCGGGTGCGGCAAAACCGGGCGTGTACATGGGGCGGATGAAGTTGCCTTCTTTGCTCAACACTTCACGGGCGGCGCCAAAGTCGATCAGCACGGACTTGTTGTCGTCGGTGATGAAGATGTTGGCGGGCTTGATGTCCAGATGCAGCATCTTGTGCTGGTGCACGATGCGCAGACCGCGCAGGATTTCGTCAAACAGTGAGCGGATAGTCGATTCGCGGAACACCTTGCTCTGCTTGAGGTCGCGGGCGGTGACGATGAAGTCCTGCAGGGCGGCGCCCTCCAGGTAGTTCATGACCATATAGACGGTTTCGTTCTCGCGGAAGAAGTTCAGCACACTCACCACCGAGGGGTGGGAGATTTGTGCCAGCGAGCGACCTTCTTCAAAGAAGCTTTTCAGGCCCAGGCGGTACAACGACAGTTTTTCGGGCTGGACCTGGGGCAGAAGTTCGCCAGGCGCTCGGGTCGCCAGCGACGATGGCAAGTATTCCTTGACGGCCACACGCTGGCCGTCGGCGTCCAGCGCCAAATACACCAAACCGAAGCCGCCAGCTGCCACTTTGCGAATGACGCGGTAGCCGCCAATGGTGGTGTCGGGGGGTAGGGGTGCTGGTTTGACCTTCGACATAATTAAGAGTTACACGCCTGTCTGATCCGTCTGAACCGGGTTATTCTCAGGGCCGTTTCACGAACCGAGAATATGCAATGCCAGTTTATAGCATGACAGGTTACGCCAGTGCACAGCACAGCACAGGCGCTGCCACACCCGACGGCGAGGCCAAAGGCCCTGCCGGACAACTGGGTCTGGAGATACGCTCGGTCAACAGCCGTTTTCTGGACCTGTCGTTCCGCCTGCCCGAAGATTTGCGCCAGTTTGAGCCAGCCCTGCGCGATCTGCTGGTGGGCGCGCTGAAGCGCGGCAAGGTCGAGGTGCGCGCATCGATTGAGATGCAGGCCGCCAGTAGCATTGCCGAGCCCACACCCCGCATGCTGCAGCGCCTGAACGCCGTGCAGGACAACGTCAAGGCCTGGCTGCCCACCGCCACGCCGCTGAGCGTGGCCGACGTGATTCGCCTCTCCAGCGCCGAGCAGAGTGGCTCCCACGACTGGGCGGCCGTGGTGGTACCCCTGGCCGACAAGGCACTCAAAGCCCTGCTGGATTCACGCAAGCGCGAAGGCGCCCGCCTGTCCACCATGCTGCTGGACCATTTGAGCCAGTTGCGCGCCTTGGCACAACAAGCCGTGCCGCTGATCCCCCAGTTGGTGGAGCAGAACCGCCAGCGTTTCCTGGCCCGCTGGAAAGAGGCCATGGCCCTGACCGACGGTGCCACGCTGCCCGAGGCGGCGCAAGACCGCGCGTTGACCGAAGCTACGGCCTTTGCGATCCGCATCGACGTGGCGGAAGAAATCACCCGCCTGAGCTCTCACCTGGACGAGATCGAACGCCTGATCAACAAGGGCGGCGAGATCGGCAAACGGCTGGACTTCTTGATACAGGAGCTGCACCGCGAGGCCAACACCATGGGTTCCAAGTCCGCCGCGCTGGAACTGACCCACATCTCGGTGGACATGAAGGTGCTGATCGAGCAGATGCGCGAGCAGGTTCAGAACATAGAATAGGGCGATCTTCAAACCGCCGCTGCGCCCGTTATGGACTACCCCGGTAACCTCTTTGTCGTCGCCGCCCCCAGTGGGGCCGGTAAATCCAGCCTCGTCAAGGCCCTGCTGGAGCTGGATTCCCACTTGCAGCTGTCGGTGTCGCACACAACGCGGCAGCCACGGGGCCAGGAAAAGCACGGGCGTGACTACTTTTTCGTGTCCGAGCAGGAATTTGACGCCATGGTCGCGGCCAACAGTTTTGTCGAATGGGCCAAGGTCCACGACAACCGCTATGGCACCTCCAAGCGCGCCATCGAGGAGCGCATAGCCCAGGGCGCCGATGTGATCCTGGAAATCGACTACCAGGGTGCCATCCAGATCAAGAACATCTTCGCCAACGCCATCTCCATCTTTATCCTGCCACCCAGTTGGGAAGAACTGCGCTCACGGCTGGAACGCCGGGGTGAAGACGCACCGGAAGTGATCGACGTGCGCATGAAAAACGCCGCAATCGAGGTCGCCCAGGCCGGAAAATTCGACTTCGTTATAATCAACGAGCTGTTTGACCGTGCGCTTTTCGATTTGAAGGCCATTGTTCACTCCCAGCGGCTCAAATTTGCAGCGCAGCGTCGTGCCAGAGCCGAAACATTCAAAGCGTTGCTTATCCCCTAGTCTTTCGGAGAACTCCATGGCCCGTATTACTGTAGAAGACTGCTTGGTGCAGATCCCCAACCGTTTCCAATTGGTGCTGGCAGCCACATACCGCGCCCGCATGCTCAACCAGGGCCATACGCCCAAGATCGAGAGCAAAAACAAGGCCGGCGTTACCGCCCTGCGCGAAATCGCTGCGGGCAAGATCGGTATTGAAATGCTGAAAAAAGTCCCCCTCTGAGCCTTGGCGCTCCCAAAAAGCACCGCATGCGGTGCTTTTTTTTGGCCAATTGAGGGCCTCTGCGGCCAATGTTTTTACGGCACGCTACATTTACACCATGGGCACCCCTGTCAAACCACCACCGCGCAAAGATGCTCCCACCACGGGCGCCGAGGCGGAGTCCGCCCTGGACCCGGCTGCTGCCAACGCCGCCGCGAATGCCGCAGCGGCCAGTTTTGCCGGACTGATCTCCAAACTGGATTACCTGTCGCCCGAAGATCTGGAGAAAGTGCGCCAGGCCTACCGCTTTGCCGACGAGGCCCATCTGGGCCAGTTGCGCAACAACGGTGAACCCTACATCACCCACCCGATTGCCGTGGCCGCCCAGTGCGCGGAGTGGAAAATCGACGCCCAGGCGCTGATGGCGGCGCTCTTACACGATTCGCTGGAAGACTGCGGTGTCACCAAGATCGAACTGATCGAACGTTTTGGCTCGCCGGTAGCCGAACTGGTGGATGGCCTGACCAAGCTGGACAAGCTGCAGTTCAACACGCGCGAAGAAAACCAGGCTGAATCCTTCCGCAAGATGCTGCTGGCCATGGCCCGCGATGTGCGCGTCATCCTGATCAAGCTGGCCGACCGCTCCCACAATATGCGCACGCTGGGCGATGTGCCCCGCAGCAAATGGGGCCGCATTGCGTCCGAAACACTGGAGATCTACGCCCCCATCGCCCACCGCCTGGGCCTGAACCAGACCTACCGCGAGTTGCAGGACCTGTCCTTCCGTTACCTGCGGCCCTGGCGCTACAACACGCTGGCCAAGGCCGTCACCAAGGCCCGCAGCCGCCGCCGCGACCTGATCCAGAAGGTGGACAAGGAAGTGGAAGCCGCCTTCGCCGCCGCCGGCATCCAGGTGCGTATTGCCGGGCGTGAGAAAACGCTGTACTCCATCTACAAGAAGATGGACAGCAAACACCTGAGCTTTGCCCAGGTGACCGATATCTATGGTTTCAGGGTCATTGTGCCCACCGTTATCGACTGCTACACCGCCCTGGGCGTGCTGCACCAGCTGTACAAGCCGCTGCCAGGGAAGTTCAAGGACCATATTGCCATTGCCAAATTAAATGGCTACCAGTCCCTGCACACCACGCTGGCGGGCCCGTCCGGCGTCAACGTTGAATTCCAGATGCGCACCGAAGCCATGCATGTGGTCGCAGAATCCGGTGTGGCGGCGCACTGGCTGTACAAGGTCAATAAACCCGATGACGCGCCGTCGGACCGCCTGGGCACCAAGTGGCTGCAATCCCTGCTCGACATCCAGGACGAGACCCGCGACGCCGGCGAGTTCTGGGACCACGTCAAGGTCGACCTCTTCCCCGATGCGGTCTACGTGTTCACGCCCAAGAGCCAGATCATGGCCATGCCGCGGGGCGCAACGATTGTGGATTTTGCGTACTCCATCCATAGCAACGTCGGCGATAGAACGGTATCTGCACGCATCAATGGTGAACAAGTGCCGTTGCGCACCGAACTTAAAAATGGTGACGTGGTGGAGGTGCTGACCGAACCCACCGCAACACCCAACCCTGCCTGGCTGGGTTTTGTGCGCACGGGGCGCGCGCGGTCCAAGATTCGCCACCACCTGAAGACGATGGCCCACACCGAATCCGAGGAGTTGGGTGAAAAGCTGCTGGTGCAGGCCCTGCGCGCCGAGGGCATCGAACGTTTCCCCGATGTGGACCTGGACCCCGCTTATGAGCCCATTTGGGACAAGTTACTGCGTTTTACCGGCAGCAAGAACCGCGAAGAGTTATTAACCGACATCGGCTTGGGCAAACGTATTGCACACATTGTTGCCAAACGCCTGGTCCACTTGTTGGCAGACAGCGGGCAAAAACCCGACGCCCTCTTGCTGACGCGTGAGCGCTTTACCGCCCACGAGTCAACATCCCAGGGTTCCATCACGCTGGATGGCAGCGAGAACGCATCTGTCCAATTCGCCAGTTGCTGCAGGCCTATACCGGGTGACAGCATCGTGGGTTATCTGGGCCGCGGCGAAGGCCTGGTGGTACACGTACACGATTGCCCGGTGGCCAAAAAGCTGCTGTACAAAGACAGTGAGCGCTTCATCAATGTGGACTGGTCCGACGAGCCGGTTCGGTCTTTTGAAACCGGCGTCATGGTCACCGCCAAAAACGGCAAAGGCGTGCTGGCCAAAGTGGCTGCGGCGCTTGCAGCGGCCGAGGCCGACATCGTGCACATCGACATGGGTAGCGAAGGCGCACAGGAAGACGTGGACTTCCGCTTTGTGGTGGGTGTGCGGGATACCGCGCACCTGGCCGCGGTGCTGCGCAACCTGAGCCGCACGGCGTCGGTCATGCGGGCGGAGCGCCGCAAGGTGGCGGTGCCCAACTACGCAGACGGGGCTTCTAGCTAGCCTCGGGCATGGGGTAGCTGACCTTCAGCACCTCAATCTCTTCGACTTTGCCGGGCATGACCAGTTTGAGAACATCGCCCATGTGGGCCTTGAGCAGCGTGCGGGCAATCGGTGAAATCCAGCTCACCTCACCCAATGCGCTGTTGGCCTCGTCAATGCCCATGATGGTGACCGTGCGTTCGTCACCCGCTTCATCCGCATAGGTCACGGTGGCGCCGAAAAAAATCTGGTCGTTGCCATGGTGGACGGAGGGGTTGGTGACTTCGGCAATTTCCAGACGTTTGGTCAGGAAACGGATGCGGCGGTCGATCTCGCGCAGGCGCTTTTTGCCATACAGGTAGTCACCATTCTCGGATCGGTCACCGTTGCTGGCAGCCCAGAAAACGGCTTCGACAATCTTGGGACGTTCGTTGTCCATCAGGTCCAGCCATTCGTTGCGCAGCGCGGCGTAGCCTTTGGGCGTGATGTAGTTTTTGCCCCCCGCTGGAATGGGGGGCAATTGCAGATCGTCATCGTCGTCTGCGTTGTCCGACTCTTTGGTGAAAGCCTTGCTCATGGACTGCCCTGCGATAGCCTATTTTTTGCAGACGTCGCCTTCTTCAACCGCTACCGGTACCCGCTTGTCCGGGTCGGTGACATCGAAGACATTTTGTGTGCACTTCCTGTTGCGGGGGTCCGCCTGGCTCACTGCAAACTCAATGGCGTACTTGCGTGCGCCTTGTGGCGTAAATTTCAATGCCAGCGGGCCGCACTTCAACACCTCGGTCTCAGACGTGGTCACGCCATAACCTGCACGCTGTCCCGGAGACAATGCCGACAACATGGCAAGGTCGGTGACGATGGAACCCACCGAGGGCCCTGTTTCGACCGAAATGGACGACGTACCGCTGATGCGCAATGGACGCGCGGCGGTGACGGTCACTGTCATGCTGCGGGGAGGCAACGACTTGGGTTCAATCCTGCGCCCCAGCAACGAGATCACTTTGTACTTTGCGTTCCAGTCTGCCTTTTCCTTTTCCCGTGCCGCAACCTCGGCCTCCGGCAGGTTCGCAACCAGGCCCACGACCTCAAATTTGCCGCATGCAGTTGTCTCATCCCCCTTGGTAAACCTCACGGTGTCCACGTCATCGGTTGAACGGAATGTCACTTCGGCCACAGCCTCCGGATTGGTCACTGCGCCTACGGCACTCAGTTGCATGTCGTAGGCGGTCTTCGCTGCCTTGATCAACCGATCGATCCAGACCATGTAATTGGGATGGATGACGCGCACGCCATCCGACTCGCCATAGTTCAGATTTTTGCTGGAGACATAGTTGGCCTTGAATCCGGCATGGTCGTAGGCGAACAGCACCGAAACATAGTGGCTGTTCCCTTTGTTGAATTCCAGCTGCAACGCACCGGGATTGTCTGACTCGACTTTGTAGGTCAGATCTTTGTCAAAGACATCGGCGGCGCGCAATATGTAGCCCCGCATCTGCTCCGGGGTACGCGTGGATGCCTCGTCCAGCACGGTGCTCTTTTCAACCAGGGGCGCCGTCCGGGCCGCCAAAGCGCCACCCATGGTGAACAACAGGCAGAGCAATACAGTGGTGCGTGAGAAGTTGATTTTCATGAGAATTCGCCTATTTTTGCCCGCCAGCTTGGCGGGCCATGATACGGTCACGCCATGCGACGGTGCCGCACACCAGACCGCCAGCGACCCTGCAAAAACGAAAAAGCCCTAGAACATTGCTGTTCTAGGGCTTGACGTTTGGTGCGGCTGGCAGGAATTGAACCCACGACCCCTTGGTTCGTAGCCAAGTA
>JAZKDY010000012.1:18708-29357 GCA_040387325.1 Pseudomonadota bacterium | reverse complement strand
TGGCCGGCGCGCGCCGCTGCGTCTACCGCATCACCCCTGTGTAGGGCAACGCGGTATCCGTCAGTCAAGCAACGGCAAGCCTTCTGCACCAATGGACTGCCCCAGAAAGTCCAGAAAAGCCCGCACCGCCGGCACCATGCCGCGCCGCGTGGGGTACACCGCATGGAAGATTCCGGGCGTCGGATTCCAGCCGGGCAAAACCTCTACCAAACGACCACTCCGAAATTCTTCCTCACACATGTAATCGGGCATGAAACACATGCCTATGCCACCCAAAACCGCATAACGCAGCGTGGCCAGATCGTCGGCACAGTAGCGTGGCTGGTGCACCAGCGTGTGGGTTTCGCCGTCTGGGCCCTGCAGCACCCAATTCGCCTTCACATCCACTGAAGACATGGCCACCGTGTCCAGGCCCGCCAGTTGATCTGGCGTGGTGGGATGCCATTGGCGCTGCAACTGCTGTGGGCTGGCCACCAGCAGCGTTCGGCTCTGGCCAAAATTTTTGACCACCAGGCTGGCACTGTTATCCAGGGTGAGGCGTACACGCAGCGCGATGTCGACGCCTTCTTCCACCAGGTCCACTGCCCGGTTGCTGACCCGCATGTAGCGGGCCATAAATATCGGGACCAAAGGGCCAATGGTGCTCAGGGCCAACGTCAGCGGGCAGGCCACGCGTATCGTGCCGCGCGGCTCGGTCTGTATGTATTCCACCGCTTCCTGGGCGGCCTGGGCCGCGTCACGCATGGCACTGCAGTGGCGCAGGTACAAGGCGCCCACGTCGGTGAGGGAAAGTTTGCGGGTGGTGCGTTGCAATAGCCGCACCCCCAGCCGCCCTTCCAGCTCGGCCACCCGGCGCGAGATCTTGGATTTGGGCAATCCCAGGCGCCTGGCCGCCGCCGCAAAACCACCGGCCTCCACCACTTCGGTGAAGTACAGCATGTCGTTCAAATCCTGCATGGCGGCTCCATTGTTCTACTGATAGGACAATTTAACGCATTTTTGCTGACTTATCAAAGAATGGTTTCAATTCGACAATTAATCCATCGACACCAACCACCTGAAAGGTCCACCATGAAACTCTTGCACATCGACTCCAGCATCACCGGCGCCCAGTCCGTCTCCCGCCAGCTGACACGCGACATCGTGAACACCTGGACGGCCAGCCACCCCAACACCGCGGTGGAATACCTGGACCTGGTGGAAAACACCCCCAGCCACTTGTCGGCCGAATCTCTGGGGTTTCGCATGCCGCCCACCGCCGATAGCCTGAGCGAAGGACAACGCCGCGAAAACGCAGTCTCTGAAGCCCTGGTGACCCAGTTTTTGGCCGCCGACGTCATCGTGGTGGGCGCACCGCTGTACAACTTCAGCATCCCTAGCCAATTGAAGGCCTGGATTGACCGCGTGGCCCAGGCTGGCCGTACCTTTACATACACCGCAACCGGCCCCAAGGGTTTGGCCGGTGGCAAAACCGTGATCGTGGCCTCCACCCGCGGTGGTGTGTACTCCACCAGCGAAGGTGGCCGTGCGATGGAGCACCAGGAAAGTTATCTGCAGACCGTGTTTGGCTTCCTGGGTATCACCGATGTGCGCTTTGTGCGCGCCGAAGGTGTGGCCATGGGGGACGCCAAGAAGGCCGAGGCCCTGACCCTGGCCGCAGCACACATCAAGGCCAGCACACAGGGTGCGGCCAACGAAGACCTGCAAGTGCAGGCAGCGTAATTTGTCTTGATCAGCCGAAGCGGGCGCGGTACTCGGTAGGTACCACGCCCAGATGGGCCGCAAAGGCACGCCGAAGGTTGTACTCCGAACCGAAGCCGGTCTGGCGTGCGACTTGTTTGATGGAAACATCGGCGCGCTCCAGTAGCGCACAGGCCACGTCCAGCCGCATACAGGTCAAAAACTGGGCGGGTGTGGCGCCTGACTCCACACCCAGCTTGCGGTGTAGAGTGCGTACCGATAGGGCCAGGGCCTGCGCCATTGCTTCAACCCCAATGGTCTGTTTCAAGCGGGGCCTGAGCCACTGGGTCAACTGGGCGCCGATGCCCTGGTCGTCCGCTTGCGCCAACAGTTCAGAACTGAACTGGCGCTGCCCGCCGGGGCGTTTCAGAAAAACGACCAGGCGTTTGGCCACGCGCTGCGCCACCAGGCGACCGAGGTCCTCCTCCACCAGGCTCAGCGACAAATCAATACCTGCGGTGATACCGGCTGAGGTGTAGAGTGGTCCGTCTTTGATGTAAATCGCGTCATCCTGCACGTGCACGGCAGGATACCGCTGCTGCAGTTGCCCCGCGTCCAGCCAATGCGTAACCGCACGCCGATGGTCCAACAGTCCAGCGTGGGCCAACACAAAAGCACCCGTACACACCGCACAACACCGCGCAAGCCGTGGGTAGGCTCGCGTCACCCACTTCAGCGTTGCCGCATCCGCAAGGGCCTGCTCACACCCCCGCCCGCCCGACACGACCAGCGTGGCGCCGGGCGTGGTGCCCCGCGGCAACTTTTGGGTCAACACCGTGACACCGGAACACGACCTGATGGCGCCACCATCCTTGGACACCAAGGCGATGCGGTAGGGCTCAGGCAAGCCCGCGTCGCGCGCATCATCGTTGGCGGTGGAGAAGACCTGCACGGGACCGGTTGCGTCCAGCAGTAAAAAATCGGGATAGACCAGCACCCAGATGTGAGTCGGTGTGCTACCGGTGGAGGGGGTTGTCGTCATATTGGCAGATATTCAACTATCAATGGCATATATGTCAATAACTTGTTTGCCATCATGGAACCTCAAAACAGTTCTTTAACTCTCCTTGCGGGGCTTCCATGACACGGACCATCGGTATTTTTGTTTTTGACGACGTTGAGCTGCTGGACCTGGCGGGCCCCTACGAGGTGTTTACCTGTGCGTCGCGCGTCCATACGCGGCTGAACCCCGGCGCCGAGATACCGTTCAAGGTGCTGACTATTGGGCAATCCTGTGCGTCAACCCGT
The DNA here is from genome assembly GCA_040387325.1 of Pseudomonadota bacterium. Lineage (GTDB taxonomy): Bacteria > Pseudomonadota > Gammaproteobacteria > Burkholderiales > Burkholderiaceae_C > Allorhodoferax. The sequence continues at coordinate 26,369 of JAZKDY010000012.1, read as the reverse complement.
GCCCGCGCCGGACTGGGTTTACTACCGGATACTGGCTTCGCAGACCACGCCAACATCGATGTACTGGTGGTTCCCGGTGGCGTCGTGACGGCCGAATTGGACAAGCCTGAAGTCATCGCATGGATTGTCAAAACCGCGCGCGAAAGTGAGCTGACCACGTCGGTGTGCACCGGGGCTTTTTTGCTGGCCCAGGCGGGTCTGCTGGCCGGCAAACAGGCCACGACCCACTGGGAAGACATGGACGATCTGCAAACCATGTTTCCCCAGGTCAAAGTGGTGCGGGACCGGCGATGGATTCGCGATGGCAACACCGTGACGTCTGGCGGCATCTCTGCAGGCATTGATATGTCTTTGCATCTGGTGGAGACACTGGTCAACCGGGAGCTGGCCTTGCGTACCGCCCACCAAATGGAATACGCATGGAATGAAAATGCATAAAACCTCGGGCTAGCCTACTCAATCAGAATAGCCCGGAAGTCATTCACATTGGTCAAGGTAGGGCCCGTCACCACAGAGTCGCCGAGCTTGCCAAAGAAACCATGGCCGTCGTTGTCATTCAGGCAGTCGTGGGGTTTTAGACCCAGCGCATGCGCCCGTTCCAAAGTGTCGGGGCCGATGCAGGCGCCTGCAATTTCGGCCACACCGTCCACACCATCGGTATCACCTGCCAGTGCATGGATGCGGGGGTGCCCGCCCAAGGCAATGCCCATGGACAGCAGGCATTCCACATTGCGCCCACCGCTGCCCTTGCCGCGCAAGGTGACCGTGGTCTCTCCACCCGATAGCAATACACAGGGCGTTTGCATGGGCTGGCCACGCTGCGCCACCTGCAGCGCAATACCGGCCAACACCTTGCCCACATCGCGCGCCTCGCCTTCCAGTGCGTCACCCAGGATGTAGGCGCCATAACCGGCATCCCGCGCCACCTGGGCGGCCGCTTCCAGCGCCATTTGCGGGGCCGCCACCATGTGTACGCTGTTGCGCGCCAGACGCTGGTCGCCCGGCTTGACCGATTCGCAGCGGTCCGACTCCAGCGCGGCGCGCACCTCGGCGGGCAAATCGATGCCGTAGCGTTTCACAATGGCCCGTGCATCGTGCGCGTGGGTGGGGTCTGCCACCGTAGGGCCTGATGCAATATTGATAGGGTCGTCTCCTGGCACATCCGAGATCAGCAAGGTCACCACCCGTGCCGGGTGGCAGGCCACTGCCAAACGGCCGCCTTTGATGGCAGAGAGGTGGCGGCGCACGCAGTTCATCTCGCTGATGGAGGCGCCCGACTTCAACAGCGCACGGTTCACCGCCTGTTTGTGCTCCAGTGTCAGACCCTCCAACGGCAACGGCAACAACGAAGAACCTCCGCCGGAGATGAGGCACAGAACCACATCATCCTCGGTAAGCCCCTGCACAAATTGCAACATACGCTGTGCCGCTGCAAGCCCTGCGGCGTCGGGCACCGGATGCGCGGCCTCAACGATTTCGATGCGCTCGCAGGGTACGCCATAGCCATACCGCGTGACGACCAGGCCTGATAGGGGGCCAGGCCAATGGTCTTCCACCGCACGCGCCATCGCAGCCGACGCCTTGCCCGCGCCAATGACGATGAGCCGCCCCTTGCCCAGCGCGCCGGGGGACGGCAAATGCGGTGGCACACACAGAGCCGGTTGGGCACTGGCAATGGCCGCATCGAACATGCGGCGCAGCAGGTCGCGCGCGGGTGATGGTTCAGAGTGGCTTGTCATAGTGTGTGCACAGGCGCAAAAGTGTTTGTCGATTGGATGTATGGGTGAATCCAGCCCAATCCTGCGGTTGTGGTGGTCATGGGTTTGTATTCACAGCCTATCCATCCGCTGTAACCCAGGCGGTCCAGATGGTCGAACAGAAAGGGAAAGTTGATTTCACCAGTACCCGGCTCGTGGCGCCCAGGGTTGTCCGCCAGTTGCATATGGCCTATGCGGGGGAGGTGCTCGGCAATGGTGGCGGACAACTCCCCCTCCATGCGCTGTGCATGGTAAATGTCGTATTGCAAGTAGACGTTGTCCGCCTCTACTTCCTCCAGCAGAGACAGCGCCTGGGCCGTGCGGTTCACATAGAAGCCGGGGATGTCAAAGCTGTTGATGGGCTCCACCAGCAAACGCAGGCCCGCATCCTTGAACGCCCGTGCGGCAAAGCGCAGATTGGCGAGCAGTGTGCGCCGCAGCACGTCGTCCGTAATGCCCGCAGGTGCCTTGCCCGCCAGGCAATTGAGCTGGCCCACACCCAGGGCCTTTGCGTAGGCAATACCCTGGGCGACCCCGGCGCGGAACTCGTCCACCCTGTCCGGGTGGCAAGCGATGCCGCGCTCACCCGCATCCCAGTTACCCGGCGGCAGGTTGTGCAACACCAGGCGCAGGCCGTTGGTATCCAGGCGCTGGCGAATGTCCTCTGCCGCGTAGGCATAAGGAAACAAAAACTCGACGGCGTCAAAGCCTGCCTGGGCGGCCAAGGCAAAGCGGTCCAAAAAAGCAACCTCGTTGAACAGCATGGTGAGGTTGGCAGCAAAACGGGGCATGGTGAACTCCAAGGGCCGGACGCACGCAGGCGACCACCACGATGTTAGCGGTCCTTCGCGCAGGTTTGCAGAGTCAAATGGGCGACGCCTGGCTGGAATGCCGGTGTTAGCATTTCAGCGCCCCTACAGCCAGAAAGAACCCCATGAACCAGGCATTTATCTGTGACGCCATTCGCACCCCCTTTGGCCGCTACGGTGGCGCATTGAGCAGTGTGCGCACCGACGACCTGGCGGCCGTGCCGCTGGCGGCGCTGATGGCCCGCAACCCCCATGTGGACTGGCAGGCGGTAACGGACGTCATCTACGGTTGTGTCAACCAGGCCGGTGAAGACAACCGCAATGTGGCCCACATGGCCAGTCTGCTGGCGGGCCTGCCGCTGGAGCTTCCTGGCACCACCATCAACCGCCTGTGCGGCTCGGGTATGGACGCTGTTGGCACTGCAGCCCGCGCCATAAAAGCCGGAGAAGCTACATTAATGATAGCAGGCGGTGTGGAGAGCATGAGCCGCGCGCCCTTTGTCATGGGCAAAGCCGAGAGCGCCTTCAGCCGCGCTGCGCAGATGTACGACACCACCATCGGCTGGCGCTTTGTCAACCCGCGTATGAAGGAACGCTACGGCATTGACGCCATGCCTGAGACCGCAGAGAACGTAGCCGCCGAGTACAAGATCAGCCGCGAAGACCAGGACAAGATGGCGCTGGCCAGCCAGCTGAAGGCCGTGGCGGCACAAAAGTCCGGCTTCTTTGATGCCGAATTGACACCCGTGAACATCCCGCAAAAAAAGGGCGATGCCATCGTGGTCGCCAAGGACGAACACCCCCGCGAAACGTCACTGGAAGCACTGGCCAAACTCAAGGGTGCCGTGCGTGCAGATGGCACGGTGACAGCCGGCAATGCCAGCGGTGTCAACGATGGCGCCTGTGCCCTGCTGCTGGCCAACGAAGCCGCAGCCAAGCAGAACGGCTTGACCCCGCGCGCCCGTGTGGTGGGCATGGCCACCGCCGGTGTACCACCACGCATCATGGGTATTGGTCCGGCCCCGGCCACGCAAAAGGTGCTGGCGCTCACAGGCTTGAGCCTTGCACAAATGGACGTGATTGAACTCAACGAAGCCTTTGCCGCGCAAGGCCTGGCCGTGCTGCGCATGCTGGGCCTGCAGGACGACGACCCGCGTGTCAACCCCAACGGCGGCGCCATTGCCCTGGGTCACCCTTTGGGCGCATCGGGTGCCCGCCTGGTCACCACGGCAATCAACCAGTTGCACAAAACGGGCGGTCGCTACGCCTTGTGCACCATGTGTATCGGTGTGGGCCAGGGCATTGCGGTGGTGATTGAACGGATCTGAGGCGACCGATTCCGCCTGTCCCTCGGGCTTTCCATCCATAACGCCCGGCGGGCAGTTCGTCGCATGGGGGCTGCGACCGGGTCTCGGCAAGCTTACAGTGCGCCCTTCCCCGCACCAGGGGTCTTTCCATCCCTACCCGGAGCCCAGGCACCCATGCAACCCACCCCAAAAACCAACCATTGGCTAAGCCGCGCCGTTTACGCTATAGCTGCATTGACCATCAGCACATCCGTCCACGCGCAAACGCCCAAAGTCCAAACAGCCACCCTCGCAACATCCCACAAGCTGCAGACGCTTCTGACGCAGTACCACGCCATAGGCCAGTTGGATGGCGTGGTGCTGGTCGCCGACCACGGCAAGGTGGTCTACCAAGGCGCCTTTGGTTTGGCCAGCCGCGAGTGGAAGATCCCCAATACGCCGGACACAGCCTTTCGTATCGCCTCGTTGACCAAACAATTCACCGCCACACTGGTGATGCAACTGGTGGAACAAGGCAAGCTCAAACTGGACGACACCATAGGCCTGTATGTGCCGGACCTGCGGCCTGGCATAGGCAACACGGTAACCATCCACCAGTTGCTCAACCACACCTCGGGTATCGTCGACTACGCCAACTTCCCCGGTTTTTGGGAGAGCCGCCTGGGTGCCAAGGTCTCCCGCGCGGAGTTCATGGAGATCATGAACCGCGATCTGGAATTTACGCCGGGTTCTGCTGGCAAGTACAACAGTTCCGGTTACTACCTGTTGGGTTATGCCATTGAAAAGCTGACCGGCAAGCCCTATCAGCAGGCGCTGGACGACATGGTACTGACCCCACTGCGCATGGCACGCTCAGGCTACGAAGCACCCGAACGTGTGGTGGACCGCAAGGCCACGGGTTACCTCAAAGGCCCCGACGGTGCTTACGAGAGCGCCGCACCCATGCACATGGCCAATGGTTACTCCGCGGGCGGCATGTACAGCACAGTTGGAGACTTGTTGCGTTGGGACCGTGCGCTGTATGGCACCACACTGTTGTCCGCGTCGGCCAAGCAGCGCATGTTCACACCCTACGCCAAAGACGACGTGCGCCGCGATCTGGGTTTTGGCTACGGCTGGCTGGTGGGCACCCGCAAGATTGGAGCACGTGACGTCGCAGTGCACGAACACGGTGGCAACACCAACGGCTTTCGCAGCCTGATCACCCGTTTTCCAGACGACCAAAGGCTCGTCGTCATCCTGATGAACGACGGTGGCGGCACGATCACGCCCGCCATCTACCAGATGGCGGAGTCTGTCACCCGTGTGTTGTACGATCTGCCAACACCCGCACCGAAGCGTGGCCTGGCGGATGTACTGGCCCAAACCATTGCCAAACAAGGCATTGGCGCAGCCGTCGGACAATTTCAACAGCAGCGCAAGACATTCCCCCCAGCCAAAAGCCCCGATGAACTGAACCTGCTGGGCTACCACTACCTGCTGAAGAACCGTCTGCCTGAAGCCGTAGAGGTGTTCAAACTCAACGTCGCGCTGTTTCCTGAGGATGGCAACGGCTACGACAGCCTGGGTGAGGCCTATATGGTGCAAGGAGACACGGCCCGCGCCGTACAGAATTACCGACGCGCCGTGGAACTGGACAGCACCAATACAAACGCGGTGGAGGTGTTGCGCAAGCTGGAACAGAAGTAGGCATTGCTGCCATATCCAAAGGCCCAAGAAAAAAGCACCTGGCGTTTCCGCAAGGTGCTTTATCTTTACCGTATTTGGTGGGCAGTACAAGTTTCGAACTTGTGACCCCTGCAGTGTGAATGCAGTGCTCTACCCCTGAGCTAACCGCCCTGATTATTCATCAGAATAGCCTCAAATTATACAACAATCTTCAGGCCAGCTTTCGCCACAGCGTTTTGCCACCGCTGGATTTGTCCATTTGGACCAGCACCTCGTCGTGCGCCGCCAGCTCCTGGGCATTGGCGGCCACCACCGGCAGCTCAAAACCACGCAGATCAACCTGCACCACCTTGATCCCACTCTCGTTGGATGAGCCTACGTCCATCAGGAGCGCATCCTGGCCGCGGGTCATGTTGATGTACACGTCGGCCAACAACTCGGCATCCAGCAAAGCGCCGTGCAGGGTGCGGCCGGAGTTATCCACTTCCAGCCGGTCACACAGGGCGTCCAGGCTGTTGCGTTTGCCAGGGAACATCTCCTTGGCCATGACCAGCGTGTCGGTCACCGAGCCTATGTATTTCTTGAACGGCTGGTGGCCGGCACGCGCCAGCTCTGCATCCAAAAAGGAGATGTCGAACGGTGCATTGTGGATGATGATTTCGGCACCGGCCACGTAGTCCAGCAAATCCTTGGCAATGGCGGAAAACCTGGGCTTGTCGCTCAAAAATTCAGTCGTCAGCCCGTGCACGCGCAAGGCGCCTTCGTCACTGTCCCGTTCAGGGTTCAGGTAGAAATGCAGGTTGTTGCCGGTGAGCTTGCGGTTGACCAGCTCCACACAGCCGATTTCGACCATGCGGTCCGGGTTTTGTGCGAGGTTGGCGTTGAAACCGGTGGTTTCCGTATCCAGGAAGATTTGACGCATGCGATCCTCTCCGCTTTTTCAGTGGTTCTCTTTTGCGTGGTTGAGCGAGTACTTGGGGATCTCCACCACCACATCCTTTTGTGCCAAAAAAGCCTGGCAGCTCAGGCGCGAGTTGGGCTCCAGCCCCCAAGCGCGGTCCAGCAGGTCTTCTTCTGTTTCATCAAGTTCATTGAGCGACGCAAAACCCTCGCGCACGATGACGTGGCAGGTTGTGCAGGCGCAGCTCATGTCGCAGGCATGCTCGATATTGATGTGGTTGTCCAGCAGGGCTTCGCAGATGGAGGTGCCAGCCGGTGCGCTCACTTCGGCGCCTTGTGGACAGTACTCAGGGTGCGGCAGGATTCTGATGATGGGCATGTTAGATCGATTCAATATTCTTGCCTTCTAGCGCCTGGGCAATTCCCTTGTTCATGCGCATGGCGGCAAAATTTTCTGTGGCTTGGGCCAGGGCTTTGCTCAAAGCTTCTATCTCTGCAGCGTCAGTGCCCGATCTGCCGTTGGTCAGCGCCTGCATGGCGACATCGATTTCGGCACGTTCCGGTTGACTCAGCAAATCGGCATCGGCATCCAGCGCACTCTGGATAGCCAGCAGCAGACGATCAGCATCGACCTGGGCCTCGACCACAGCACGGGTGCGGATGTCTTGCTCCGCAGTGGAAAAGCTGTCTTGCAGCATTTGCGCAATTTGTGAATCACTCAACCCGTATGAAGGCTTCACGTTGATATCCGCCTGCACACCGCTGACCTGTTCGTGTGCAGCGACATTCAGCAGCCCATCGGCATCGACTGTAAAAGTCACGCGAATGCGCGCGGCGCCAGCAGCCATGGGCGGGATGCCACGCAACTCAAAACGTGCCAGGCTGCGGCAATCACTCACCAGATCCCGCTCACCCTGCACGACGTGCAAAGCCAGTGCGGTTTGGCCGTCTTTGTAGGTGGTGAAATCCTGCGCCATGGCGGTGGGTATGGTCTGATTGCGCGGAACGATGCGCTCCACAAGGCCGCCCATGGTCTCCACACCCAGCGACAGGGGGATCACATCCAGCAGCAACAAATCGCCTGCCGTGTTGTTGCCCGCCAGCTGGTTGGCCTGGATGGCGGCGCCCAGAGCCACCACTTCGTCGGGGTTCAGGTTGTTCAGCGGTGCGCGGCCAAAGAACTGTGCCACCGCGGCCTGCACCTGGGGCATGCGGGTAGA
>JAZKDY010000012.1:0-18698 GCA_040387325.1 Pseudomonadota bacterium | reverse complement strand
CCGAACATGGTTTCCCGTTGCGGCTGATTCTTCCCGGCTGGTACGGCATGGCGCAGATCAAATGGCTCACGCGGATCGAGTTCATCGACCGGCGGTACGAGGGGCCGCACATGTCGCGAAATTACCACACCCTGCACGTCCTGCACCGACAGACGTGCATCACGCAGGGCTTTGCGGGCGGCGGCAATGGTCCGGGCCGTCAAGTGGGCTGTAGCCGACTCCAACTGGGATTGACTTACGTCAAAACGGACGCTAGCCCCCGTCAAATCTACATGGAACGCTACTGTTTTTGTAGTGGACAAGGCTTCCTTGCATGCCCGGGCAGCCACCTTCAGTGCAGCCTTGTCCGACGCATTGGCAGCCTGCGCCCCGGTTTGTGCCAGCACCCAGTCGGCCAGCGCATGGTCGTAGTCGTCGCCGCCCAAAGCGGAATCACCACCCGTGGACACCACTTCAAATACACCCTGGGTCAGCCGCAGAATGGAGATATCAAAAGTGCCGCCGCCCAGGTCGTAAATGGCATAGACGCCTTCGCTGGCGTTGTCCAGACCGTAGGCAATGGCAGCGGCGGTGGGCTCGTTGATCAGGCGCAGTACGTTGATGCCGGCCAGTTTCGCGGCATCCTTGGTGGCTTGGCGCTGGGCTTCGTCAAAGTAGGCAGGCACGGTGATCACGGCGCCGTACAGATCATCATTGAAGGTGTCTTCGGCGCGGTAACGCAGCGTAGCCAGAATGTCGGCGCTGACCTCGACCGGGGACTTTTCTCCTGCTACGGTCAGCACGCCCAACATGCCAGTGTGGTCGGCAAATCGGTACGGTAATTTTTCTGCTCCGGCAACATCGGCCAAGCTGCGGCCCATGAAACGCTTGGCGGAAGCAATCGTGTTCTCCGGGTCGCTGGCCAAGGCGGCCTGTGCGGCGTGGCCAATCTCGCGTTTGCCGCCCTCCAGGTAGCGCACGACCGAAGGCAAGATGACGCGACCGCTATCGTCCGGCAGGCACTCGGCAACGCCATTGCGCACCGCTGCCACCAGGGAATGGGTCGTGCCCAGGTCTATGCCGACCGCGATACGCCGCTCGTGGGGGTTGGGCGCCTGGCCCGGTTCGGAAATTTGTAGAAGCGCCATTTTTTCTTGTCACTTGCGTGCTGGGCTACGCACCACACAGGCCCGTAACCGGTCTCGCCGGGTTTTGTATTCAGGTTTCCAACTTGTCAAACGCCAGATCGAGATCGTGCGCAAACTTTTCAATGAACATCAGCGCGCGCACCGACTGTACGGCAGCCGGGTAATCGTGCTGGATGTCCAGGCGCTGCGCACACTCATAGATGAGTTCACGTTGCGCAGCCTCTACATTTTCGCGCAAAGTATTCAACGCACTGTCGTCGTGGGCATCGTCCAGTTCCTCACGCCACTCCATTTGCTGCATCAGGAACGGGGCAGGCATGGCCGTGTTGCTGTGGGCATTGATGGGCGCACCGGCCAGTTCACAGAGGTAGGCTGCGCGTTTGAGCGGGTCCTTGAGGCGTTGGTAGGCTTCATTGATGCGCACCGACCATTGCATGGCCACACGTTGTGCAGCCTCGCCCTGGGCTGCAAACTTGTCGGGATGGGCCTCACGCTGCAGTTCCTTCCAGCGCGCATCCAGCGTGGCGCGGTCCTGGTCGAACTGCTGGTTTACGCCGAACAGTTCAAAATCATTCGATTGCAGGTTCACACGCGGAAGGACTCACCGCAGCCGCACTTGTCGCGCTCACGCGGGTTGTTGAAGCGAAAGCCTTCGTTCAAACCTTCGCGCACAAAATCCAGCTCGGTGCCATCCAGATACGCCAGGCTCCTGGGATCGACCAGCACCTTGACACCGTGGCCTTCAAAAACCAGATCCTCGGGTGCCAACTCGTCCACGTACTCCAGCTGGTAAGCCAAGCCGGAGCAACCCGTGGTCTTGACGCCCAGGCGCACGCCCACGCCCTTCCCGCGCTTGGTCAAGTAGCGGGTGACGTGCCGTGCGGCGGCTTCGGTCAATGTAACTGCCATGTTCTAGACAGTTTCTATTCAGTTGGGGACAGAGCTTGCCTGCGTTGCAGGCTGCGGTCTGTCCCCAAGATGTTTAGCTTTGTAATCATCCACAGCCGCCTTGATGGCGTCTTCAGCCAGGATGGAGCAGTGGATCTTGACCGGTGGCAATGCCAGTTCTTCGGCGATCTGGCTGTTTTTCAGCGCAGCCGCTTCGTCCAGCGTCTTGCCCTTGACCCATTCGGTCACCAGCGAGCTGGACGCGATGGCCGAGCCGCAGCCATAGGTCTTGAAGCGTGCATCTTCGATCACACCCGTCAGCGGATTGACCTTGATCTGCAGCTTCATCACGTCGCCGCAAGCGGGCGCACCCACCATGCCGGTGCCAACAGAGTCGTCGCCTTTTTCAAAGCTGCCGACATTGCGGGGGTTTTCATAGTGGTCAACGACTTTTTCTGAATATGCCATGGTGTTTCTCCTTAATGCGCAGCCCACTGGATCGTGGAAATATCAATGCCTTCTTTGAACATGTCCCACAAGGGGCTCAAATCACGCAGCTTGGCTACGTTTTTCTTGATGGTGTCCACTGCGTAGTCAATCTCGGCTTCGGTGGTCCAGCGGCCAATGGTCATACGCAGGCTGCTGTGGGCCAGTTCGTCGCTGCGACCCAGGGCACGCAGCACATAGCTGGGTTCCAGTGATGCAGACGTACACGCCGAGCCGCTGCTGACCGCCAGGCCCTTGATACCCATAATCAGCGACTCGCCTTCAACATAGTTGAAGCTCATGTTCAGGTTGTGCGGCACACGTTGCGTCTCATGCCCATTGATAAACACCTGCTCCACATCCTTCAAACCAGCCAACATGCGTTCATGCAGGGCGCGGATACGGATGTTGTCGGACGCCATTTCTTCCTTGGCGATACGGTAGGCCTCGCCCATGCCGACGATCTGGTGGGTGGGCAAGGTGCCGCTGCGCATGCCGCGCTCGTGGCCGCCACCGTGCATTTGCGCTTCCAGGCGGATGCGGGGCTTGCGGCGCACGAACAGCGCGCCCACGCCCTTGGGGCCATAGGTCTTGTGCGAGGTCAGGCTCATCAAATCGACGGGCAGCGTGGACAAATCGAATTCGACCCGCCCGGTGGCTTGTGCAGCGTCGACGTGGAAAACAATGCCTTTTTCACGGCACACCGCGCCAATGCCAGCGATGTCCTGAATGACGCCAATCTCGTTGTTGACATACATGACGCTGACCAGAATCGTGTCAGCGCGAATCGCTGCCTTGAACACGGCCATGTCGATCAGGCCGTCTGCCTGCACGTCCAGGTAGGTCACGTCAAAGCCCTGGCGCTCCAGCTCGCGGCAGGTGTCCAGCACGGCTTTGTGTTCGGTCTTGACGGTGATGATGTGTTTGCCCTTGGACTTGTAGAAGTTGGCGGCACCCTTCAAGGCCAGGTTGATGGATTCGGTGGCGCCGGACGTCCACACAATCTCGCGCGGGTCGGCACCAATCAGGGCTGCGACCTGGCCGCGGGCGTTTTCCACAGCCGCTTCGGCTTCCCAGCCCCAGGCGTGGCTGCGCGATGCCGGGTTGCCGAAATGGTTGCGCAACCAGGGCACCATGGCATCCACCACGCGCTCGTCGCACGGCGTCGTGGCGCTGTAGTCCATGTAGATCGGGAAGTGGGGAGTGGAATCCATGGCAATTAACTATTAAAACGAGGGGAATCAGTTTTTAGAGAACGCGTTGCCCAAGGCAAACACGGAATTGGGCGCATTGATGCGGATGGGCTTGGTGATGGGCATAGCCGAAATCGCGCGTTTGACGCTGGGCTTGTCTTCGACCTGCAGGCCCTTGGCCAGTTGGTCATCCACCAGTTTTTGCAGGGTGACCGAGTCCAGAAACTCCACCATGCGCACATTGAGCGCGGTCCACAGGTCGTGGGTCATGCAGCGTTCGCCCTCGCCCTGGCAGTTTTCTTTGCCGCCGCAGTGGGTGGCGTCGATGGGTTCGTCAACGGAGACGATAATGTCGGCTACGGTGATGTCCGACGCCTTGCGCGCCAGGGTGTAACCGCCGCCGGGGCCACGGGTGGATTCCACCAGTTCGTGGCGGCGCAGCTTGCCAAACAATTGCTCCAGGTACGACAGCGAAATCTGCTGGCGCTGGCTGATGGCAGCCAAAGTCACTGGCCCGCTGCTTTGTCGCAAGCCGAGATCAATCATCGCGGTGACCGCAAAACGGCCTTTGGTAGTGAGACGCATGGAAAACTCCTTCAGTCCTACTTGGTTGACTATTCCAGTCAAGTATACCAAAAAACCTAGGGTTTTCCTCAGGTATTCAGACTGACCAGTCACAAACCGGGCTATTTGGCCGCAGCCGAAATGGGCACGATGTTGTCGGTGCCTGGCGCACCAAAGGCCTGCTGCTTCAAGATGCCAAGCTGATCCCGCACTTTGGCGGCCTTTTCGAACTCCAGATTGCGGGCGTGTTCCATCATCAGCTTCTCCAAACGCTTGATTTCACGGGAGATATCCTTCTCGCTCATGTCTTCCACCTGGGCCCGCTGCATGGCGTCGCGTTCCAGACGATCTGCCTCCTTGCCCGCCTTTTCGCTGTAGACGCCGTCGATCAGGTCGCGCACCTTTTTGACGATGGCCCGCGGCGTAATACCCCGCTCCAGATTGTGGGCAATCTGCTTTTTGCGGCGGCGCTCAGTCTCGCCCATAGCGCGTTCCATGGAGTCGGTGATTCGGTCGGCGTACAGGATGGCCCGACCATTCAGGTTGCGGGCCGCCCGGCCGATGGTCTGTATCAGTGAGCGTTCGGAACGTAAGAAACCCTCCTTGTCGGCGTCCAGAATGGCCACCAATGACACCTCGGGAATGTCCAGGCCTTCACGCAGCAAATTGATACCGACCAACACGTCAAAGGCACCCAGACGCAGATCGCGCAAGATTTCGACCCGCTCCACGGTGTCCACATCGCTGTGCAGGTAACGCACCTTGACGCCGTTGTCGGTCAAATAGTCGGTCAACTGCTCGGCCATACGTTTGGTCAGCGTCGTGATCAGCACGCGCTCATTCTTCTCGACCCGGATGCGGATTTCCTGCAGCACATCGTCCACCTGGTGGGTAGCGGGCCGCACCTCGACTTCAGGGTCGACCAGTCCTGTGGGGCGGACCACCTGCTCCACGACCTGGCCTGCGTGTTCCTTTTCGTAGGTAGAAGGCGTAGCAGACACAAAAATCGCCTGCCGCATGCGTTTCTCAAACTCAGCAAACTTGAGCGGCCGGTTGTCCAGCGCGCTGGGCAGGCGGAATCCGTATTCCACCAGTGTGGTCTTGCGCGAACGGTCACCCAGATACATGGCGCCGAACTGGCCGATCGTGACATGACTTTCGTCGATGAACATGACCGCGTCCTTGGGCATGTAATCCGTCAGCGTGGATGGCGGGTCGCCCGGGGCGCTGCCCGCCAGGTGGCGGCTGTAGTTTTCAATACCCTTGCAGTGGCCGACTTCGCTCAGCATTTCTAGATCAAAACGCGTGCGTTGCTCCAGCCGCTGCGCTTCCACCAGCTTGCCTGCGGCCACAAACTCTTTGAGCCGGTCTGACAGCTCCACCTTGATGGTTTCCACTGCCATCAGCACCTGGTCACGCGGAGTGACGTAGTGGCTGCCGGGGTAGACAGTAAAGCGCGGAATCTTCTGGCGGATGCGGCCGGTCAAGGGGTCGAACAACTGCAAGGATTCAATCTCATCGTCAAACATCTCCAGGCGCAGCGCCATCTCGGAATGTTCGGCCGGGAAGATATCGATGGTGTCGCCCCGCACGCGGAAGGTGCCACGGCTGAAATCCATGTCGTTGCGCTGGTACTGCATGCGCACCAGTTGCGCGATGGCATCGCGCTGGTTGAGCTTGTCGCCCGCGCGCAGGGTCATGACCATCTTGTGGTACGCCTCGGGCTGGCCGATACCGTAGATGGCGGACACCGTTGCCACGATGACCACATCGCGCCGCTCCAGGATCGATTTGGTGCACGACAGGCGCATCTGCTCGATGTGTTCGTTGATCGCGCTGTCCTTCTCGATGAACAGATCGCGCTGTGGCACATAGGCCTCGGGCTGGTAGTAGTCGTAATAACTGACGAAATACTCCACCGCGTTGTTCGGGAAAAACTCGCGGAACTCGCTGTACAGCTGCGCGGCCAGTGTCTTGTTGTGCGCGAACACGATGGCCGGGCGGCCCAGGCGGGCGATCACATTGGCCATGGTGTAGGTCTTGCCCGAGCCGGTCACGCCCAGCAGGGTCTGGAACACCTCGCCATCGGTGACACCCGCCACCAGTTGGTCAATGGCTTCGGGCTGATCGCCAGCCGGTGGATAAGGCTGGTACAGCTCGAACGGTGAACCGGGGTAGCGGATGAACTTACCGGTTGGCTGTTCAACGGGTGCGGGCGAATTCGGGGACACGGCTTCGTTCATGGGGCGCGGACTCCAATGGGGCAAGTGAGCGGATACGGGAAACCAGATACTGTATATGAATACAGCCTTACTTGCGCGACTGTAGGGTTAAACCAATCAAACGCGACACGACAGCGGCCAAATAAATAATGCCTGCGAACATTTCCAGACTGGCCAGCGCACGGGCATGTGGGGTGATGGGAATCACATCGCCAATACCGGTGCTGGACAGCAGCGCAAAGCTCAAGAACATCAGCTCCGTCCAGGTGCGTGGTTGGTCTGCGTTCACAGCCGCCGCAAAGCATCCCGGCTGCAGTGCCTGGGCCAGCACAAACAAATAGGCAAACGCCCACGCCAGTAACGTAAATGTGGCACCTGCAGCAAATAACTCGTCGGTCGTGGCGCGCTGGTCTTCCATCATGTAGGCGATCAGGCTGCCCGCCGCATAGAAATAAAACACGGCCTCCAGGCCCGCCGACCAGGGTAGCAAGTGCGGCATGCCGTACAAGGCCTGCAAACCCAGCAAGATGACGGCTGGGAGTGCAATGCACATACTCACCCAAGTCAGCCCCGGCGTGCGTCGCACCATGCGCGTGGTGATGGCCAGCACCAGGACGCCAAACGCACTAAGACCGATGCGGCCAGCATCGGTGTTTTCAATAAAGGGGTAGAGCACCAAGCCGAGCAACTGCACCAGCAACAAAATGGCCGAAGGATGGCGGCGGGTGTGGGCATAGAAGCGGAGATAACGCATCTGCAGATTGTCCTGCATGCAGCGCTGTCCGAATGACCGTGCTGAACAACGCCGAGCCAACGGTGCGGGCCGAGCGACCCTGGTGCGTGGGCCCTGCGGGCTGCCTTGCGGTGCTCGTGCCAGGCGGGGTCTGGCTAAACTCGCCCTGCGGGCTCAAACAACGCCAGCCCTGATCCGCCCGGCCCTGCGCTCCTCAGCCACGCACAAGGGATCGCCCAGCCCGCACCGCTAGCTCGGCTTGGGATTGGTTACGGTGGCTACAGGGCAACGGTCCGATTTATTGGACGCGGGGCGATTTGCTATCTTTATGGGAGCAGACTATGTATATTCGGCGGCGGCTAGGTGTCACTTTTATTCAGGAATCCACCAGAATATCCGGCAAGGTTTAATGGTCTACATTTGTTGGGAAGATCCGAAAGAAAGCGATGGCAAAACCTGAAGAGTCTTATCGAATGGTCGTAGTGGAAAGCTTCATGCCTAGCGCCACATCAGGACTCCATGGGGGCGTCCACATTCGTCCAACCGCTGGTCAAGGAATTCCCACGACGCTGCACGTTGAGTGTTCCAAGAAGTTGTCGACAGACTATCCCGTCGGCACGAAATTCAGAATTCAGGCAAAACTGACCGACCGCGGGGGTGGCGGGGAGTATCTGTACAGCTACTTTCGCTGGCACTTTGATGTTCTAAGGTGAGCCAACGTGGGTTGGTAACGTTTTGGATGGTTTCTCTTGGCGCTCGCCAAAAGCATGAGGCATCGCTCCGTTCCACCCTTGGGCGGTGCCGAGCAGCGCAGTGGCGGGCGGATCAGGGCTGGCGTTGTTTGAGGCGTAGCCGAGTTTAGCCAGACCCCGCCCGGCGCGAGCAGCGCAGGGGAGTCGCGCCAGCGACCATCGCCCTAGGGTGGCACGGAGCGATGCCTCATGCGCACCACCACCGTCTGCAACAATGTTGCACATGACTCCAACCGCCCTGCCCTCACCCGAAAACGTCTTCACCTGGCCCATCAGAATTTATTGGGAAGACACTGATGCAGGCGGCATAGTTTTCTATGCCAACTACCTGAAGTTTTTTGAACGCGCCCGCACCGAATGGCTGCGCGCCAAGGGTGTAGAGCAGCGCCAATTGCAGCAGGACCTGGGCTGCATCTTTGTAGTCAGCGATGTGCAGCTCAAATACCTGCGCTCGGCCCGGCTGGATGACCAGTTACTGGTCACCGCGCATTTGAGCGAGCTGGGCCGGTCGTCCTTCACCATCCAGCAAGAAGCGCGTCTGGTATCACAGGATGGCGCGCCGGTTGTGCTGTGCGCAGGCTCCGTGCGTGTGGGCTGGATCCATGGCCAGACGTCCAAGCCGTCCCGCATCCCACCTGAACTGCAAAAGGCGCTTCAGGGCTGAGACCCGTGACGTGGCGGGCTGCGGAATCCATGCAGTATCCGCATCACCTGCCCGGCTCGGGGTAAACCCACCCCGGTAGAATGAGGGCCGACACCAGCCCCGTGCTGCTGCTTCGCACCCCTCCCGAATCTTTCCCACAGGACCCGCTATGTCTCTCTTCTCCTCCGTCGAAATGGCCCCCCGCGACCCTATCCTGGGTCTGAACGAGCAATTCAACGCCGACACCAATCCTGCCAAAGTGAACCTGGGCGTAGGTGTGTACTTTGACGACAACGGCAAACTGCCCCTGCTGCAATGCGTGCAGGCCGCAGAAAAAACCATGATGGACAAGCCCACTGCCCGCGGCTACCTGCCCATCGACGGCATCGTGGCGTATGACAACGCGGTCAAGAGCCTGGTCTTTGGCGCAGACAGCGAACCCCTGACCTCCGGCCGTGTGGCCACGGTGCAAGCCATTGGCGGCACCGGCGGCCTGAAGATTGGTGCGGACTTTTTGAAGCGCCTGAACCCCAACGCCAAAGTGCTGATCTCCGACCCCAGCTGGGAAAACCACCGCGCGCTGTTCAACAACGCGGGTTTTGAAGTCGACACCTATGCGTATTACGACGCAGCCAATCGCGGTGTCAATGTCGAGGGTTTTCTGGCCAGCCTGAACGCGGCCGCGCCCGGCACCATCGTGGTGCTACACGCCTGCTGCCACAACCCTACCGGCTATGACATCAGCCCCGCAGACTGGGACAAGGTCATCGCCGTGGTCAAGGCCAAAGAACTCACTCCTTTCCTGGACATGGCCTACCAGGGCTTTGGCTACGGCATTGCCGAAGACGGCGCAGTGATCCAGAAGTTTGTTGCCGCCGGCCTGAACTTCTTTGTCTCCACCTCCTTCTCCAAGAGCTTCAGCCTGTACGGCGAGCGCGTCGGCGGCTTGTCCGTGCTGTGCAAGGACAAGGAAGAAGCCGGCCGCGTGCTGTCGCAACTCAAGATCGTCATCCGCACCAACTATTCCAACCCGCCCACACACGGTGGCGCCGTCGTGGCAGCCGTACTGAACAACCCCGAGCTGCGCGCCCTGTGGGAAAAAGAACTGGGCGAAATGCGCGTGCGCATCAAGGCCATGCGCCAGAAACTGGTCGATGGCCTGAAGGCCGCCGGTGTGAAGCAGGACATGTCCTTCATCACCACCCAGATCGGCATGTTCAGCTACTCCGGCCTGACCAAGGACCAGATGGTGCGCCTGCGCAGCGAGTTTGGCGTGTATGGCACCGACACAGGGCGCATGTGTGTGGCCGCGCTGAACAGCAAGAACATCGACTACGTCTGCGCCTCCATCGCCAAGGTGGTTTAAGCCAAATCGGGCTGGAGCCCCCGTGCAGAGCGCGTAAGCAGCTATAAAAATAATAGCTACTTTCGCGCTCTTTTGCTTTGGTGCTGACAGACGGCGAACTGGGTGGCATGTCTGAAAACCCTTTCAGAAGCCTGACAGACACCGGGAATCTACGGGGTATCCTAGAGGCTAATGTCCACCCCAGAATGGTGCAAAGCTGGTATATTGCACTGCAACATTTCTATTTTTGAAACGTGTTTCCGAAAGCGAGTCTCCCATGCTGTACCAGTTCTACGAAACCCAGCGGTCTTTGATGGAGCCCTTTTCAGACTTGGCCCAGACCGCCGCCAAAGTATTCGGCAACCCCCTGACCATGGCCGGGCAAAACCCCTTTGCACAGCGCCTCTCCGCGGGCTACGACCTGTTGCACCGCTTGGGCAAGGACTACGAAAAACCAGAATTTGGCCTGCGCACGGTCGACATCGACGGCGTGGAAGTGGCTCTGCACGAGCGTGTAGAAATCAACAAACCTTTTTGCGAATTGCGCCGGTTCAAACGTTTCAGCGACGACGAGGCCACCCTGAACAAGATCAAGGGCCAGCCCGCCGTACTGATCGTCGCCCCACTGTCGGGCCACTACGCCACACTGCTGCGCGACACCGTCAAGACCATGCTGAAAGACCACAAGGTCTACATCACCGACTGGAAAAACGCACGTCTGGTGCCGCTGTCGGACGGCGAGTTCCATCTGGACGATTACGTCAACTACGTGCAGGAGTTCATCCGCCACGTGCAGGGCAAATACGGCAACTGCCACGTGATGAGCGTGTGCCAGCCTACGGTGCCAGTACTGGCGGCCGTTTCCCTGATGGCCAGCCGTGGCGAGACCACCCCGCTGTCCATGACCATGATGGGTGGCCCGATTGACGCGCGCAAGTCGCCCACGGCTGTCAACAACCTGGCGATGAACAAGAGCTACAGCTGGTTTGAAAACAACGTGATCTTCCGTGTGCCCTCCAACTTCCCGGGTGCCGGGCGCCGTGTCTACCCCGGCTTCCTGCAGCACACCGGTTTTGTGGCGATGAACCCCAGCAACCACGCCAACAGCCACTACGACTACTTCAAGGACCTGATCAAGGGCGACGACGCCAGCACCGAGGCCCACCGCAAGTTCTACGACGAGTACAACGCCGTGCTGGACATGGATGCCGATTACTACCTGGACACCATCAAGGTTGTGTTCCAGGACTTCTGCCTGGTCCATGGCACCTGGGACGTCAAAGGCGTAAACGGCAAGATCGAACGGGTGCGCCCCGAGGACATCAAGACCACGGCCCTGTTCTCGGTCGAAGGTGAACTGGACGACATATCCGGCTCGGGACAGACCCAGGCCGTGCACGACATCTGCACCGGCGTGCCCCGCAGCGCACAAAAGCACTTCGAAGCCAAGGGCGCGGGCCACTACGGCATCTTCTCCGGCCGCCGCTGGCGTGACCTGGTCTACCCACAGGTCAAGTCTTTTATCCTGGCGCACCATCCGGCACGCCCGGTGGCTGCGGCACCCAAGCCGAAACCAGCACCTGCACCGGTAACGGCCGTTGCACGCAAGCCGGTGGCCAAAAAAGTTTCCGTAAAGAAACCGGCTGTAGCCCCCGCAAAAACTGCACCTGCCGCTACTAAAAAGGTAGCAACCAAGCGCACAACCGTCAAAAAGTGACCCCGCTGGCGCAACCGCCTGGGCAGCTTGCGGCCCGCATACTGGATGCGCTGCCGCAAACCCAGTGCACACGCTGCGGCTACCCGGATTGCGCCGGCTACGCCCAGGCCATAGCGGCTGGCGAGGCCGACATCAACCAATGCCCGCCCGGCGGGCAAGAGGGTGTAGCCCGTTTGGCGCACATCACCGCACTGCCCGCCAAGCCACTGAACCCGGCGTTTGGTGTGGAGGCCGTGCGCCAGGTGGTCTACATCGACGAGAACTGGTGCATTGGTTGCACGCTGTGCCTGGACGCCTGCCCTACCGATGCCATCATGGGCGCCAACAAACGCATGCACACCGTCATCGAGGCCTATTGCACCGGTTGTGAACTGTGTTTGCCGGTCTGCCCGGTGGATTGCATCAAACTGGAAAACGCCAGTGGCAACGCGACCGGCTGGGCCGCATGGTCCCAGCCCGCGGCCGATCTGGCCCGCACACGTTACGCCGCCAAGACCGAACGCAGCGCGCGCGCCCAGGTGGAACATGCCGACCGGCAGCAAGCACAAGTGAAGGCCAAGCTGGCAGACTTGGCCAGCCATTCCAGCATTACGGACCCGGCGGTGCTGGACAAAAAACGCGCCATCATCGAGGCTGCCATGGCCCGCGCCCGCAGCAAACGTGCGGCAGAGCCATCCAAAGACTGACGGCAAATCCGCGCCGGGCCGCCCCAAGCGGATCTAGCCCCCTCGGGGGGCAGCGCAGTACGCGCAGCGACAAGCGTGGGGGCTAGCGTTTTTACTGAACCAGGTTCTTGTAGACACCACAGCCCACGTACACCGAATCCACCTTCTGCACGAAGGACATCTTGGCCTGCACCTTGCCCGTCGTCGGGTTGGAGATGTCGTACTCCACCCAGCCCGGCTCGTAGTCGGCCTGGTTGATGATGGAGTCCAGCAGACCCTGACCATCGATGCCGGCAATGTCCTGTACCCGCGTGCCAACCTTGGCAGGGTTGCCGCCAAAGGCCACGTAACGGCCGTTGTCGTCCAGCACGAACACATACATGTCCCGGTCGAAGAAACCCTTGGTGGCATCGGTCAGGTCGCGCAAGTAGGCGTCTTTGGATGTGTGCTGGCGGTAGGCCACGGCACGCTGCACCAGGTCCATGGCCTCTTCGGCCGAGCCCTGTTGCAGCTTGAACATGGACACCGATTCCACCAGCGTGCCGGCACGCCCCTCCATGGCAACGGCCTGTGTCACCGCCTGCTCCACCATCTGGGCATTGCGCTGGGTGATCTCATCGAGTTGGCGCACGGCTTGGGTGATCTCGCTCAGGCCCGAGCTTTGTTCGGCGCTGGACGTCGATATCTGCGACATGCTGGCCGCCACGTCCCGTATGCCCGACACCACCTGATTGATGGTGGTGCCTGCCGTACGGATCTTCCCGACACTGGCTGCCACCTGGCTCGAAGAGGTGCTGATCAGCAGCCGGATCTCTTTGGATGCTTCTGCAGAGCGTTGGGCCAGCGAGCGCACTTCTGTTGCAACCACAGCAAAACCCCGACCCGACTCTCCGGCGCGGGCAGCCTCTACCGCAGCATTCAGCGCGAGGATATTGGTCTGGAAGGCCAGGCCATCAATCACACCCACAATTTCGTCCATGCGCTTGGCACTGGCCTGGATCGCCTCTACCGACTCCACGGCCTGCGCCATGATGGCCGCGCCCTGGTCGGCCACATCGCGCACCTCGCCCGCCTTGTTGTTGGCCCGGCTGGCAGTATTGGCATTTTCCTGCACGGTAGACGACAACTCTTCCACGCTGGCCGCTGTTTGCTCCAGATTCGCCGCCTGCTGCTCGGTACGGTCCGACAAATCGCTGTTACCCCTGGCCAGGCTCTTGCCAGCATGGTTCACAAAGGCCGCGTTGCTGCGCACATTGGCCACCATGCCCGAAACCGTCCGGCCCAGCTGGCCCACGGCACCCACCAGGCGACCCAACTCGTCCTTGCCGGTGGCGTTCAGGGTCTGGCGCAAATCACCCGCAACCATGCGGTCCACCGCGACCACGACGACGCCCAAATCCTGCGTAACCGTCAGGTAGAGCGCGACCAGAAAATAGACTAGCAAGGCGGCCATGGCCAACAGTGTCAATACGCTTGCCAGACCGGGTTTGGAACCATCACCCAGCGCGACCTGCCACAACACGAAAAGCAATGGCAAAACCGACAGCACGGCAATAAGCGTCAGCTTGCCCCCAAACGACAAGTTCCGCATCACGCCACGCCCAAGCCCCCACACCTTACCCATATGAAACACCCCACTAAACCGTTATGACGCCAATTAACCTGTACGCGTACATAGGCTAACCTTTCAGGCTGACGATTGCCCTACATATAAACCCGGTACAAACCCTGTACTTGGCACATACCGGCGCAGGCATTGATGTTTGTCAAACACAGGTGCACCTGGGTTGGGTGTTAACTGCGCTGCGAGAAAAACTTCAACATGCGCCCCAGCAGATCATCCGCGCTGGCAACCGGCTGCCCCGCCTTGGCCAGCAGCACACTGCGCTCGGCGTTGCGCGCCTCCACGATGGCGCTCATGTCGCGGGCAATCTCGGGGCGTTGCTGCAGGACCTTGGCAAATCCGGCCTTGTCCAGACGGTAACAATCCACCGCCGTGACCGCCACCACCGTGGCGCTGCGGGCCTCACCGGTCAGCATGCCCATCTCACCAAAAATGGCACCGTCGCGCAGGGTGGCTACCGGCAGCCGACCGTCCGGGCCATCCACCAATACCTGCGCCTCGCCGCGGATGACAAGGTACAACCAATGCGCCACTGCACCCTGGCGTGTCAGGACATCCCCCGCAGCAAAAGGCGCATGGACCAGGTGTTCAGCCAGCATCTGTTGTTCGGCATCGGGAAGGTTGGCAAAGAGGTCGGTGCGGCGAATGGCGTCCAGGCGCAAGGCAGTCTCGCGCTGGTCGGCTGCGGCCCTCCAGTTCTCGTTATCCTTGACCAGCAGGCGCTGCTCTTGGGGCGCACCGGGTTGTATGCCGGCCCGCGCCAATGCGGCCAGCGCATGCACACGAACCGATGAGTCCCCCGGTTCGTCAAACTGGGGATCACCCAACCAGTAGCGCAGGGTGTAGCGGCAATAACCAGACGCTACCTCATGGAGGATGGCATTGGGCGGTGGGTTGGTCAGCACGTAGGGGATTTCAGCGTCCAGCACCGAACGCTCCAATGCGCGCAGCACGGTATCCGGGTCGGCGCTAGGGTCGATATTGAAATTCACTGCCCGGCGCCAAGCCATCGGCACCGCTTCTGACCCCCGCAACACAGTGAAGCGGTTTTTCATCCACCAACTGTTGGGCACCATGACCAGCTCGCAGTTGCGGGTTTCTACCGCAGTAAAGCGCCAATGCACATCGGTCACACGGCCGCTGATGTCATCCAGCTTCACCCAATCACCCACGCGCAGAGAGTTGTCCAGCTGCAGGGTCACACCGCCCAGCACATTGCCCAAGGTGTCTTGCATGGCAAAGGCGAGCACCGCCGTGATGACGGCAGACGTGGCGAACAGGGGCGTGGGGTCTACACCCGACAGGCGCAAGCAGAATATCCCCCATATGAGGGCCAGACCGGTGAAGCTCAGGTCATGCGCAATGCGGGGTACGCTGAAGCCCCAAGCCGGCAAAACACCCCGAAAAAAAATGGCCGCCAGCAAATGGGCGCACGCCACGCCCCACAGGAAAATAGCCAGCACCATCGCTGTGTTGGCCAGGATGGGGTAACGGTGCAAACCCATCACCGCCAACA
Organism: Pseudomonadota bacterium; assembly: GCA_040387325.1. GTDB lineage: Bacteria > Pseudomonadota > Gammaproteobacteria > Burkholderiales > Burkholderiaceae_C > Allorhodoferax. The sequence continues at coordinate 3,223 of JAZKDY010000012.1, read as the reverse complement.
ACGCCGCCAGCGCCAGCGCACAGACCACCCATGTAACCCGCAAGGCCCGGCGTTCGGTGGGTCGCACCATGCGAAACACAATGGCGGCCACCACAACGCCCAGCACGGCCCACCACAACACGGGCTGCTGGGCCATTGCCAGATCAAGCACAGTCATACGCACGCGCGGGCGGCTTTAGCGACTTTGTCCCGGATGGGCCAATTGTGAAAACGCCTTGACCACCTCGGGTGGTGCCTGCACTAGCTCAATGAGCACCCCCTCACCGGCGATGGGGAATTCGTCATTGCTCTTGGGATGCAAAAAACACACATCAAAGCCGGATGCCCCTTTGCGAATGCCACCCGGCGCAAAACGCACGCCCTGGGCGGTGAGCCAGTCCACCGCAGTAGCCAGGTCGTCAATCCACAGCCCCACATGGTTGAGCGGTGTGTTTTGCACGGCGGGCTTTTTCTCGGGGTCCAGTGGTTGCATCAGGTCAACCTCGACCTTGAAGGCGCCTGCGCCAATGGCGCAAATGTCTTCATCCACGTTTTCGGATTCGCTGCGGTAGGTACCGGTGACCTCCAGGCCCAGCATGTCGACCCACAGGCGGTGCAGGCGTTTTTTGTCACTGGCCCCGATGGCGATCTGCTGGATACCCAGCACGTGAAAAGGACGCAACATGTCTACAACCTCCACTTTTAGACAAACTCCACAATCGCCTGGTCCACCGTCAGCGATTCGCCCTTGGCGGCCAGCACCTTGCCGACAATACCATCAGCCGCGGCGAACAACACGTTTTCCATCTTCATGGCCTCGATCACCGCGACACGTTCACCCGCCTGTACCTTTTGCCCCGGCACCACCGCCACGTCCACCAGCAGCCCAGGCATGGGCGACAGCACATAACGGCTCATGTCGGGCGGGGCCTTGTGCGGCATGAGCGCATGCAACTGCGCCATGCGCGGCGAAATGATCAATGCGTCGATCCGTGTGCCATTGTGCTGCAGGCGCAGCGCCAGAGGGTTCTTGGGTGTACCACGCTCGACCTGGGCCGTAAACGGCACACCATTGACGGTGCCGTTGATGGAAATATCGTTGATGCGCGAACCGCTGCGTATCTCATAACTGCTGGCGCCCACCCGTACGCGGGCCGAACCGGTTTCGCCCACAAACTCGTCCACATGTACCGGCGTGTAAACATGTTTGCCATCCTGCGCCAGCGTGACCACCACATAGTCCTTACCCACCTGCACACCATACCCCGGCAATTGGCCGCTGATGCCGGCCGCACGCTCACGTGACTTGCGGCGCACAAAGGCTGCCAGCGCGACCAGGAAGGACGGATCGGGATGTGGCACGTCTTCTGCCGCAAAACCCTTGCCGTAGTTCTCTGCGATAAAGCCGGTGTTGAAATCACCCGCCACAAACTTGGGATGCGCCAGCAGCGCCGCCTGGAACGGGATATTGCTGCTGATACCGCGGATCACAAAACCGTTCAGCGCCTCACGCATCTTGGCAATCGCATCATTGCGGTCCGTGCCATGCACGATCAGCTTGGCGATCATGGAGTCGTAGAACATCGGGATCTCACCACCGTCCTGCACGCCGGTATCCACACGCACACCAAACAAGTCCGCAGTATTGCCCTGCCACATGGTCTGGGCCGGTGGCGCAAACCGCACCAGACGGCCGGTGCTGGGCAGGAAGTTGCGGAACGGGTCTTCGGCATTGATACGGCACTCAATCGCCCAGCCATTGCGCTTTACATTCGCCTGCGTCAACGGCAGCGCCTCGCCCGCCGCCACACGGATCATCAGTTCCACCAGGTCCAGCCCGGTGATGCATTCGGTCACCGGATGCTCCACCTGCAGACGCGTGTTCATCTCCAAAAAGTAAAAGCTCTGGTCCTTGCCGACCACAAACTCCACCGTTCCCGCGCTCTGGTATTTGACCGCCTTGGCCAGCGCCACGGCCTGCTCACCCATGGCCTTGCGCGTGGCGTCACTGATGAAGGGCGATGGTGCCTCTTCAATCACCTTCTGGTGGCGGCGCTGGATGGAGCATTCGCGCTCGTTCAGGTAAATCACATTGCCGTGCGAATCGCCAATCAGCTGGATCTCGATATGGCGGGGCTCCTCGACAAACTTCTCGATAAACACACGGTCATCACCAAAACTGTTGCGCGCCTCGTTGCGGCAGGAGGTGAAGCCTTCAAACGCTTCCTTGTCATTGAACGCGACACGCAGACCCTTGCCACCACCACCGGCCGAGGCCTTGATCATCACGGGGTAACCAATCCCCTTGGCAATCTCCACCGCCTTCTCGGCCGTCTCAATGGCATCGTTGACACCCGGAATGCAGTTGACCCCCGCCTTGCCCGCCAGCTTTTTGGATTCGATCTTGTCGCCCATCGCACCAATGGAATAGTGCTTGGGGCCGATGAAAACAATGCCCTCTTCCTCCACACGCTTGGAGAACTCCGCGTTCTCGCTCAAGAAGCCATAGCCCGGGTGCACAGCCTGCGCACCGGTTTGTTTGCACGCAGCAATGATCTTGTCGGCCAGCAGATAACTCTCGCGGCTGGGCGCGGGGCCGATGTTGACCGCTTCATCGGCAAGCGCCACATGGCGGGCTTCCTTGTCCGCATCCGAATACACGGCCACGGTCTTGATGCCCATCTTGCGGGCTGTGGCGATGACGCGGCAGGCAATCTCACCGCGGTTGGCAATCAGTATCTTGGTAAACATTTGCAGTCTCCTATTCGGGAATCAATTTGTTGGCTTTGCGGATCGGCGTGAAATGCCACCACGGCAAAGCAGGGCCACCATTCATGAAATCTTTGGCGGCCAAAAAGGTATCAAGCACACAGGGATCGTGCCGGTGCCCCATGGGTGTGCGCAACGCGTCATACATCGCAATCGGGTCCATAGCCGCCACATCGGCCGGCGTAGAAACGCCGAGCCCACGCAAGTCCCCAGCAATGGACTTCCCGATATTCGGAATGTCGGTCAGAACACGAGCCCCAGAGCAATGCGCAGCCTTAGGCATACCACCCCTCCAAGAGCGGTCTGCCCGGGGGCTTTGCGCAGGTAAAGGAGGAGCGCGCAGCGCGGGGGACACGGAGCAAAGCCACCGGGCGGACTGCTCGTGCGCGATAAAGGTTGCAGCGAATCATTCGGGGCCCTAGAGCGGAATATTCCCGTGCTTGCGCCAAGGGTTCTCCAGCTTCTTGTCCTTCAA
>JAZKDY010000011.1:0-4509 GCA_040387325.1 Pseudomonadota bacterium | reverse complement strand
GCAACCCGGCACAACTGGCCCACGGCATCTCGATTGCGCTGTACAACACGGCCTTTGGTTTGCTGGTCGCCATTCCCTCCCTTATCTTTTGGCGCTACTTCCGCGGGCAAGTGGATGCCTACCTGCTGACACTGGAAACCTCTGCCGAACACCTGGCACGCCACCTCAAGGTGTTCCGCAAAAGCAAGCCGTGAGCAAGCCATGAATTTCCGCGCCCGAACCACCGAAGAGCCCGAGATCAACCTGATCCCGTTCATAGACGTGCTGCTGGTGGTGCTGATCTTCCTGATGCTGTCCACCACCTACAGCAAGTTCACGGAGATGCAGCTCAAGTTGCCGGTCGCCGACACCGATGCCCAACGCGACCATGCCAAGGAGCTGATCGTGGCCGTCGGTGCCGACGGTGCCTACAGCGTGAACCGCGTGGCCGTGGCCGGGCGCACGCTGGAAAACGTGTCGCTGGCCATGTCCGAAGCTGCCAAAGCCGGCAAGGACACGGTGGTCATCATCAGTGCGGACGCCAGTGCCAAACACCAATCGGTGGTGACCGTCATGGAAGCCGCACGGCGCTCGGGCCTGCACCAGATCACCTTTGCCACCCAGTCCTCAGCCCAGGCGGGTGGCCGCTAGCGCCATGGCCGGTGCTTTGCGGCCCGCGCTGCAAAGGATTCTGCTGCGTGCCTGGACCGGGCGGTCCTGGCTGGCTTGCCTGCTGTGGCCCGTGTCCCTGGTTTTTTGCTGCCTTGTCTGGCTGCGACGCCAACTTTACCGGCACGGATTTTTTAACACCCAGCGCGTAAACGCCATCACCATCGTGGTTGGCAATGTGGTTGCAGGTGGCGCAGGAAAAACACCCACCGTCATGGCGCTGGTGCACCATTTGCGCGCGCAAGGCCTGGGCGTGGGTGTGGTCTCACGTGGTTATGGGCGCCACAACAGCATGGCCTGCGTAGAGGTACAGGAAGACTCCCGCCCTGGGGACGTGGGGGACGAACCACTGCTGATACGCCGGTCCTGCCAGGTCCCCGTCTTTGTCGGGCCGACGCGCATTGAAGCCGCCACCGCACTGCTGGCGCGCCATCCGCAGACCCGCGTCATCATCTGTGATGACGGCTTGCAGCACTATGGCCTGCACCGCGACCTGGAAATCTGCGTGTTCGATGACCGCGGCTGTGGCAACGGTTGGTACTTGCCTGCGGGCCCTCTGCGCGAAGGCTGGCCCCGGCGCGCCGTGGCCCGCGTGGGCCAGCGCCCGGACCGCCTGCTGGTGCTGCACACCGGAAGCCAACCCGCATTTGCCGGCTACACCGCACAACGCAGCCTGGCGCCCTTTGCCGTTGGACGCGATGGTGTCCACATCCCGCTGGAGGCATTGCGTGCTCCGGGCAACAAACCACTGATGGCCGTGGCCGGTATTGCGCAGCCCGAAGCATTTTTTGCCATGCTGCGCGCACTCGCCCTGCCATTGGCGCATAGCCTTGCGCTGCCGGATCACTATGCATTTGATAGCGCATCCACTATATTGCACGGGGGCTACCGGCTTATTTGCACAGAGAAGGATGCCGCAAAGTTATGGCCCCTGGCACCGGATGCCCTGGCCGTCCCACTGGTGTTTGCACCGGAAGCAGCCTTCTTCTCGGCCCTGGACGCAGCGCTGGCCCCTCTACTTTCCGCAAAGTTATCATCTGCCCATGGACACCCGACTACTTGAACTCATCGTTTGCCCCGTGACCAAGGGCCCCCTGGAATACGACCGCGAGAAGCAGGAGCTGCTCTCGCGCAGTGCCCGCCTGGCCTACCCGGTGCGCGACGGCATTCCGGTCCTGCTGGAAAACGAAGCCCGCACGCTCAGCGACGACGAACTCGGCCTTTAAGCCTTAAACCATCGCCAGCATGGCCTACACCGTCCTCATTCCAGCGCGGCTGGCCTCCACCCGCTTGCCCAACAAACCCCTGGCCGACATTGGCGGTGCGCCCATGGTGGTGCGGGTGGCCCAGCGTGTGCACTCCGGTGTGCCTGCCAATACGCGCATCGTGGTCGCCGCCGACCATCCCTCCATCCTTCAGGCCTGCCAGAACCACGGCATTGAAGCAATTCTGACGCGCCAAGACCACGCCTCGGGCAGCGACCGCCTGGCGGAGGCCTGCGACACACTGGCCCTGCGCGAAGACGAAATAGTCGTCAATGTGCAGGGCGACGAACCACTGATAGACCCCGCTTTGGTGCAGGCCGTTGCCGATGCACTCCAAGCCCAGCCGCTGGCCAGCATGGGCACCGCCGCCCACGCCATAGACAACGTGGCCGATTTCACCAACCCCAATGTTGTCAAGGTGGTGCTGGATGCCGCAGGCCTGGCCCTGTACTTCAGCCGTGCACCCATTGCCTGGTGGCGGGATGGTTTTGCCCAAGGCGTGCAGAATCTGCCCCAGCCCGCGCCGCTGCGCCACATTGGTATTTATTCCTACCGGGTCGGTTTTTTACGCCGGTTCCCGCAACTGCCGCAAGCGCCCATCGAAGTAACCGAGGCGTTGGAGCAACTGCGCGCCATGTGGCACGGACACCGCATTGCCGTGCATGTGAGTGCGCATGCGCCGGGGCCCGGCGTGGACACACCCGAAGACCTGGAGCGTGTACGCGCCGTATTTCTGGCCAGCGCGGGTTAATCTGTAAGTTAGGCGATCGGTGGTCCATGCTATTCTCGGGAGCAGCCGCGTGTTGTGGCGCACCTATACAGTGCAGCCTGCCGCGCTAACGGTTTTTGTTCTATCCGAGGGTATCCATGAGACTTATTTTGTTGGGCGCACCAGGCGCAGGCAAAGGCACGCAGGCCACGTTCATTTGCCAGAAGTTCGGCATTCCACAAATCTCCACAGGCGACATGCTGCGCGCCGCGGTCAAGGCGGGTACCCCGCTGGGTTTGGAAGCCAAGGCGGTCATGGATTCGGGTGGACTGGTCAGCGACGATCTCATCATCAACCTCGTAAAAGAGCGTTTGACACAGGCCGACTGTGCCAAGGGATTTCTGTTTGACGGATTTCCCCGCACCATCCCGCAAGCGGACGCCATGAAGGCGGCCGGTGTGGCGCTGGACTATGTCGTGGAAATCGATGTCCCCTTTGACGCCATCGTGGAACGCATGAGCGGACGCCGCTCGCACCCCGCGTCAGGCCGCACCTACCACGTCAAGTTCAATCCGCCGAAGGTTGAGGGCAAGGACGACGTGACCGCAGAGCCCCTGGTGCAACGCCCGGACGACCAGGAAGAAACCGTCAAAAAACGCCTGGACGTCTACAGCGCCCAGACCCGTCCGCTTGTGGCGTACTACTCGGGCTGGGCGGCCCAAGACCCGGCCAGCGCACCCCAGTACCGCGCCGTCAGTGGCATCGGTGATGTTGACGTCATCAAGTCGCGCATTTTTGAGGCGCTCGGTAGCTGACCTGCGCTACTGCACAAAAATGAAAGGCCGCTGTCGCGGCCTTTTTCACGCCATCAGCTGCAGCATCAGGGCTACGCGGGCCTTCACCGGGGATAAACCCAGCGAATCCTGGAATGCCCCATCCGCCGTCCCGGTCACCACGCCGCCATAGGCACAGCGTGTGGACCGCAGCACGCGCACACCCTGGGCCTGCGCTTCGCGCAGTGCCAACTCCAGGTCCTGGTGGATGGTGCCATTACCCGTGCCGGCAACCACAATGCCATGAAGCGCCGGCCCTGAACCCACTGGCGCAGCACACAAAGCACGGACCGTCGCGCCGGTCGCCCCGGCATAACTGGTGACAATTTCCACGCGGGGCCAAGAATCCCTGGCGAGTGCGGCTGGCAAAGAGTCTGGCATTGACACCTCGCTGTGCGGACAGGCATGCAACCAGCGCACCCGCCCCTCTTCCACATAGGCCAGCGGCCCCGCATCCCCCGAGTCAAAGGCATTGAGTCTGTAGGGGTGGATTTTCTGGACATCCCGCGCCGAGTGCACGGTGCCCGCACACACTGCCAACACGCCCTGTGCCTCCGCCGAACGGGCTACCGCGACGGCGTCGAGCACATTCTGCGGACCGTCCGGCGCCAACGACGAAGCCGGCCGCATGGCACAGGTCAGCACCACCGGCTTCTGCGCGAGCAGAGTTTTTGGCAAGACACATGACAAAAAGAAGGCCGTCTCCTCCAGCGTATCGGTACCGTGCGTGACCACGATCGATTGCACTTCAGGCTGGGCAAGGTAGCGCTGGATCCGTTCAGCCAACACGCGCCACTGCGCCCAACCCATGTCTTTGCTGTCGACCTGTGCAACCTGCTCCGCCTGGAAAACATGCGTACCCAAAACCTGCTGCAGACCCGGTATGGCTTGCAGCAACTGCCCTACACCGACCTGCGCCGCGGTGTAGCCCACGTTGTCACTGGCCTGGGCGGCGGTGCCTGCAATCGTGCCGCCGGTACCCAAAAAAACCATCTTTTTCAACATATTTGCGCTTTCCACTTGCAAACAAAATAAAACTGGTTAAAAATACAGT
>JAZKDY010000010.1:0-68871 GCA_040387325.1 Pseudomonadota bacterium | reverse complement strand
TTTTCTCCCGTATTCTGGATTTCAATGACCGAACGACCTGTGTGTTGTTTGGCGACGGTGCGGGCGCTGTGGTGCTGGAAGCGTCTGACACGCCCGGCATCCTGTCCAGCGATTTGCATGCCGACGGCAAACACGTTGGCCTTCTGTGCGTGCCGGGCCATGTATCCGGTGGTGGCATTCTGGGCGATCCCTTGCTGAAGATGGATGGGCAGGCTGTGTTCAAACTGGCTGTCGGCGTGCTGGAAAGTGCAGCCCGCGCCGTATTGGCCAAGGCGGCGCGGACGGAGGCTGATATTGACTGGCTCGTGCCCCACCAGGCCAATATACGCATCATGCAAAGCACGGCCCGCAAACTCAAGCTGCCGATGGACAAGGTGGTTGTCACGGTGGATCAGCACGGCAATACGTCGGCGGCTTCCATCCCATTGGCCTTGGACGCCGGTGTGCGCTCGGGCAAGGTAAAACCCGGCCAGACCCTGCTGCTCGAAGGCGTGGGTGGTGGATTTACCTGGGGCGCTTTGCTCCTGATTTTGTAGCTACTAACGCTTAATTCGCGGGGGCTTGAGGCACTTTTAACTAGTTATGGTTATGAAAAACTTTGCATTTGTATTCCCGGGGCAAGGATCACAATCGGTCGGCATGCTGGATGCATGGGGCGACCATGCTGTCGTGCGCCAGACGCTGCAGGAAGCGTCCGATGCGCTGGGCGAAAATGTAGCCAAGCTGATACACGAAGGCCCCAAAGAAGCATTGGCACTGACCACAAACACCCAGCCGGTGATGCTGGTGGCGGGTGTGGCTGCATACCGGGTGTGGATGTCCGAAGTGGGGGTGGCCCCATCGGCAGTCGCCGGCCATTCCCTGGGTGAGTACACAGCCCTGGTCGCCGCCGGTGCATTGACCCTGCAGCAGGCTGCGCCCTTGGTGCGGTTGCGTGCACAGGCCATGCAAGAGGCTGTTCCTGTAGGCATAGGTGCCATGGCTGCGATCCTGGGTATGGACGCCGCCAAAGTGAAGGCGGGTTGTCTTGAAGTGACCGACTCTTTTGGTGCAGGTTCTGCTGAAATCGTTGAAGCGGTGAATTTCAACGATCCGGCCCAGACAGTCATTGCTGGCAGCAAGGCTGCAGTCGACAAGGCCTGTGAAGTGCTCAAGGCCAATGGCGCCAAACGCGCACTGCCTTTGCCAGTCTCCGCCCCGTTCCATTCCAGCCTTATGAAACCTGCGGCCGAGAAACTAAAGGCGCATTTGGCAACCCTGGACATCGCCGCACCACAAATCGCCTTGGTCAACAATATTGATGTGGCCGTGGAAGCTGACCTGAACCGCATCCGCGACGCCCTGTACCGCCAGGCGTTTGGCCCGGTGCGTTGGGTGGAATGTGTGCAAGCGATCAAGGCACGCGGCTTGACTACACTGGTGGAGTGTGGCCCGGGCAAGGTGCTGGCAGGCATGGTCAAACGCATTGATGCCGAGTTGACGGGGCTGGCGGTGTATGACCCCGCCACATTGCAAGATACACAAGAAGCTTTAAAGGGTGCCTAGGCATGAATGACGTGAAATTTGAAGGCCAGGTGGCCTTGGTGACCGGTGCATCGCGCGGTATTGGTGCGGCGATTGCACTGGAATTGGCCCGCAAGGGTGTCAAAGTCATTGGTACGGCGACCACGGATGCGGGCGCTGCCAAGATTGCCGAGGCCTTGGCGGCTTTTCCCGGCTGTGCCGGTCGTACGCTGGACGTGACGCAGAGCGCCGCTGGCGAAGCCCTGGTGGATGCATTGGTCAAGGAACATGGCGGCCTGCAGATACTGGTCAACAATGCCGGCATCACCCGAGACAACCTGGCCATGCGCATGAAGGACGACGAGTGGGATGCCGTGATGGAGGCCAACCTCAAGGGTGTCTTCCGCATGAGCCGTGCTGTGATGCGCACCATGATGAAACAGCGCTACGGCCGCATCATCAACATCACTTCGGTGGTTGGTGCGTCCGGCAATCCGGGTCAGGCCAATTACGCCGCCGCCAAAGCCGGTGTCGCAGGCATGACGCGTGCGCTGGCGCGGGAACTGGGCTCGCGCAACATCACGGTCAACTGTGTGGCACCTGGTTTTATTGAGACAGATATGACTGCCAGCCTGGGTGAAGACCAGCAAAAGGCCTTGCTGGGCCAGATTCCACTGGGCCATTTGGGTAAGCCTGCCGATGTGGCCCATGCTGTTGCATACTTGGCGTCCCCGCAGGCCGCGTACGTGACAGGGCAGGAATTGCATGTCAACGGCGGCATGTACATGTAGGGTGCAGCCCGCAGAAGTTCAGCCGATTTGTCCGTTCGGCGACCCGTTTGGAGTTAAGACTCTAAGCCCGGGTAAAATTACGGATTCTTTTACAACCCTTAGAGGGAAGCCATGAGTGATATCGAAGTCCGCGTCAAAAAAATTATTGCCGAACAACTCGGTGTGGAAGAGTCTCAAGTAACCAACGAAAAGGCCTTTGTGGCTGATCTGGGTGCAGATTCTCTGGACACCGTCGAATTGGTGATGGCGTTGGAAGACGAGTTCGGAATTGAAATTCCCGATGAAGACGCAGAAAAGATCACCACTGTGCAAAACGCTGTCGACTACGCCAGCACCCACAAAAAGGCCTGATAAGGCTTTTGCAGCACCTTGGTGCTGCGCGGATCGGGCAAAAGGACCATGGCGATTGGGCCGGGGTATTGCCGATCCGGAACATGGCCGTTTTTAACGGCCTTTTTTTGACCAAAGCTGAAAACTGATTGCTATGTCCCGTCGTCGCGTTGTTGTCACTGGTTTGGGTTGCGTCAGTCCCGTAGGTAATACGGTAGACGAGGCGTGGTCGAATGTGCTTGCTGGCAAGTCCGGCATCGATTTGATCAGTCGGTTTGATGCATCCACGTTCGCCTGCAAGATCGCGGGCGAGGTCCGCAATTTTGACCTGGATGCCTATATCAGCGCCAAAGAAGCGCGGACCATGGACTCGTTCATCCACTACGGTATTGCTGCAGCCATGCAGGCCGTTGTTGATGCGGGTCTGCCCACGGGCGACGCGCTGGGCGAAGAAGAGGCAACCCGTATTGGTTGTGTGATTGGTTCCGGTATTGGTGGCCTGCCCTTGATCGAGAGCATGCACACCGAGCTGACCAACCGAGGTGCACGCCGGATTTCTCCGTTTTTTGTACCCGCCACCATCATCAACATGACCGCCGGTCATGTGTCGATGAAGTACGGATTCAAGGGTCCCAACATCGCCATCGTGACCGCGTGCACAACCGGCTTGCATTGCATTGGTGAAGCCGGACGCATGATCGAATACGGTGATGCTGACGTCATGGTTGCCGGAGGTTCTGAAGCCACCGTGTCACCGCTGGGTATCGGTGGTTTTGCCGCCATGCGGGCCTTGAGCACGCGCAATGACGACCCGAAGACTGCATCGCGCCCGTGGGATAAAGACCGGGATGGTTTTGTACTGGGCGAGGGCGCTGGGGTTGTTGTGCTCGAAGAATACGAACATGCCGTAGCCCGCGGTGCCAAGATTTATGCCGAATTGGCAGGTTTTGGCATGAGTGCCGATGCCGGTCACATGACGGCTCCGAATATGGACGGCCCTCGCCGCGCCATGCTGAGCGCCATGCGCAATGCAGGTGTCAATACCGACCAGGTGGACTACCTGAATGCCCATGGAACATCGACCCCGCTGGGCGATTTGAACGAATCCAACGCGATCAAGGCGGCTTTGGGCGACCATGCCAAGAAGATCGTGGTCAACTCCACCAAATCCATGACTGGACACTTGTTGGGCGGCGCTGGTGGCATCGAGTCGGTGTTTACGGTACTGGCTGTGCACCACCAAAAGAGTCCACCCACCATCAATATCTTCAACCAGGATCCCGAGTGTGATCTGGACTACTGCGCCAACGTCGCCCGTGACATGCGCATCGATGTCGCGGTTAAAAACAACTTTGGCTTTGGTGGAACCAACGGTTCCCTGGTGTTCAAGCGCGTGTAAGCGCCACGGGCCCTTCGTCAGAATCCATGCACCGGGCCCCCGCGGTCAACTTTTCCGTCAAACGTTCGCGCTGGCAGGTGCGGTTCATGGTCTGCGTGAACCTGCTGGCCGTTGCCACCTTGGCCGTTTTCGCATGGGAGCGGCCTGTGCTGGATATGCGAACCGGAGCGTTGGCCCTGGTCAGCCTTATTGCCAGTGGCACAGCATTCTTGGGGTGGATGCGAAGCCCGCAAGGTGATTTGCGTTGGGACGGTCAACAGTGGTTGTGGTCTGGCTTTGCAGAAACCGCGCCGTGTCGCCTGGCTCTAGTGCTGGATTTTCAGCGCGTGATGGTGGTCAAAATCACAACTGGAGCCCACGTTCCTGAGTTTCTGTGGCTGGAGGCGAATCCCGGCGACACGAGCTGGAGGCCTTTGCGCCGCGCAATAGTGTCCAGTCAAGCGGCATCCGTCGGCAAAGCAAAAAAAGCCGGACCAGGTGTTGCGGGAGAATTTGCGTGAGCGACGACCTGCCGGCAACTGCTCAAGACAGCGACGCAATATTGGTCCAGCGCACGGTGGCCGGTGATCAGCGCGCCTATGGCTTGCTGGTGCTGAAGTACCAGCGGCGTATCCAGCGCCTCATTGGTCGCATGGTGCGCGATGTTGACCTGGTGGAAGACATTTGCCAGGAAACGTTTATACGCGCCTACCGAGCCCTGCACCAGTTCCGCGGCGACGCCCAGTTTTACACCTGGCTGTACCGTATTGCCGTCAACACGGCCAAGAAGTTCCTGCTGGAGCTCAAAAATGATCCGACGGTCTCGGAGAGTTTTCTGGCCAATGACGATGACGATGAAACTTCCTGGAAGAAAAACGAACCAACAGCCGATGACGGACCCGAATCCATTCTGGCCGCCAAGGAAATTGCTGCTGTAGTCAATGCCGCCATGGATGACTTACCACCGGATTTACGGCAGGCTGTGGTCCTCAGAGAGATTGAAGGTTTGAGTTACGAAGAAATTGCCGCGGCAATGGATTGCCCGGTAGGAACCGTGCGCTCCCGCATTTTCCGCGCGCGGGAAGCAATTTCGGCACGTGTGCGGCCGCTATTGGACAAACAAACAGGTAAACGGTGGTAGAGGGTTTTACATGGAAAAGATGAATTCAATACCCAAAGAACGTGTCTGTGATCTGGTCGACGGCCATGAGCCTGACGATGACAGTGTGCTGGCATTAGACGCACTGCTGTCGGACCGCGAAGCCGTGCAAACCTGGCATGCCTACCATGTCATAGGGGATGTGCTGCGCAGTTCCGAGTTGGCTCCATCCAGCAGTGACCACGCATTTCTGGAGCGGTTTGAGCGCAGGCTGGCGAGTGAGCCGATGCGCCCGGTTATGGTTCACAGTAGCCCAGTGGTTTCTGTCACCGGCGGGAGCAGCGCCAATGCTTCAGTTTTTCGCTGGAAGATGCTTGCCGGCGTAGCAGGTTTTGCACTGGTAGGCGTTGTGGGATCGAGCCTCTGGACGCAAACAGGACCACGCAGTGACGCGCAGATTGCCACACAGAGCGTAGTGGTGCCGCCGGCCCCCACTACCCTGATAGCGGCCGACACGGGTGCCGGCACCATGTTGCGTGATGCGCGCCTGGATGAACTGATGGCGGCGCATCGGCAGTTGGGCGGGCACTCAGCGCTGCAGGTGCCTGCAGGATTTGTGCGCAATGCCACCTACGAAGGCCCAGCACGGTGAAGCGAGTACGGCGTTACCTGGTTGGTTGGCTGCTGTTCATATGCGGGGTTTTGGCTTTGCAGGGAAATGTCTCGGCACAGCCGGTCGGCACCGATACCCCATTGAATGCGTGGCTGTTGCGGGTCCACCAGGCGGCGCGGCAGAGCGTCTACACCGGTACTTTTGTGGTGTCTTCCAGCGCCGGCATGGCCAGTGCCCGTATCTGGCATGTATGTGATGGTACGCAGCAACTTGAGCGGGTCGAATCCCTCAGCGGTACGCCAAGGGCCATATTCCGGCACAACGACCAGGTCGTCACTTTTTTCCCGCAATCCAGAATTGCGGTTGCAGAGGTGCGTGAATCACTCGGACTTTTCCCCGACCTGCTCAAATCCAGTGACTCATCCATCGGTGACTTTTACCAGCTCAAAGCGTTAGGCAATGAGCGTATTGCCGGTTTTGACGCAGAGATATTTCAGCTCGTGCCCAAAGACCAGTTGCGCTACGGCTACCGCGTGTGGAATGAAAAAAAGACAGGGCTGATCATCCAGTTGCAAACACTGGATCTGAACAACAAGATACTGGAGCAGGCCGCGTTCTCCGAATTGCAACTGGGTGCTGTGGTCAATGCAGCCAAGCTCTCCCGATCGGGCAATACCGACGGCTACCGGGTGGTGCGCCCCGACTTGCAAAAAACATCGGCGGAAGCCCAAGGCTGGACGCTGCAAAAGCCTGTTGATGGTTTCAAGCCCAAGGGGTGCTACAAACGTCCAGCCGCCGTGCCGGCTGGGGCTGAAAACAATGGACAGCAGAACACCATGCAATGGGTGTTCTCCGATGGGGTGGCAACGGTGTCGCTGTTCGTGGAAGCTTTTGATAGCCGACGCCACATACGGGAAGGCGCAACCGACATGGGCGGTGCCACCCACACATTGACGCGGCGTATCGACAACTGGTGGGCAACCGCTGTCGGTGAGGTGCCTCTGACCACACTGAGTGCCTTCACGCAGGCACTGGAACGAAAAAAATAACGTCTCGTAGGGAACACTGCCCGCTTTGGGCGCTCTATGACAGTACCGATTTTTTTGAATGGAACATATCCGATGAAGATTTTTATGCCCAAGACTTTGCGCACCTTCTTGGTCGCATTGACCATGTCGACCGGTGCCTTTGTGGCAACCGCGCCATTGCATTCGGCCATGGCCCAGGCCAGGGCTTTGCCCGACTTTACTGATCTGGTGGACCAGGTAGGTCCGTCGGTAGTGAACATTCGCACCATGGAGAAGGTCGTACCGCGAGCGCTCCAAGGGGGGCCGGGTGATGAAGACATGATGGAATTCTTCCGGCGCTTTGGAATCCCGACGCCCAATGTCCCCGGAAATCCGCGGCAGATCCCACGCCAGAACAAACCCCAGCAGGAGGAAGAGCAGCCGCGCGGAGTGGGCTCCGGTTTTATCCTCACGGCGGATGGGTTCATCATGACCAATGCCCATGTGGTGGAAGGCGCTGATGAAGTGCTGGTGACACTCACGGACAAGCGAGAATTCAAAGCCAAAATCATTGGAGCTGACAAACTCAGCGACGTGGCGGTGGTGAAGATTGAGGCGACGGGTTTGCCTGCCATCAAGGTAGGTGATGCCAGCCGCCTGCGCGTGGGTGAGTGGGTCATGGCGATTGGCTCACCATTCAATCTGGAGAACACGGTTACGGCCGGCATCGTCAGCGCCAAGCAGCGCGATACGGGCGGAGACTTGCAACTGATTCAGACCGACGTTGCCATCAACCCGGGCAACTCTGGTGGTCCGCTTATCAATATGCGTGGTGAGGTGGTGGGCATCAACAGCCAGATCTACTCGCGTTCCGGCGGGTATATGGGTATTTCGTTTGCCATCCCAATGGATGAAGCCGTTCGCGTGAGTGACCAACTGCGTGGCGCCGGGCGTGTGTCCCGCGGGCGCATTGGTGTGACGATCGAACAGGTCAGCAAAGACGTCGCCGAATCCATAGGCCTCGGCAAATCGGTGGGCGCTATGGTGCGCAGCGTCGAAGCCGGGTCACCCGCTGAGAAAGCCGGTATCGAAGCGGGCGACATCATTACCCGTTTTGAAGGCAAGACCATTGAAAAATCCATTGACTTGCCCCGACTGGTGCGAAGCACCAAGCCTGGGACCAAGAGCACGATCACCGTATTCCGTCGTGGCGCGTCCAAGGACCTGAGCATTGCCATTGCTGAAGTTGAGCCGGACAAGCAGGTGGCCAAGGCATCGCCTACGCGTGAAGACAAACCCAAGGCATCCGTTGCCGGCCAAGCCGTGGGGCTCGCTGTCAGTGAGGTGACGGACGCGCAGAAGAAAGAACTCAAGATCAAAGGTGGTGTCAAGGTTGACAGCGCGGTGGAGGCTGCGGCCCGTGCAGGGTTGCGCGAGGGTGATGTCATCCTGGCGCTGGCCAACATCGATATCGCATCCGTGAAGGAGTTCGAGGCAGCATTAGCGAAACACGACAAAACCAAAGCGTTGCCTGTCCTGATACGCCGCGGAGAGCTGGCGCAGTTCTTGATCATCAAACCTGCCCGCTAAGGCGTTTGGCCACCCAACAACCCCTCGCCTTGGTGGGGTTTTGGCGTGTTTGGGTGGCCGAACCATAGAATTTTTATATCGGGCAAATCACTGCTCGATATGTTTGCAGTCACTAACTTTCCAATTTCGTTTCAAAATTGGTTAGAATACGGGCCTTGCAAAGCACTTTCTGGGTATATGGATGGGCAAAAATCCATCATATGGGATGACGGCAAGTCCCCCACAGCTGATCCACAGATCACCCACAAGTTGTACAGAACTTCTCCCTTGGAATTGTTGATAAGCTGTGAATAAGATAACTGTTGTTGAGTTGCAACGACACCTTGTTGGTGTTTTTGGGGCTTTGCTTTCAGGGCTTTTTGCCTACAATGAAGCTCCAACCTTCGCAGTTGCCAATGATTGTTGGTTTCAGGGCGCGTCACTATCCGACGCGCCCTTTTTTCTTGCGCGTCCTTTTTAATTCAACCACTTAAGCGTTCTCGTTGATGAATCACATCAGAAATTTTTCGATCATTGCGCACATTGATCATGGCAAATCCACACTCGCCGACCGTTTGATCCAGCGGTGTGGAGGACTCGAAGCACGTGACATGGAAGCGCAAGTTCTTGATTCGATGGACATCGAAAAAGAGCGTGGGATAACCATCAAGGCGCAGACGGCCGCACTGCAATACAAAGCGCTGGATGGCCAGGTCTACAACCTCAATCTGATCGATACGCCAGGCCATGTCGACTTCTCCTATGAAGTGAGCCGTTCGCTGTCCGCATGTGAAGGCGCGCTGTTGGTGGTAGATGCCAGTCAGGGTGTTGAAGCACAGACAGTGGCCAACTGTTACACCGCACTGGATCTGAACGTGGAAGTGCTGCCGGTGTTGAACAAGATCGATCTGCCCAACGCAGACCCCGACAACGCACGCAGCGAAATCGAAGACGTGATCGGGATCGATGCCACCGACGCGATTGTCTGCTCCGCTAAAACGGGCTTGGGTATCGACGAGATTCTGGAAATGATCGTGGCCAAGGTGCCAGCTCCCAAGGGCAACCCCAATGGCCCGCTGCGCGCCATGATCATCGACAGCTGGTTTGACCCGTATGTGGGCGTCGTGATGCTGGTGCGTGTGGTCGATGGGCGTTTGGTCAAGGGCGAACGTATCAAGATGATGGCGTCCGGCGCAATGTACAACGCCGACAGCCTCGGCGTCTTCACACCTGCCAACCAGCCGCGCCAGTCGCTTGAGGCTGGTGAGGTGGGATACATCATTGCGGGCATCAAGGAGCTGCAGGCCGCCAAGGTGGGTGATACCGTGACTCTGATCAAACCTGGCACAGGCGGCGCGGCATTGACCGCCACCGAAGCGCTGCCCGGTTTCAAGGAAATCCAGCCGCAGGTTTTTGCCGGCCTGTACCCGACCGAAGCCAGCGAATACGACTCGCTGCGCGACGCGCTGGAGAAGCTCAAGCTCAACGATGCCTCGCTGCACTACGAGCCCGAAGTTTCCCAGGCGCTGGGTTTTGGCTTCCGCTGCGGTTTCCTGGGTTTGCTGCACATGGAAATTGTGCAGGAACGCCTGGAGCGCGAGTTTGACCAGGACCTGATCACGACCGCACCCAGCGTGGTCTACCAGGTCATGAAGAACGACGGTGAAGTCATCATGGTGGAGAACCCCTCCAAGATGCCGGACGTGGGCAAGATGGCCGAGATCCGCGAACCCATCGTCACCATGCACCTCTATATGCCGCAGGAATACGTGGGCGTGGTCATGACCCTGGCCAACCAGAAGCGTGGTGTTCAGATGAATATGGCCTACAAGGGCCGCCAGGTCGTGCTGACCTATGAGATGCCGCTGGCCGAAATCGTGCTGGACTTCTTTGACAAGCTCAAAAGTGTCAGCCGAGGTTATGCCTCCATGGATTACGAGTTCAAGGAATACCGCGCGGCCGATGTCGTCAAGGTGGACATTTTGCTCAACGGCGAAAAGGTGGACGCGTTATCCATCATGCTGCACCGTGCCCAGAGCCAGTACCGCGGCCGGGCCGTGGTGGCGAAGATGCGGGAGATCATCTCGCGCCAGATGTATGACGTGGCCATCCAGGCCGCCATCGGGGCTAACATTATTGCCCGTGAGACAATCAAGGCCCTTCGCAAGAACGTGCTCGCCAAGTGTTATGGCGGTGACATTTCACGCAAGAAGAAGCTCCTCGAAAAACAAAAAGCAGGCAAAAAACGTATGAAACAAGTCGGATCGGTGGAAGTGCCACAAGAGGCATTCCTGGCTATTTTGCAGGTGGAAGACTGATGCAAGGCCTGACCTCTGCCGTGTTGGGGGCGTTTGTCCTGTACGCCGGTTCCTGGTATTTTGGGTATGTAGATGGCAACTTCGCACTGCTGTTGTTTGTGGCCTCCGTGGTTACTGGCGCCTATTGGCTGGCCGAACGGTTCTACTTCCTGCCCCAGCGGCAAAATGCCGCCGCCGTGCTGGAAGCGTCGGACGCCAAACGGCGCGAAGACCTGGGCAAGATGGGCATCAGCCAGGTCGATGGTGATATTGCCGAAGCCAGGAACCGCCTGTTGATGCAGCCCTGGTGGCTGGACTGGACCGCCGGATTGTTCCCGGTCATCATTGCCGTGTTCTTCCTGCGCTCATTTTTGGTGGAGCCGTTCAAGATTCCATCGGGCTCCATGATCCCCACGCTGCTGGTTGGTGACCTGATCCTGGTGAACAAGTTCACCTATGGCCTGCGCGTGCCGGTTCTCAATACCAAGATTACTGAAGGCACCCCACCCAAACGCGGTGACGTGATGGTGTTCCGTTATCCGCCCAAGCCCAGTCTGGACTACATCAAGCGGGTCGTTGGTCTGCCGGGTGATACCGTGCAATACACCAACAAGCGCCTGACGGTGAATGGCCAGCCCGTTGTCACAGCCGGCGTTCCGGATTTTTTTGACGAAGACGTCATGCGTTACTTCAAACAATATGAAGAGACGCTGGGTGACAAAAAGCACAAGGTGCTCAATGACGATGAACGCCCGGCGTTTGTGCCTGGCGCCGACAACTTCCCGGGCCGCGACGCTTGTCTGTACTCGGTTGAAGGCGTGCGTTGCAAGGTGCCGGAGGGACATTACTTCATGATGGGTGACAATCGCGACAATTCGCTGGATTCCCGCTATTGGGGTTTTGTGCCGGAAAAGAATATCGTCGGCAAAGCCTTCTTTGTCTGGATGAATTTCAGCAGTCCAAAACGTATTGGTTCGTTTGATTGAAAGGAAAGTAGACATGAGAGTGCAAAGCAAGTCCAGGCAACGCGGTATTACTTTTTTTGGTTTGGTCTTTGTGGGTGCGGTTCTGGCCGTGACGGGCGTCATTGCTGCGCAGGTGTTTCCTACGTTTGTGGAGTACCAGGCCATCAACAAGGCTGCCAAAAAAGCTGCCGAAGGTGGTTCTGTGGTGGAAGTGCGCACTATTTTCGACAAGGCCAAGGCCATCGATGACTTCAAGGCCATCAGTGGTTCCGACCTGGAAGTCACCAAAGAGGGCGACAGGGTTGTTGTCAAGTTTGCCTATGAGCGTGAAATTCACTTGACCGGCCCCGCCTGGTTGACGCTGAAATACACCGGTAGCACCAAATAACGTGGCATCTGGACTGCTGGAGTTGCAGCGCAAGCTGCAACACGAATTTTCCAACGCTGCGCTGCTGACCCAGGCACTGACGCACCGCAGCTTCTCCGCCGACCACTACGAACGTCTGGAATTCCTGGGCGACTCGGTGCTGAATCTGGCAGTCTCCGATCTTCTTTTTACCCGGCTGGGCAATTTGCCCGAGGGTGATTTGTCCCGCGTGCGGGCCAACCTGGTCAAGCAGGAAACCCTGCACCAGTTGGCCGTGGGGCTGGGGCTGCCTGACGTCATGCGCCTGGGAGAGGGCGAAGTGCGTTCCGGTGGGCAAAAACGCCCATCCATTCTGGCCGATACGCTCGAAGCCATCATTGGTGCGGTTTACCTGGACGGCGGTTTTGCCGCAGCCCAAGCCCTGGTACAGCGACTCTTCAAGGACGTGGAGATCAACCCCGGCATGGAGGCCATTGGCAAGGATGCCAAAACCGAGTTGCAAGAGTGGCTACAGGGTCGCAAAATGAAGTTGCCGCTGTACAAAGTGGTCGCCACGATTGGCGCTGCCCATAAACAGAGCTTCGACGTGGAGTGTGAAATTCCCGAACTGCGTCTGACCGAACGGGGCATAGGCGGCTCCCGCCGATCCGGCGAACAGGCTGCAGCTGCCGCGATGCTGCTCACCATCAAGGCAAAAGTCAAACCATGACCTCCAAAAAGACTACCACTACAAAAACCATAGCTACTCCACCAGATTCGACGGGGGCTGGCGATGCAAATGGCGTACAACCCGATCTGGACAACATGCTTGAGGGTCTGCTCAAAAGCACACCCAAGCTGGCCCAGCCGGGCGCGGCGGCCGAGGGTGACCAGCGCTGCGGCCTGGTGGCCATTGTTGGCAAGCCCAATGTGGGCAAGTCCACACTGCTGAACGCCCTGGTGGGGCAAAAGATCAGCATCACCTCGCGCAAGGCGCAAACCACGCGCCACCGCATCACCGGCATGCACACCCGTGGCGCCACGCAGTTTGTGTTTGTAGACACCCCCGGCTTTCAGACCCTGCATGCCAACGCGCTGAACAAGTCGCTGAACAAGACCGTGCAGGGCGCCGTGGCCGATGTGGACCTGATCTTGTTTGTGGTGGAGGCGGGTAGCTTCACCCCGGCCGACGCGCGTGTGTTGGCCTTGCTGGGTAAGGACATTCCGACCCTGCTGATCGCCAACAAGCTGGACAACATCCACCGCCGAGGCGACATCGCGCCATGGTTGCAGACCATGCAGGACAAACACAAGTTTGCCGAGTTTGTGCCCATGTCGGCCAAAAACGCCAAAGACGTGGACCGTTTGCTCGGCATCTGCGAAAAGTTCCTGCCCGAGCAGGCCTGGTGGTATGCCGAAGACGAATTGACCGACCGCAGCGAGAAATTCCTGGCCAGCGAGCTGGTGCGCGAGAAGCTGTTCCGCCTGACGGGTGACGAGTTGCCGTACACGTCTACAGTCGTCATCGACAAGTTCGACGAAGAGCCACCCCAGCGCAAAGGCCAAAAGCGCCTGTTGCGCATCGCCGCAACCATCGTGGTCGAGCGCGACACCCACAAGGCCATGGTGATCGGTGACAAGGGTGAACGTATCAAGCGCATCGGCATGGAGACCCGTGTGGAGCTGGAAAAGCTGGCCGACGCCAAGGTTTTCATCGAGTTGTGGGTCAAGGTGCGCTCTGGCTGGGCGGACGATGAAGCCCGCGTCCGCTCCTTCGGATACGAGTAACTCTCTTTCGCGTGGCTACCAAGCGCATTGCCGACGAACCCGCGTATGTGCTGCACCGCTACGACTGGAGCGAGTCCAGTCTGATTCTGGAAGTCTTTACACGGCACTATGGCCGCATCGCACTGGTGGCCAAAGGGGCCAAGCGGCCCAGTTCCAGCTTCCGTCCCGTGTTGTTACCTCTGCAGATGCTGCACGTGGCCTATGGCGGCGATGCCGAAATTCGCACGCTCAAGAGTGCTGAATGGCAGGGCGGCCACGTCATGCCCACCGGGGACGCGCTGCTGTCGGGCTACTACCTGAATGAACTGCTGTTGACGCTGCTGGCGCGCGACGACCCGCATCCCGGGCTGTTCGATGTGTATGCCAACGTGGTCCGTGTGTTGGCCAGCGAGCACGGTGAGGCCCTGCAGGCTGCGCTGCGCACCTACGAGCTGCTGCTGCTGCGCGAAATCGGCCTGTTGCCCGCGTTGAATGCCCAGACCATGACACTGGGCGCGCTGGATGTGGAAACGCGCTACTGCCTGGTCCCCGAAGGCGGTTTGCGCCAGGCCCATGCCGACGACCGCGCCAGCCTTAGCGGTGCGCAGTGGGCGGGCTTGCAGGCCGCGCTGGCAGACAACGCGCCGTTCACCACCACACTGCGAGCCTGCTCCGAAGTCACCACCGAACTCAAGCCCCAGTTGCGGGCCCTGCTGCACTACCATTGCGGTGTCAAAACCCTGCGCACCCGCCAGATGATGGTGGACATCCAATCTCTATAGATAGAAATATGGCCCCCACACCCCGCACCAACCTCTCCGTCAACCTCAACAAGGTCGCCCACCTGCGCAACACCCGCCACCTGGGCATTCCCAGCGTGACCAAGGCCGCTACGCTGTGCCTGCAGGCGGGCGCAGCAGGCATCACGGTGCACCCTCGGCCGGATGCGCGCCATATCCGCGCTGACGACGTCGTGGAGCTGGCCACGCTGATGCAGGACTGGCCGAACCGCGAGTACAACGTCGAGGGCAACCCCTTCCACAACCTGATGGAGTGTGTGGCTGATCTGGTGGCGCGCAAGCTGCCGGTGCACCAGGTCACCTTTGTACCGGACTCCGAAGGCCAGTTCACCAGTGACCATGGCTGGAGCTTCCCGCAGGATGCCGCACGCCTCAAACCGCTGGTTGACCAAGCCCACGCGCTGGGCCTGCGTGTCAGCCTGTTCATGGATGCCGATGTGGCCGCGATGCCCGCGGTGAAGGCGGTAGGTGCCGACCGCATTGAGCTCTACACCGAGCCTTATGCCGCTGCCTGGGGCACTCCCGGGCAGGACGTGCAACTGCAGCGCTTCGCAGACGCGGCCCAGGCCGCACTGGATGTGGGCCTGGGCGTCAACGCCGGCCACGACCTGAACCGCGACAACCTGGCCGCCTTCGCCCGTGCCGTGCCGGGGCTGGACGAAGTGTCCATTGGCCACGCGCTGATTGCCGATGCGCTGGAACTGGGCTATGCCGCCACCGTGAAGGCCTATCTGGAGTGTCTGGCCCAATGATTTACGGCATCGGCACCGATATCTGTGACGTGCGCCGCATCCAGGCGAGCCTGGACAAACATGGCGACCGCTTTGCCTTGAAGATCCTCAGCGAAGGTGAATTCGCCACCTGGAAAGCCCGCAGCGCCCGTTGGCCGGAGCGCGGCGTGCGGTACCTGGCCACCCGGTTCTCGGCCAAGGAAGCGTTCAGCAAAGCCATTGGATTGGGGATGCGCATGCCCATGACCTGGCGCCTGTGCGAAATCGCCAAACTGCCCAGCGGCGCGCCCACCGTCGTGTTGCACGGGGGACTGAAGGCGTGGTTTGAGGCCAGAAACCTGAGCGTGCATGTCAGCGTGACCGACGAAACAGACTACGCCGCCAGTTTTTGTGTGGTCGAAATCAGGCCCTAGCCCCCGCCGATACTGAATGTAGCGCTACAAAATAGATAGTAATGACCGTTGCGCACGGCACGCCAAGGCTTGTCGCAGCGGGCAGCGTCTCAGGTCGCATCCTTGCTCAGGAAGTCGACCAACGCGCCGTTGACCAGGCGCAGCCGCTGGCTCAGCAGCCGGGTGACCCGCAGCAGCAGCTTGATGCCCAGGGCTTCGTTGACCATCAAAATGCGTTCGAATTGCGCCTTGGGCAACAGGGCCAGCACACAGTCTGCGGTCGCAGTGCAGGTGGCGGACCGTTTTTCGCCGTCAATGGCAGCCATTTCACCAAAGGTGCGCCCGGCCACGATATGGGTCACAAACTGGGCAACCCCTGCGGCGTCCTGCTTGCGCACCTCGATCTGCCCCGACAGCAGCAAGCCCATGGCGTCGCCTTCGTCACCTTCTTCGAACAGAAGGTCGCCCGCCTTGGCGCGGTAACCTGCCATGTGGGAACTGAGCGTGTCGAGCTCTTCCCAGGACCAGTCCTTGAACAGCGGTGAACGCGAAAGGGATTCGCAAACCTCGATGCGAAACGCACGGGACTTGGGGATGACTTCGAGTAGGTGGGTGTGCATGGTGCGCCAGTTTATCGCCTCTAACGCGCTATCAATTGCAGGGCGGCGCTTACACATGTCGCCAGGTACGCAAAACCTTGCGTGCTGGCAACGTCCAGTGACTGGTGCAGCAGTGCCTGGGCTTGGGCCGGGTCTGTGCAGGCCTGCGCTTGCCGTAGCAGGGCGTGCGCAAATGGCTCCAGCATGCCTGCGTCACAGGCGATGCTGGCCTGGCGCTGGGCCGAACGCTCGGCGGATTGCCCATCACCGTCATACAAAGCTACTTCAGCTTCGGTGTCGGCCAGCAGCAGGTGCAGCTGAGGGTGTTTGTTGCTTTGGGCTAAAAGAGTGAGTTGCTTCAGGAAACCACGATCCACAGGCAGGTTGAGTGCAATTTGGCAGCGCACGCGCAGCCATGCGTAGTGCGACATTCGCAACGGGTTGGCGCAGCCCGGAAGAAGCGGCTCAGCGGAATCCAGATCGTCCACCGCTTGTGTCCAGTGGCCACATTGGGCGTGCAAGCGTGCGCGGCGCAGAAGTGCCTCTACTACAAAGAGCGTGGAGGACTGAGCGCGGCCCATCCGTAGTCCGCTGTCCAATGCTGCCAATGCAGCGTCGCTGCGCCCGGCACTGGTCAATATGGATCCTAGAACCAGCCATGTCAGCGCTTCCGCGTGCACTACGCCGGCCCAGCTGGCCAGGCTGCGCCGTGCCATGAGTTCGGCCCGTTGCAGTTGGCCGAGCGCATGCAGTGCGGCTGACAGATCGAGTTCAATGGTCAGTCCACCGCAGTAATCCGGGTGGGCACTGAGTAGTGCCTCGAACGCACCACAGGCTGCACGCGCGTCACCAGAAAACCAGTGGATCTGCGCCGCAAAACTCAGCGTGGACGGGCGCGCCGGTGCCAGGCGCTGCAACTGCTCCAACAGGGCCCATGCCGCAGCGATATCCGGCTCGCGCATGGCAAGTTCTATCAGCACCTCGCAGGCATGCACGCGGTCGTCCACGCGCAACCGGGGCAGCAAGGGGCGCAGACGCTCCGCCGCGCTGCGTGCGCTGGCAAGGTCGCCAGAGAACACGGCGTTGTCCACCAGGCCGGACAGGGTTTGCCCTTCGATCTGGTCACGCTGCGCGGGCTCCGCCACGGCCGACACCTGGGCCAGCACCTCCAGCAGGGCGGTGCGCCCGCGCGCCAGGTCGGTCAGCAGTTCGCATTCGGCAAGGGCCAGACGGGCCTGCAAGCCCTGGGTTGCGTCCAGGGATTCTTCGGCAACCTGGGTCCACAGCGCGCGTGCCTCGTCAAAACGGCCACGCATCTTGAGTTGCACTGCACCGCGCTGCATCCAGGCCAGTGCGGTCTGCGGCTCCTGGGCCGCGCTCCAGTGCGCGGCCACCGCCAGTGGTTCGGCATTGCCTTCGGGCCGCCCACCCAGAGCCAGCGCAGCGCGCCGGTGCAAGGCCTGTCGGGCCGTTACGGTCAGGCTGGCTTCCACGGAGTGGCGAACCAGGTCATGCCGGCACTGCAGGCCGTCGCGCTCCTCGCGCAGCATTTCGGCGCGCAGGGCGGTCTGCACTGCGTCCAGCAGGGTGGCGTCTGACCAGCCGGACGCGCCGTCCGCAAGCTGCGCCAGCACATTGAGGGGCAGGGGGCGCACGGCGACAGACGCGGCTTCCACCAGCGCACGCGCCGTCGCCGGCAGTGCACGCAGGCGCCGCTGCAGCAATTCGCGCACGCTGCGTGGCAGGCTCAGGGTTTGCGCGTCACCCTGTTCTGCCTGAACGTCTGGCAGCGCCAGCAACAGCTCATTGAGCACAAACGGGTTGCCGGTGCACGCGGTGTGCAGGCGTTTCAGGTCTGCTTCCTGCCAGGCCTGTTCCGGCCGGCGCTGGCGGCAGCACTGTGCCACGGCGTCCAGACCCAGGCCCTCCAGCGGCAGCAGGGTCAGGTGGCCGGTTTGCTCCAGCTGCTGCACCCACTGGCGTTGCGCATCACTCAGCTCATGGCCGCGTGCCGCTGCACGCCAGCGCAACACGCCGCGGTGGGTGAGCAGGCTCAAGAGTTCCAGGGTGGAGCTGTCGCACCACTGCAGGTCGTCCACCAGCAGCCAGTCGCCCATGGATTCGAATACACGTGCCAGGCCCTCCAATAACCGGGATTTGGCCGTCATCATGTCCAGCGGGGGCAGCGGGTCGTCGGGCGCCAGGTCGGGCAGCAGCCGGGCCAGGTCCAGCCGGTATGCACCCAGGCCATTGCCTGCGCGCTGCAAACCCGCGCGCAAGCTGGCCATCTGCGACAACAAATACTCCGCCACCGGGCGGTAGGGAATTTGTTGCAACCCCTCACGTCCACGGAGCATGGGGGCCTGTGCCAGCGCCGCTTGCAACAGTGAGCTTTTGCCCATGCCCGCCTCACCCACCAGCACGATGGCGCGTACGGCCGGCCGGCGCAGCGTTTGCAGGGTTGCCTGCCGGCCAAACAGGGGCGCCGTAGTCGTTAACGGTTCGTCCAGCCCATCGCCCTCATCCAGGTCACCGGCTTCCTGTCGCGCAAGCATGCGGCTTTGCAGTGGTACCAGCCAGGCCGGTGGGGGTTGCTTCTGCCCCTGGACACTGATCGCACGTTCACTCGCGGCGCGCCACTGTGATTGCAGTTGTGTGCCCGACGCCCGTGCCCAATCCCAAAAGGCGTCAAAGCCAGCGACCTGAAAACCTTCAAGCCACCGCGTCGGTTGCAGACGCACCAGCGCTGCACCATCGGCGGCGTCGATGGCTGTGCGCAAGGCATCCAGATCCAGTGGCAGTTGCAGGCACACGCGGGAGCGTTCGCTCTGCAACGCGTCGCCCTGTGCGAAGGCATCCAGCAGCTGGCGCACCCGGTGCAGGTTGACACGCAGGTTGTGCCGTGCCTCGTCACGCGGGCGTTGTGGCCAGAAAACCTCGGCCACCACTTCGCGCTCCATCCAGCGGCCCTGGCAGGCCAGGTAGACCAGCAAGCAGGCCGGCAGGCTGGCGGGGATGCGGTGGTCCGGTCCATCCGCCCGTTGCCACTTTGGTACATCAAGTAGATACAGCATAGAGGCGCAGTTTGCCAGACCGCGGGCCTGGCACGGCGCCGCCAGAGATGGTCAAGAGACGGTCCAGAGACGGTGCGTTTTTAGTATCGACTCACGTTTGCAATGGGTGTGCAAGGTATCTGGCAAGTGGGTGGAAATTTTTGTTTCATGCACATGCATCCAAACGGATTTTGGTCTCGTTCTAAAGGCAGGGCGCGATGGTGTGCCCTAACCCGGTTAGTCAACTATTGGAGGATCTGATGAAGACAAAGAAACTATCTCTGGCCATGGTCGCGCTGCTGGCCGTTCTGGCGACAGGTGCACAGGCGCAGCCTGTGGCGCGTGATGGCCTGCTGGCAGACGCTGCGGGGCGCACCGTCTACACGTTTGACAAAGACACCGCCGGCAAAAGCAATTGCAGCGGCGGCTGTCTCACCGCGTGGCCCCTGTTTGTAGCCAAGCCCGGTGCCAAGGCCCAAGGCGACTTCGGCCTGATTGACGCCGAGGGTGGCCAACAGCAATGGACCGTCAAAGGCAAGCCGCTGTACTACTTTGCCGGCGACGCAAAACCCGGCGAACGCAATGGTGACGGCAGTGGTGGCACGTGGCACGTGGTGCCTGCCGGTGCTGCGAAGTACTAACAAACACCCGCCGAATCCTTTTTGGAGAAACCCCATGAAATTCACTTACACCCTTGTGGCCACGGCGCTGCTTCTGGGCCTGGGCGCTGCCCATGCGGGCCCGGCATTTGAACCGGCACTGCAAAAGTTTGACGCACTCTCAAAGGCCAAAGACAAGGAATTCAAAGGCATGAAGGAAGCCGATATCAAACGTCTGCGCGAGGACTTCAGCAACCAGTCCCAGGCGGCCTTGTCGGCTGCGAAGTCCGAATACGCAACGCTGTCACGCGGAAAGACCGACCAGCAGATGGACAAGCTGCTGTGGGAGCGCGCCGAAAAAGCTGGCGTTGCCGGAAAAATCAAAGCCGACATCGATGCGATGGGCGGGCCAGCCAAGGCCATGCAGCAGTCGGACCGTGTGGTCGCCGAGTTTGTCCGCGAAGTGCTGGACGAAAGCCGCCCGCAAGCCAAGGTCTCGCTGGCAGAAACCGTGGTTACCGCCCTTGCCATGGCGCAGCCGGCGCATGCGAAGTGGGGCGGTGTGCGGCGCGGTGTGTGTTACGCCTTCTGGTTCACGGTATCCGTGGGCCATGCGACGGACATTGCCCATAAGTCCTGTGACCACTGAGACGCAGCGCCACCTGGCCCGCGTCCACCAACCACCATTGATCAGTCAAAGCTTCCATTTATTCACTTCAAACTTACAGGAATCCATCATGAAAAACCTCACATTTATCCGTATCGCCGCCGCTGCAGGCGTTGCCCTGTCCCTGGCCACACCCGCCATGGCAGCTGAAGAAAACGGCGTAACCTGCCGCGCCGGAACGACCGCCGCCAAGAGTCCGGACAACACCAACTTGAAATGCCATTCAGAAGAGCGGGTTACCCGCCTGTCCAACTGCCTGAACCTGGCCAACGGTGTCAATGGTCTGCAACAGGTGGTGCGGGCAGGTCCGGACATGTGTACCGACCCGACCAGCAGCGCCAATGCAGGCGCGCCCAAGCCGGTGTTGTTGCCGAACGATCCGCCCAACGGCTGGACCCGCGAAGACACACCCGGTGGGCGCGACATTTTTGTGCGCACGATCGTCAAATACGAGTTCCCCCAGGGCGCTGTGTTCAACCCGCTGGACAACGAATCCAAGGGTGTCACTTGCACCGGTACCTACCATGTCGGCAGCAGTGTGAATTCGGGCCGGGGCATTCGCTGTGAGGACAACACTACGACCGCCGCAGACTGCGACGCCTTCTGGACCCTGCGCGTGGACGACAACGGACAAAACCGGGACAAATGCATCGGTATCAACGGGGTGGGTGAGACCAAGCCCAAGGGTATGACCAACGTTCAATACCAGGCGCAGAAGGGTCGCTGGATTTTGGATGTGAATAACGGTCCGGACAGGTTCCGCCACTTTGGTTTTCCCACCAGCAGTCGCTAAAAGCGACCGCGCACACCGCCGGTCGGTGATGTGCAACAGCCGTCAGAGGGCGAGCCCAGTCTTTGGGTTCGCCCGCTTTCCCAACACCTTGCCACTACCACCACCATGACACACACAGAATTTGGCCTTTCGCGCCGCGTTGACCTGGCGCGCCTGCTTCCTGTTGCCATCGTATTGGCGCTCACCGGGTGTGCCACACAAGGCGCATTGCAAGAGGTGCGCACCAACAGCAACCCGACGGACCGCACACAGCGCAACATCACCAACTTCACGCCGGCCCTGCGGTGCATGGACGACATGATGTTTGCCCGCGGCACGCGGGATGTGACAGTCATGATGGAGGAGTTTCGCGACGCAACACAACGCGTGCCGGTGTCGGCGCGCGACATGATGACGTCTGCCATGTCGGACATGACGCGCCGTTCACGGGGTGTGCGTTTGTCAGTGTTTGGCAGCGACCAGCAGAACCTGTCGCAGTTGCTGCAGCAGGCGCAAAGGACCAATGCGTTTGGTGTCATTCCGCAATACAACATCCGCGGCACCATCAGCCAGTTTGATGACGCCATCAGCAAGACCGGGGGCTCGGTGGGCATCAGTCTGGTGGAATCGCTGTTTGGCGTACGCGCGGGCCTGGAGACCAAGTTTTCATCCATAGGACTGGATGCCGCTGTGGTTGACACCAGTTCACTCACGCTGATCCCAGGCGTCTCGTCCAAGAATACGACCATATTGGCGATACGCGACGCCAGCGCCGCAGACGGTCAGGCCAAGCTGGAGAACCCGGGCATCGGACTGGTCTTTTCATTCAACACTGCGCGGTCGGACGGCCCGGCCCAGGCCGCACGCAACATGGTGGAACTGGCCACGCTGGAGCTGGTCGGCAAGCTGATCCGCGCTCCGTATTGGCAATGCCTGGGCGTGCCGGATGGTGACAAGGAAATCCAGCGCGAGATGGACGACTGGTTTCTGAGCATGGACGACACCGAACGGGTGCAGTTCCTGAAGGAAAGCATGCGTGAAAAGCGCTACTACGATGGCGCAATTGATGGCAACACCGATGCAGCCTATTTTTCGGCACTGAAGGCCTACCGCAAAGCGCTGAACCTGCCAGAAGCAGGGCCGGTTGACCTGGCCTTCTTCAAGCTGTTCGTCACCACCGCTGTACCCCGCGGCCCGCTGGCGGCAACCCCACGCAAAGTCGTGGCTGCCAACACAACTGCCACCGCGAACCCGGCCACGCCCGAGCCGACCCCGGTGGTTGAAGCACCCGCTGCGGTCAGTGCCCCGGCGCTCACCATCAACCAACAGCCGCTGGCTGGCAAGGGTGTGGGCGCACTGAACCTGTCGGTGCAGGTGCATGCGCCAGGCTACATGTATTGCTACTCCCAGGATCCGGTCACGCGGCGCATACAGCGCATCTTCCCCAACCGCTTTGGCAAAGACCCGCGGGTGGAAGCTGGGCGTCCGGTGCAACTGCCGGGGCAGGGCCGGTTTGTATTGAACCCTGCCGCAGAGATTGCGTGTTTGCACGCCCCGCGCGAGGTGTATGGCGACCTGCCACCGCCGCTGCGTTGGGGTGACTTTGAAGACATCCGTGCATCACGCTTCGAGGAAATCCGCGACATGTTCTCGCAGGCGTCCGGTTTTCCGGTGCAACTGGTCTCCAAACCTGTTGCGGTGAAAAGATGAGTGCGACTGCTGCGGACACTGTCGAACACTTGATGGCGCGCATTGCGTTGCGTGATCACCAGGCCTTCAAGGTCCTGTTTGACCAGACGGCGGGCCGACTGTTGGCCGTGGCATCGCGCGTATTGCAAGACCGCACCCAGGCGGAGGATGTGGTGCAGGACGTGTTTGTAAAGCTCTGGAACCAGGCCGCGCAGCGCGCAACGGCGCAGACTTGTACCCTGGCCTGGCTGTGTGTGGTGACCCGCAATACCGCCCTGGACCATTTGCGCAAAAAGCGCCCCGAGACGCCGCTGCAATGGGTAGATGCAGAGGGTGACGAACACCAGCACGACGTGGCAGATGAGGCCCAGCAATCCCCCATGGAGCAGTTGCTGGCCCATGAAGACGGCGCGCGCCTGGGCTCCTGCCTGGGGCGGCTGGAGCCAGAGCCGCGCCAGGCGGTGCTGTTTGCGTTTTATGAAGGCTTGTCACACATCCAGATCGCACAGCGCATGCGCAAGCCTCTGGGCACCGTGAAAGCCTGGACCCGCCGCAGCCTGCTGCGCCTGAAGGGGTGCATGGAGGCCTGCACATGAACTGGTACCAACACCACGCCACCGTAGACCGCCTGGCTGCAGCCTACGTGTTGGGCACCCTGCAGGGCAGCGCCCGGCGGAGGTTCGAGGCGATGTTGCAGCACAAGACATTGCTGCGTCTGGCCGTCGACGACTGGACGCAGCGGCTTGGCCCCTTGATGATGGTGCTGCCGCCTGTGGAGCCCAGCCGTGCATTGTGGAAAGCGGTAGCGCAGCGCACGGCGGTTCAAACGGGTGCCAAACCCGAGCCACTGTGGCGGCGCATCTTCTCGGCCATTCCGGCGGGAGCATTGGCCATGGGTGTTTTGGTGGGGGTGATGGCCCCGGCATTGTGGAATACACAGCTGTCCGGTGAGCAGGCGCAATTGCCCGCCAGCTACGTGGGCGTGCTGGCGACTGCGGACGGAAAACCTGGCCTGATCGTATCCAGCCTGCGCCATGCCATGTCGGTGGACATCAAACAGGTGGCGCCGGTGGCAGTGCCGCAGGGCATGCAGCTGTATCTATGGCGCATCGACGCCGAAGGCAAGGCGCACTCTCTGGGTCCCATGCCAACGGGCAAGTGGGTGCAGTTGCCGTTGCCAGCGCCCGCTGAGAAGATTTTCTCCCAGGCGGTGGAGTTGGCCGTCTCGCTGGAGCGCGCAGACAGCGGTAACCCGCAGACCCCGCAGCTCCCCTTCGTGTACCGCGGCTTGTGCGGGAAGCTGTGGAAGTGACGGAGGCAAGGAATTTGCTATCAATATAGAAGCATAGTAGTCAATTTGGACGGGGGCTGTGGCCGATATTGATATTGACAAGTCTTTGTCCGGTATATTCCCTGTAACAACACAGGGAGCACACTTTGGACGGAACCAGAACGCAAAGTCGACATTCGATGGGCAGGCCCAGCTGGCGAATGCTGCCAGGCCTTTTGGCGGCCATAGTCACGGCCTTCCTGACCGCCTGTAGCGCCGCCAGTTTTGACCCTGTGGTTACGAAAAAAACCGGCCCACCGGTGCCCTTTGCGGCAGACGTGGGTTTTGCAGAGGACGACGTACGCAACGGCGTGGTCGCCACAAAAGAGCAGTGTGACCAGGTCCAGAACGCGGTGTGGGCGCAGACCGCAGACGCGGGCCAGGCCTGCCTGCGTTACTGGGCAGCGGGCTTCTCTGGCGTTGCGTCTGATCGTGCAGTCGTGTACTTTGAAGGTGACTGCTGGCAGTATTCCAAAGGCCTTGGGGATTTGTGCCGTGGACAGACGATCGGGCGACTGGAGAGCGAAGCACTCACCTGGTCCAAACAGCTGGGGGTTCCGTATATTTTCTTCGCAAGACCAGGCGTTCTGGGTTCCTCCGGTGACCACATGCAGCGCCGACGGCCTGCCGAATCCAGATTGATTTCCGCCGGACTCGATGTGTTGAAGAAGCGGCTGCAGATCAAGGAGTTTGTCCTGGTGGGGCAGAGTGGCGGAGGGCACGTCACCGCATCGTTGATCACGCTTCGGTCGGACGTGGTCTGTGCTGTGCCGGCGTCAGCCAATTCATCGCCGCGCATCCGATGGCAAACCCTGAAGTGGACCAGGGACGCAACCGGTTATGACGATTCCTACGAGCCACACGAACATCTGGACAAGCGCAACAAGCATCCCTCGCTGCGGGTGTTTGTGCTGGGCGACCCCAACGACAAAAATGCGGTGTGGGCATCACAAACCGTATTGGCGGACAAGTTGACCGCTGCTGGCGTGCCGGTGAACGTGTTGACCGGTAAGGGGGCGGGGCCCCAGGCCCATGGGCTGGGTCAGTCTGCGCGGCAGATAGCCGGTTGGTGTGCCAATAACATGCCGACTGACGAGGTCGTGCGCAGGGCTGCAGCCGGACTTGGCGGCTGACTACGCGAACGGCATCAACCCCGAAGTTTTGCAGGTGTACATGGCCTGGTCCGCCACTTCCAGAACGTCGTTCAGGTTGTCCCCATCTCTGGGGTACCAGGCAAAACCCACACTTGCGCCCACGGAGACGGTTTCGCCAGATGCCAGAACCAGGTTCTTTGACACCACGTCCACCAGCTTGTGGCCCAGTGCCTCCAGTTGTGCGCGCTCGTTGATCGACTCCACGATCAAAACGAACTCATCTCCACCCAGGCGCGCCACCGTATCGGATTCGCGGACGATCGATACCAGGCGCTGGGCCACGGTGACGAGGACCTTGTCGCCCGCCGCGTGGCCGTAGGTGTCGTTGATGGCCTTGAATTTGTTCAGGTCGAGCATCAGCACCGCAAACTTCTTGCGGCTGCGCCGGGCGTGGCGCATGGCCACCTCGAAACGGTCCATCAACAGGAGCCGGTTGGCCAAGCCGGTCAAGGGGTCCAGAAATGCGCTTTTTCTGAGGGCGCGCTCGGCATCCTTCAATTTGAACAGGTACTTCTTCAGCCTTGCGTTTCTGGCCGTGATCCGCCGCAGCCGCAGGCCAAAATACAGGGCAAGCAGTGCGAACAGAAACGACAGTACCGCGAAAAAATAAGGTGAGAAGGCGTGCTGCATGGTTGTTAATCATTCTGGGCGCAAGCGATTGCGTTATCGGTGGTTTGAACACTCTTTTACAAAGCCGTGCATGGTTTCTGTGTGCCAAACCGGCCAATTCTGCGCCTGGCCCGCGGCTGCTCCGATGCAATGTGGTGAAATATCCGTAGCCAGTCCAAGTGAACAGCACATGTCTTCAACTCCAATGGATATCGGGAAATACCAGGTTGAGCGAGAGCTCGGGCGCGGTGCCAGCGGAGTGGTGTACCTCGCCCGTGACACGTTTCGGGACAACTGGGTCGCCATCAAGCAGATCCACCCGCACCTGTTGCTGGACCAGGCACAGGCCGTCAAGTACCGCCGTCTGCTGCACAACGAGGCCGTGCTGGTGGGGCAGATCAACCACCCGCATATCGTTTCGCTGATTGATGTGGACGAACGGGCCAACCCGCCCTATCTGGTGCTGGAGTATGTGCAGGGGCATTCGCTGGAACAGCACACCCAGCCCAATACCCTGTTGCCCGTGCCCGAGGTGCTGGATATCGCGTTCAAATGCTGCAACGCGCTGGAATACGCGCAGGTGCACGGACTGGTGCACCGCGACATCAAACCGGCAAATATCCTGTTGCGCAATGATGGCGACGTAAAACTGACCGACTTTGGTGCGGCCTTGTCCCAGAACAGCGATGTAACCCAGGTCGCAGGGCTCATGGGCTCACCCGCCTATATGTCGCCCGAGCAGATCCGCGATGAGAAGCTCACCGCGCAATCCGACATGTTTTCGCTCGGGGTGGTGCTCTATGAGTTGCTGACGGGGCAGAAGCCCTTTCAGGGGGAGAGCGACTACGCAACCATTTACAAGATCGGGGCGGAAGATCCCCCATCCATCCGGGTGCTGCGACCAGAGCTGCCCAAGGCGCTGAGCGACCTGGTTCGCACAGCCATCGCCAAGAAACCCGCAGACCGGTTTGCCGATTGGGGGGCATTTGCCAATGCCATCTTTGGCGCCAACAACAGCGTTGTCAAGCTGACCAGCCAGTTGACCGAGCTGGAGCAGTTCCAGAAATTACGCCAGTTGGACTTCTTTCGCGACTTCAGCGATGTCGCCATCTGGGAGACGCTGCGGCTGGGCCGCATTCGCTCCCATGAACGCGGTGCGGTGCTGATGAAAGAGGATTCCGTGGGGCGATCGTTCTACCTGTTGCTGGAGGGTACGGTAAAGGTCACCAAAAAAGACCTGGCATTGACCCGGTTGAAAGCGGGCGTGAGTATCGGAGAAATGGCCTACCTACAACCCGGCGAAAACGTGCGGTCCGCAACCGTCACCGCAGAGACGGGTATTTCCGTACTCAAGCTCAAGAGTATCTCGGTCAAGCAGGCCTCGGTGGAACTGCAGTCCTGCTTTGACAAAGCGTTCATCAAGATGCTGGTTGCGCGTTTGATTGCTGCTAATCAGCAATTGTCAGAATGGGATCTGTGACGGCGGCGCTGTCAAAACATGCTTGACCGGTGCGCCCCAAAGGCAGCCATGGCACCGTCTGCCACCGCCAGTGTCACATTGCCAGCGGCGCGTGCTGCGTCGCCACAGGCAAACACGTTGGCCACGCTGGTCGCCTTGAATTCATCGACCTGGATGAACCTGCCCATGGGGCCGTCTTCCAGGGCGCAGCCGAATTCCTCGGCCAGGGGGCTGTTGAGCAGCGTGCGCGGCTGGGTGAACAGCCCGTTCATGGCTAAGGTCCGGCCATCCTTCAGCACCACATCGGCGATTCCATCGATGCGTTCGATCAACGCGGCTTCGACCTGCGTGCCCCGGCGGGTGATGGCGGCCAACTCTTCCGCGTTGGGTGTGTACGCACCGTTGAGGAACAGGGTAGGGCTGCCCCAGTCCGGCAACATGAGTGCATGGTGCTGCGCCAACGGTGAGGCCGCGATGATGCCGATGCGGCCCGCGTTCATCTCATATCCGTGGCAGTAGGGGCAGTGGAAGACGCTACGGCCCCAGCGCTCGGCCAGGCCGGGCACGGGCGGCAATTCGTCACGCACGCCGGTGGCGAGTATGAGTCGCCCCGCACTGACGGTATCGGTGCCGACGCGAAACTCCAGGCGCCCATCTGCTGCCACGCGGGCATCGGCTGCGGTGCCGTCCATCCACTGGACGCTGGGGTAGGCCAGTAGCTGCTGTTTGGCATCGGCGGCAATCTCTGCCGGTGCGCGGCCGTCCTGGGTCAGGAATCCATGGGATGTCTCGCCGGCTTCGTCCACACAGCGGTTGCGCCGCTGCCCGGCGTCCACCACCAACACGTTGCGGCGGGCGCGCGCCAGTTGCAGGGCGGCGGACAGACCGGCATAACTGCCGCCGACGATGGCGAAGTCAATGTTCTTCATGGGTGTGTTCCTTCAGATGGTGGTGGCCCGCGTGGCCCGCGGTTTTGTGGTGGGTCATGCGGCGGTGAAAGTCGTTTGAGAGCGTAGCCAGCGTGACGGCGCCGAAGCGTTTGAGGAGCAGCGCCTCGGCCTCTTGCGCCGCCCCGGCCAGGGAAGCGTTGACGGCCTGCGCCACCAGGCAGGTCGGCCGGTCTTCGCGAAAACCCAGCGACACCAGTGGTGGCGCCCCCAGCGCCTGGTACACATCACCCAGCGTGATGCGGTCCAGCGCGCAGGACAGCAGCCAGCCACCGCCATGGCCCTTGGCCGAGACCACAAACCCGGCATCGCGCAGCCCGCCCATCAGGCGGCGCAGCACGACGGGATTGGTCTGCATGGCCGCGGCCAGCATTTCGGAGGTGGCGGGGCCGTCGCCCTCGGCCATGTGCAGCAGCACATGCAAAACGTCTGAAAGCTGGCTGTTTTGTTTCATGCAACATTATTAGTTGCATATATTAAGCCTTGCGCCTTGCAAGGGCTTTGGCAGTAGCAAGCCGATACCGCCGTCCGCGGCTGCGGGTCAACGGGTTGGTATTGCCTGATATATGAAGTGTATATAATACGTATACGTTTCATATACAAAGGTTGGCGATGGGTATCGTAAAAATTTCAGACCAAATGCACGAGAACCTGCGCGTGGCGGGCAGCGCTCTCAGCCGGTCTATCAATGCGCAGGCCGAGCACTGGATGCGGGTCGGCATGCTGACGGAGACCTACCCGGAGTTGAACCACCGGGAAATCTCCCAACTGCTGATACGGGCCGAACTCGCAGGGGGGCTGGACATTGCCGGGGCCGTTACGGCCCAGTTTGGCAAACCGCTGCCAGGCGTGGCCGGCAAACACTGATGGCGCACGACGTTCCTATCAGGTCCACCGAAGAGCTGGCCATGGCGCGGCGGGCTGCGCAACTGGCCGCAGACGTGCTGGCCATGGTCGAGCCCCACGTGGTGCCGGGGGTCAGCACCGAGCGGCTAGACCAGATCTGCAACGACTACATCGTGCAGGTGCAAGGGGCCATTCCCGCCAATGTGGGGTACCAGGGCTATCGCCATACCATCCTCACCTCTGTCAACCAGGTGGTGTGCCACGGCATTCCCTCTTCGACCAGGATCCTGAAGAAGGGCGACATCATCAACATCGATGTTGCGGTGCTTAAGGATGGCTGGTTCGGCGATACCAGCCGCATGTTTTTTGTTGGGACGCCCAGCGTACTGGCCAGGCGTCTGGTGGAGACGACCTACGAAGCCCTGATGGCCGGCATCCAGCAGGTCAAGCCTGGCGCAACGCTGGGCGATGTTGGCCACGCCATCCAATCGGTAGCCCACCGGGAGCACTTCAGCGTGGTGCGCGAATATTGCGGTCACGGCATTGGACAGATTTACCACGACGAGCCACAGGTGCTGCACTATGGGCAGCGCGGGCAAGGGCTCGTGCTGGAGCCGGGCATGGTGTTTACTATTGAGCCGATGCTCAACGCAGGCCGGCGCGACACCCGGCAACTGGCCGACGGCTGGACCGTTGTCACCAAGGACAGGTCGTTGTCCGCCCAGTGGGAACACATGGTGGCCGTCACGCCGGACGGCTTTGAAGTGCTGACCGCCTGGCCAGAGCGGTTGCTATTTAATTAATAGCGCATATATCAATATTGGCGGCGGCTGCAGGCCAATTTGCCATAAGGATTTTGCCGCCAAGCCCTTTTCATCCAGGAGCAGCGGTCTGTGGGGCGCCGCAGGCTACCGCATATGATGCGCAGACCGCCCACTCCGGTCATCCCATATTGCGCCATGCTAGAGCTCTTTGCCGCCGAACACGCCCTTGAATTGCTGGAAGCAGAGTTGAAAGCCGCCACGGGTGCGCAGCGTGTGTCTGCGCTGGTTGCCGTGGCCTGGCAAATTCGCCAGCGCGACACCACGCGGTCATCGGCGTTGGCCAGTGAAGCAGAACTTGCTTTGGCCGGCGGTGGCTTGCCCGCTGGAGGTCATGCCTTGCTTACCGCCCGCCTGCAACTGATTCGGGGCGAGACGCAATGGCTGGTGGGTGACGTGGCAGCGGGCGTGGCCCTCGCCGAGCGTGCGCTGCAAGGTTTCGCTGCCCTGGCAGATGCGCCCGATGGTGTGCCTGTTGGTGCGACCGATGCCCGCCTGGGTTGCGCCGATGCCAATTTGCTGTTGGCTGCGCTTGCGCGGGACCTGGGCGATACGGCGCTGCGAGATGCCAAGCTTCAGGCGTCGGCTGCCGCCGCGTTGGACGTCGATGCGGTGCGGGTCACCGTGGCGCAGGCGGCTCTGGCCTTCAACGCCGCCTTTCGCGATGTAGCCGCCGTCAAAGAGACATGGGGTGCGCAGTTTGCCCAGCTACCAAGCCCCATGCACCCCGCAGCGGCCTGTGCGCTGGAGGATTTTTGGGGCATCGTCGCCATGCAAAGCAGCGACTATGTGCGTGCCATCCGCCACTGGAGCAAGGCCTACGCCTTGGGGCTGGCCAGCGGTCAGATACGACGCGCCATCGTCACCGCACTGAACATCGGCGCCGCCTTCAACAACCTCAACGACCACCACGACGCGCTGGAGTGGATGCGCCGTGGCCTGGCACTGGCGCGCCCTTGCGGCTGGCCAGGCCCCATGGGCAATGCGTTGCTGCAGACCGGCGGCACGCTGCGCATGCTGCAGCGCTTTGATGCCGCTGCCGAAATGCTGCGCGAGGCCCAGGTCTTTATGGCGCATGTCTCGGGCTCGCGCAGCTACGCCGTTGCACTGCTCTACCAGGCCGAGACGGAACTGGCGGGGAAGCACTTTGCCCCTGCGCTTGCCAGCTTTCAACTGCTGCAGGAGCGGGCCGTTGCGCTGGGCGCTGCCGACCTGCTGTCGGACGCCCTGTATGGGCAGGCCAAGGCATTGATCGAGCTGGGCCAGCCCGAACCCGCGTTACAAGCTGCGCAGGCCGCGCTGGATGGCGCCGGAGCCAACACCTACCGCCGGATGGATGCCTTGCGGGCCTTGGCCGACATCCACGCGCGCCACGTGATTCCACCGCCACCGGGTATGCACGCCGCCAGTGCGCCTTTGCACTATCTGGAGCTGGCCATGGCTGCCGCGGCCAGCATCCAGAACTACACGCCGCCGGGCGACATGCTGGAGGCGTTGGCGCGTGAATACGCCAGGATGGGTGACACCGGCAAGGCCTACGCGCTGGCCCTGCAAGCCAACCAGGCCCGCGAGAAGATCCACAGCGCGGAGGCCAGCAACCGCGCCAGCGCCCTGCAGGTGAACTATGAAACCGAGAACGCCCGTGCCGAGAGTGAACACCAGCGCCAGCTGGCCATGGCCCACGCCGAGCGTGCCAACGCACTGGAGCGTGCCAACACCACACTGGAAGAACTCGGTGCGGTGGGCCGTGACATCACCCGCAACCTGGACGCCAATGCGATCTTCACCGCACTGGACAGGCACGTGCATGCCCTGCTGGATGCCACCACCTTCTGGATCTACCGGCTGGAGGCCGATGGACAGACTTTGAAAATGGTGTTCGGGGTGGAGGCGGACCAGCCCGTGCCGTCGTACACCCTGGCGCTGGACGATCCGCAGAGCCTGGCCGCACGGTGTGCCCGCACGCGTGAAGAGGTCATCACCGACATCGCACCGGGCCAAAGCAGTGCCAGAACCGGCACGCTGGCCACACTGAGTCTGATGTTTGCCCCCTTGCTGGTGGATGACCGGCTGCTGGGCGTCATGACCATCCAGTCGGTGCAATCCCATGCGTATGCCGAACGCGAAGTCGCCATCTTTCGCACGCTGTGTTCTTACGGTGCCATTGCCCTGGCCAATGACGAACGCACCAGCGAGCTGCGCGACAAGAACAAGGAGCTGGAACGCCTGAGCGTTACAGACCGGCTGACCGGCTTGTTCAACCGCTTGCGCCTGGACCATGTGCTGGCGGATGAGCTGCACCGCAGCCAACGTTACACATCCTGTTTCTCGTTGGTACTGCTGGACATTGACCATTTCAAGTCGGTCAATGACACCCACGGCCATGCCGTAGGCGACGCGGTCTTGGTCGAAGTGGCGCGCCGGCTGGGCGAAGGCACACGCGAAATCGATGTCGTGGGGCGCTGGGGCGGAGAAGAGTTTTTGGTCATCTGCCCGGACACGAATTTTGACGGTGCCATGGCCACCGCAGAAAAGCTGCGTGCTTTGATTGCAAGCCAAGCCTTTGCGGTGGTGGGCACCAAGACATCAAGCTTTGGCGTGGCCAGCTTTCGCAATGGCGACACGGTGTCCGCCATCATGGCCCGTGCCGATGCCGCCCTGTACCGCAGCAAGGCCCATGGGCGCAATCGTGTGGAAGGTGAAGCTTGAACGCCCGCGCCGCCCATGCCGACCTGATCGCCGCCTACAGGAGAGCGCAGGCCGATGCGGACCACAAGGCCGGATTGGTCAAAGTAGTTGCGCAAAAAGGCCCCAAAGCCATCCAGGCCGCCGTCGAAACAGCTGCGAAGGCAGCCAAACGCCGGGATGCGTTTGCAAAAAAACTCCACGTCCTGGGAGTGGAACTCAAGGATTGAGCGGGCCAGACCGAGGCAGCTTGCTGGCCGGGAGGACGGCGTGTGTGGGTACCTGTATCTGAGAGGCTAAACTCTTTGGCGTCCACCAACGCGAAATAGCCATGCACATACGCTCGTTCTATCTGGTAGCAGTCCTTGCAAGTTTTCATGTCGTTGCTGGCGCACAGGTTTTCAAATGCAAGACAGCCGCCGGTGGTTTTGTGTTCCAGGGAACACCTTGCGAGGACGAAGGTGACTCTCTGGGCAAGAAACGAACGGCGCAGGGAAACAGGGGTGCTGTTCCGGTCAGGAAATACGATGGCCCCGGAGCAAACTGGGACGTCAACAGACCTGTGACGGTAGTCGATCGATCAGCTTATGCGCCACCGCAGCAGAATCCACCGCCAGTGATTGCCACCCAAGCACCACCAAGTCATTCTGCACGGCCAACGCGCCCGCACGAGAGCCTTAAACAGCAAGACCCCCGCCAGGCGCAAGCCGTTAGCGAAATGATGGCCTTGAACAAGCAGCAGCGCTGCAATTCTGAAATGCAGCAGTTGGACGTCGTGAAGAACGGCAGAATCATCTACACCAATGACAAGCAGGGGAATCGTCTATACGTAGAAGATGCGGATCGACAATCCAGGATTGCGGCGGCGCAGCGGAAGGTTGCCAGCGCCTGCAACTAACCAAAGACTTTGCCTCATCGATCACTCACTTCAGCGCAGCCTCGACACCACTGTAGGCCAGTACCGCTGGTGGCAGTCGTTCGCCCTGGATGGTGATGTCTGCCAAGGCTGTATTGAGTGCCTTGAGTTCATCGGCGGTGAAGACCACTTCCGCAGCACCGATGTTGTCCAGCAGATGCGCCATCTGCGTCGTACCGGGAATGGGCACGACCCAGGGCTTCTGCGCCAGCAGCCACGCCAGGGCAATCCGCGCGGGTGTGGTGTTCTTGCGCTGCGCCCAGGTCTTCAGCAGGTGAACCAGTGCCATGTTGTGGCGCAGATTGTCTGAAGCAAACCGGGGCTCAATCCGGCGGATATCGCCTTCGGCGAACCGCGTGTTCTGGTCGATGGCACCGGTGAGGAAACCCACGCCGAGCGGGCTCCAGGGCACAAAACCGATACCCAGTTCCTGGCACAGGGGTAGTACCTCTTTATCGGGGCCACGCCACAGCATTGAATACTCACTCTGCACGGCGGCCAGCGGTAACTCGGCATGGGCACGGCGCAAGGTGTTCAAGCCCATCTCGGACAAACCCCAATGCAAGACCTTGCCTTGTGCTTTCAAGTCTTTGATGGCGCCTGCCACATCCTCAATTGGCACCT
Organism: Pseudomonadota bacterium; assembly: GCA_040387325.1. Lineage (GTDB taxonomy): Bacteria > Pseudomonadota > Gammaproteobacteria > Burkholderiales > Burkholderiaceae_C > Allorhodoferax. The sequence goes on along the minus strand of JAZKDY010000010.1, from coordinate 34,513 downwards.
GGGGATCAACGCGGTGCTGGTAGAGCAGGTCTATGCGGTCTGTGCGCAGTCGTTTGAGCATGCCTTCGACAGCCAACTTGATATGGTCCGGGCGGCTGATGAGGCCCGGTCCCCGTGCGCCCGTCAGCAGATCAATGTTCCAGCCGAACTTGCTGGCGATCACCACCCGGTTGCGGAACGGCGTGATGGCGTCGCCCAGAATGCGTTCGCATTCATGCGGGCCATAGGCCTCGGCAGTATCAAAGAACGTGACGCCACGTTCATACGCCGTGCGGATGATGTTGATCATCTCTGGCCGGGCCGGCACCGTGGTCTGGTAGGTGCGGGCCATGTTCTGGACACCGAGACCAACACTGGAAACCTCCAGCGGGCCCAGCTGTCGTCGGTTGCGGGAACTCGCCACCACTGGCGGGGTCTGCGCATGGGCACTCCCCAAGAGCCCCGTGCCGGCCGCGGCCGCGCCAGAGGCAACCACCATGGATGTGCTGAAGAAATTGCGTCGTTGTACATCAAATGTTGCATCGGCCATAGGTCACTCCTTTTCTCTGGAAAACTGCGAAATCCACCGATTCATTTTTTTGCCGCAAGCGCCTGTGCCAAAGCTTCGCCTGCACGGGTGGCCGCCTGCGCGTCGCCGCGCTCGGCCAATACCTGCGTCAAATGGCGCAACTGCGCAGCCGTCAAACCCACCCGCATGCTGGCCGCCATGTGGGAGCGCAACTGCGCCTCTGCACCGGGTGTGGCGGCCAGCGCACCCACCGTGGCCAACTCGCGGCTTTGCCAGTCGAGGTTGTCGCGCGCAAAGATGTCGCCAAACAGATGGGCCTGCAGGTACTGGTTGATGATGGGGGCGAAGTCGAACACGGGGCCTTGAACCCGGGCACCAGAAATCCTGGTCTGGTTGGCGGTTCCCACCAGTACCAGTTCATGCCCCGTCGGGATGGGGCGGCTGGGCTCACGCCCCGGCGCATCGTATATGCCACGCTGCCTGCGCGCGTCTGTCACCTTCAACAACTCGCCAAGGGCGTTGAGGCTCTTGGGAAAACCGACGTACGCGTAGAGCTGCACCAGAATCTCTTTGGCCTCGCTGACGGTCAGGCCAGCGTCCAGCCCGTGGTTCAGGGCGGCGTGGAGTTTGGGCATGTCGCTCGCAGCCATGAAGCCTGCGATCAGCGGAATGGCTTGCTGCGTGGCAGACAGTGTTTCGGAAGAGGGCAACGGAACGACATATGGCAATGCGGCATGGTGCGCGGCATGGCCTGCGTGATCGGTGTGCCCGGCGTGGTATTGCGCATCGCTCACCTTTTCCATCCAGGTGACACTTTTACCGTTTGCAGTGCCGCTCATGGCCAGGTGCGTCATAGACGCGGACGGTGTCGCGCCGTGCCAATGTTTGACACCCGGTGGGCACCAGACCACGTCGCCAACCCGAATGGTCTGCACGGGCTTGCCCCACTCCTGTGTCAAGCCTTCACCCGCAGTAACCACCAGCCGTTGTCCTGCGGGATGTGTGTGCCAGGCAGAGCGTGCGCCGGGCTCAAAGGTCACGTACGCAAGCGAGGCGTTGATGTGTTCGTTCACCGTAAAGAGCGGATCAACCCGGACCCTACCGGTGAAGTTTTCTGCCGCGCCATACACGGGGGCTTGTGCCCCCGCTCGGGTGATGTGCTGCGCAAGTGAAGGCGCGGGTGTAATGGCCGGTGTGCCGGGCAGGTCTTTGGGCTCTGTGGCATGGGCTGAGGCGACGGCAGTGCACAGGGCAATACCTAGCAAGAACGATGGGTGCATGGCAACTCCTGATCAATGGCGGTGGCTGACGAGCGGTGTTGGGCGCGGTTTATCCATTGCAATCTGTGGCGCCTACCGACCGGACTGTACGCACACAACTCACATCTGAATAGATGTAAATCAATTGTTTCATTGGCATTCAAAAAGGGATAATCAAGCGCAAGGGGAGATTCCTTATGGCTATCAACGAGCTTCGGTCCGTATCCACATTCATCAAGGCAGCAGAAGTGGGCAGTCTGCGCAAAGCGGCCCTGGAACTGAACATCAGCCCCCAGGCCGCGAGCAAGGCACTGGCGCAGCTGGAGAAACATCTGCAAGCGCGGTTGTTTCACCGCACCACCCGGGTCATGTCTCTGACCGAAGCCGGCCAACGGTTACTCGAAGACGTTCAACCGGCTTTGCTGGGTGTACAGCGCGCGCTGCATAAGGCCAAGGCAACCCAAGACGAGATTGCAGGCCCATTGCGCATAACGGGCCCCCGCACGACATTCCAGCCCATCCTCTGGCCCTTGATCGAGGAGTTCTGTGCTCTGTATCCGGGCATTCAGCCCGACGTGCTGTTGGAGGATCGCGTCGGCAATTGGGTTGAGGACAGGGTCGACGTCGGTTTTCACATGGGGTCATCACCGCACGAAGGGGTGATTGCCCGCCGCCTGTTTCCGCTGCAGTTGGTCGTGTGCGGCACGCCGGCCTATTTCGAGCGCTGGGGTGTACCCGACTCATTGGCAGCGTTAACCGCACACCGCTGCAGTGTGTTTCGCCACCCAGGGACTGGGCGAATCGCCCCATGGCATATGAAGCTGGACGACCAATGGATTGAACAGCCCGTGGTCCCCGCCATCATCAGCAACGATGAAACGCTGGAATTGCACGCCGTGTTGTCTGGCAAAGTGCTGGGGCAATTGGCGGGTGCCACGGCAGCGCCCTACATCCGCGCCGGCACGTTGGTCCCGATTCTTTTGAACCACATGTCTGACCGGGCCAGCTACTTTGTGTACTTCGGCAGCAGACAATCGCAACCGGCGCGTACGCGGGCATTCGTCGACCTGGCCGTTGAGCGCCTCACGGACAGCCCACAGTTCGTTCTTTCCCACAAAGAGCTGGTTAGCGCCAAGAGCCGGCTTCCCTCCTTGATGCGTGGTGTGAAAAGCCAGGCAAATGGGTTTCCAAAATGCGTGGTTTCCAAATGACATCTCGGTGTTTGAAGGTACTTGTCGGGCTGAGCGCGGCCATTCTGGTGGGATGTGCGGCACCCCCGCTCACCCCAGTGCCACCGCCCGCAAGCCCTGCGCCACCACCCCTGGTCAACACCCCACCAACCGCGTTGCCGGTTCCATTGCAACCCATGGCACCCGCGGCCGGCGACACGGGCGCGCAACAGGGCGATCAGAAGCAAACGCCTCAGGCGGCCGGTGAGCCCTGGAAGCAGCGGGGACTGGCGTCCTGGTACGGAAAAAGATTCAATGGCCGACGCACGGCCAGTGGCGAGCGGTTCAGCGCCTCTGGCTTTACCGCTGCGCACCGCACCCTGCCCATTCCCAGCTACGTGCGTGTGCGCCGGGTGGCCAACGGGGAGGAGGTGATTGTGCGTATCAATGACCGGGGCCCGTTCCATCGGGGGCGTGTGCTGGATCTCAGTTACGCGGCGGCCAACAAACTGGGCATCGTGGCATTGGGCAGTGCCGAGGTCGAGATGGAGCTGTTGACCGAGGAAGAATGGCGCGCCTCCGGGTACAGCACTACACCCCCGATTTTGCGCAAATAACTTGCGCCACCTGCGCCGCTGCCGATGGTGCCACCTTTGTTGCGTGGCCCGTCTTATTTGGGAACGGAGACCGCTCCGAATATTCGCCGGTAACTACCATCCAGACGCATTTTTTTGAAAGTCTGGTCTAGCTGGGCAATCAACTCAGTCCTGTTTTCGTGCATGGAAAACGCGACAAAGGCGGCCCCTTCCGAAATATCCGCATACAGCAGCTTGATGGAAGCGGTTTCGTTGATACGGTGGGCGGCATCTTGCACCAACAAGCGTGGGCCAACCACGATATCAAGGTGCTTTGCCATCAGTTTGCGTACGTTCTGTTCCTGGTCTTTGGTTTCCTCGATTTTCAGTTGATAGGTCTGTATAGCCTGCATGAAAGCATCGCCCTGGTAAGTACCGCGTGGCATGCCAATACTGAAACTGGCGAGCTTGGCAAAGTCGCCGTCAAAGGTAATGGTGGAGTCTGCGCGCACAAATAGCGCTCCGGGGTCGGACAGCAGTTTCTCCGTGGTGTAGTTGAACAACTGCTTCCGTTCTGGCCGCAGCGCAAAAGGGAAAATGGCGTCCGCCTGGCCGGTTCTCACCATATCGATGGCGCGTGCAAACGGAACAAAAACGATGCGGATGTCCTGGTGCATTCGGGAAAAAGCTTCCTTGACAAGCTCCACAGCAACGCCCCTGGCCTGGCCACCCTCTTCCATGCAGTAGGGCGGATAGTGGGATGTGACAAGGGTCAGCGGCGCCGCACATGCCGCATGCAGCGCCAGACCCAGCGTCAGGGTAACCAGCAGCCTACACAACACAGCTTTCATCCGGGAGGCCTCTTGCAGAAATGGGGGCTTGCAGAGCTTGCCACTATTTGCTGGAGAACTCAAGCCCGCAGTCAACGGGCATCCCGCGCTATCCGCGTTTACACGCGCAACAGGCGCGGCACAGGCTTGCCGCGTGCGCCATGCGGGAACAGCAGCTTCGACAGCCGGTCCGGCTCCAGCGCGAAGCTCTCGGCACACGCTGCGGTGACCAACGCGTCAAGTGCAAGGGTCGGCTTCAAATCGCGTCCGTCGAGCAGGTTGGCGCTAGCAAGGCCTGGCCAATCGCTCACGATGCGCCCGCCCTGTACGGCGCCACCGACCATCATGGCCACGGCGCCGGTGCCGTGATCGGTGCCGCCCGTTCCATTGGCCGCTACGGTGCGCCCAAACTCGGTGGCCACGAGAATCACCGTCTTGTCCCACGCGGCGCCCAGGCCCTGATGGAGTCCGGCCAGCAGGTTGTCCAGGTTCTTGAGCTGAGCTGCCAGCCGCGCATTCTGTCCACTGTGCGTGTCCCAGCCACCGGTCTCGATCATCGCGATGCGAGGACCGTCCGCGCGGCCGAGAAAGCCCGCCGCCATGCGGCCCAGTGTGGTTGCATCCTGGCGATTGGTGCCGCCACCCATGTCGTTTGCCATGCCTCTCGCCTCAAGGGCAGAGGACCACAACGCATGCAATTGCCTGTCTTGGGCATACAGCTGCTCCACGCGAGCCATCAGGTCCTCGTTGGCTTGCGGCAACGCAGATGGCGCATACGAGGTCACATCCAGGGGGCCGCGTAGCGCCATAGGGATGGCCGGCGAGAACGCAATGGCCTCTTTGCCGCTGCGCGGCAGCACGCCCAGCAGCCGATTCATCCAGCCGTCTTTGACCTGGTAGGGCGTATTGCCACCCGTCTCGAGCACATTCTGCCCGTCAAAATGCGAGCGGTCCCGGTAGGGCGACGCGACGGCGTGGAAAAGGCTTGCCTGTCCAGCAGCGAACAGGTTGTGCAGATTTACCAGGGACGGATGCAACGCGAACGTGCCATCCAGCTTCAGTGCGCCAGCCGGGTCGATCGCCAGGGCCCCGCGCGCGCTGGCATAGGCTGGATCGGCGTACGGAATTACGGTGTTCAGGCCGTCGGCTGCACCACGCTGGATGATGAAGATGAAGCGCCGCTCGGTCGCGGCTTGTGCAAACAGCACGCGTGGAGCGGCCAGCAGTGCGGCCGTGCCCAGGAAGCTGCGTCGGTCCAGGCTCATTCTTATCTCCTCAGGAATTCAGGGGCCACCAGGAGCAGCGCGAGCGCCGTGCTGCCACTGTCGGCACGGGCAATCGCGCCTGCGGTTTCTTCGCTGAGCGCGCCGCCTGGCAGAACGCGGGGCGCGAGGGCCCGGGCGTCAACGGTGTTGCCTGCTTGTTCCGCCAATCGTTGCGCGGTCTCCACGCGCCGGATCAACGCATTGGGCGCAGCCCATGTGCCAGCGACGTCTGCGTAGCCGGCGGGTGAACCTGGGCGCCAAATCGGTTGGCCAAGCTGGTTCATGGTATTGATGGCTTGCATTGCAGGCATCTCGCGCCGGCCCACCGCGCGCAGGCTGGAAATGCTCCACTCCCACGGCGACTTGAACTTGGACTGTGCTGGCAGCCAGGCTTCGGGCGACGCCACCAGCTCCCGGTACACGCTGGCCAAGTCACCGTCTGTACGCGCGAAGGTGTCGGCAAGGCGCTGCACCAGTGCGGGCGGAGGATCGTCAGCAACAAAGTGGCGCGCCAGCTTGGTGGCGATGTGGCGTGCGGTAGCGGGTGCGGTGACCAGGTCGTGCAGGATGTTGCGGGCTTGTTGCTCGCCGCTGTCGGCATAGCTGCGGCCCAGCACGGTCCGGGTCCCTGGTTCATGCAGGGCGCGTACGAAACGGAAGCTGGATTCGGCACCATCGCCGGATCCATCGCCTGGAAGCGTCCAGCCGGTGAGCGCCCGCGCGAACTCCGTCACGTCCACCTGCGTGTAACCGCTGCGCACGCCAAGCGTATGCAGTTCGAGGATTTCGCGCGCCAGGTTTTCGTTGAGACCCCGTCTGCGTTGCTGCTGGTTCTGCGCGCGCTGGCCTGCGGGGCTTCCCGGGCCGATCGACTGCGCCTGGTCCAGGTACAGCAGCATGGCGGGGTGGCGCACTGCTGCGAGCAACAGGTCTTCGAATCGGCCCAATACATGTGGGCGGATGGCATCTGCTTCGAAACCACCTGCAAGTCCTATGACCAGAAGCTTGTCCACCGACACTGCGAAGTGGTTGGACCAGAAGTGAACGAGCCGCTCCACGAATGGTGTGGAGGTTTGCAGGGCACTGGTGGTGCGGGCACCCACAGCGGCCGCATACTCATCCCGCCCCTTGCGCAGGTAGACCTCGCGAATCCCGCTGCGCTGGTCCTCTGCTGCCTGCTTGATCGCGCGCTGTTGGGCAAGCCAGCTTTCTACCAAGGCTGGGGTGTGTGCGACGGGTTTCCAAGGCATGGGCAAGGCCTCGTATTTCTCGAACTGCGAAAGCAGCCACCGCTGGGGGTCGGCGGGTGTTGGCTCGTCGGGCTGGGCGCCGATGCCAAATCGGTTCAGGGCAATTGCAGGAGCGTTCATGGCAGCAATTGTGCTGCTGCCCATCGAAATGACAAGTGTCGATTGTGTATCCCCAAGGTAAAGCCGCGCCGGGTCAAGACCGGTTTGGCTTCTTCCCTCAGGCCCAGCCGCCTCCCAACGCCCGGATCAGCCCCACCGTCGCCGCGTATTGCGCTGCCTTGACCTGCAATGCCTGTCTGCGGTTGCGCAATTCGCTGCGTTGCGCGTCCAGCAACTCCAGCTGGCTGACAAAGCCGTTGCGGTAGCGTGCGCCGGACAACACGGTAGCGCGGCTGCTGGCAGCGACCGAGCGGGACTGGGCTTCGGACTGGTCGGACAGCAAGCGCAGGGACACCAGTTGGTCCTCCACATCGCGGAAGGCGACCAGCACCTGTTCGCGGTAGTTGGCCAGTGCAATGTTCAGGTCGGCGTTGGCGCCCTGTACACCGGCCTCGCGCCGACCGCCATCAAAGAGGGGCAGCGACAGCAGCGCGCCCACACCCCAGGCCTGGGTTGAGAGCTTGAACAAGTCCTGGACCTCGGGCGCGGCGTACCCTCCATTGGCAGTCAGTGCGAACGTGGGGAACCATGCGGCCTTGGCCACGCCCACCCGCGCCTGTGCAGCCTGCATGGTGTTTTGGGCAGCGGCAACATCCGGTCTGCGTGTCAGCACCGTGCTGGGTACACCAGCAGGTATGGCAGGCAAGGCCGTCGACCACGCAGCGGGGACTAGCGCAAAGTTTGAAGCAACCTCACCCACCAGCACGGCCAGCGCATGCTCCAGCACCGCGCGGCGCTGGTCCAGCGCCAGCGCTTCGGATTCGGTGGACGCTACTTCGCTGCGCACGCGGGCCACATCCAGCTCGGCCACATCACCCTCGCGCAAACGCACCTCCGTCAGACGCAGCGTGTTCTGGTAGGCCAGCAACGTGCCGCGGACCAATTCACGTTCGGTGTCCAGCGCGCGCAGGCTCAGGTAGGTTTGTGCCACATCGGCCTGTACTAGCAGCTGTGTGCTGCGCAACAGGGCTTCGCGCGCGGTGGCGTCCAGTGTTGCCGCATTGGCCGCACCAGAGAGCTTGCCGAACAGATCCACTTCGTACGACAGGTTGGCGCCCACAGTCGCCACGGTTTGCGCGACATTGCCGGTTGTGGCATTCAGCTGGCGCGTGGCACCTGCGCCTATGCCAACTTGCGGCAAGCGGTTGGCGTCCACCTGGCCGGCCAGTGCGCGTGCCTGCGACAGCCGCGCCGCTGCAACCTGGATGCTGGTGTTGTTGCCGTTGGCCTTGGTGATCAAACCGTCAAGCACCGGGTCGGCGAAAACCGTCCACCACTGGCCCCGCGTCTGCGGGGCGGCCGTGGGCGCCACCACCGTAACGGCGGATTCCTTGAAAGCGGTGGGTGCAACGGGTAGCTGCGACCGGTCGATGGCGGCAGGGCTTGCGCAGCCTGCCAACACCAATGCCAATGCGAGTGGCAAAAGACTGGCTCGCAGGGGTGCGCGCAGTTTGGAAGCGGTTTGGTTCATCGTGAACTCCTTTGGTCGTTCAGTGCGGTTGTGTTTGTTATTCATGCTGCTTGAGGGGTGCGGCAGGCTGTGCGTGCAAGGTTCCGCCCCCACTGCCACCAACCGAGCCGGATCCGATGGCCTGTGCGATGTGTGGCACTTCGCCATGCAGCTTGAGCGCGCGGTTGCCGGTCATGGCGCGCAGGGCTACATAAAACACCGGCGTCAGGAAGAGGCCAAAGGCCGTCACGCCAATCATCCCGGCGAACACGGCTACACCCATGGCCGAGCGCATCTCGGCACCCGCGCCGGTGGACAGCACCAGCGGCAACACACCCATCACAAAGGCCAGTGATGTCATCAGGATGGGGCGCAGGCGCAGACGGCTGGCTTCTATGGCGGCCTGCAGCGGTGTGCGGCCGGCAAACTCCAGCTCGCGTGCAAACTCGACAATCAGGATCGCGTTCTTGGCGGATAGACCCACCAGCACCATCAGCCCGATCTGTGTGAAGACGTTGTTCTCACCCCCCGATATCCACACGCCGGTCATCGCAGCCAGCAGACCCATGGGCACGATCAGGATGATGGCAATCGGCAAGGTCAGGCTCTCATACTGCGCGGCCAGCACCAAAAAGACCAACAGGATGGCCAGCGGGAACACCAGCACCGCAGAGTTGCCGGCCAATATCTCCTGGTAGGTCAGCTCGGTCCATTCAAAACCAATGCCCTTGGGCAAGGTCTCTGCGGCAATGCGTTCAATGGCTGCCTGTGCCTGGCCGGATGAGTAACCAGGGGCCGGGCCACCGCTCACGTCTGCAGACAGGTAGCCGTTGTAGCGCATGGCGCGCTCGGGGCCAAAGCTGGACTGCACCTTCATCAGCGCCGACAGCGGCACCATCTCGCCGGTGGTGGAGCGCACCTTCAACAGGCCCACGTCTTCGGCCCGCGCACGGTAGGCCGCATCGGCCTGCACCTTCACGCTGTAGGTGCGGCCAAACTTGTTGAAGTCGTTGGCGTACAGGCTGCCCAGGTAGATCTGCATGGTGTCGAAGATGTCGGTCACCGGCACATTGAGCTGGCGGGCCTTGGCGCGGTCGATGTCCGCATACAGCTGCGGCACATTGACTTGCCAACTGGTGAAGGCACCGGCGATCTCAGGCGCCTGATACACCTTGCCCATAAAGGCTTTCACCGATGCATCCATCGCGTCATAACCCAGCGATGCACGGTCTTCCAGCTGCAGCTTGAAGCCACCCGTGGTGCCCAGGCCTTCCACCGGGGGTGGTGGGAACATCACGATGAAGGCGTCCTGAATCGCGCCGAATGACTGGTTCAACTGGCCAGCAACGGCGCCGCCACTTTGGTCCTTGCGCGTGCGTTCGGCAAAGGGCTTCAAGGTGGCAAACACAATACCGGAATTGGAGCTGTTGGTGAAGCCGTTGATCGACAGGCCGGGGAAGGCAATGGCGTCTTCCACATTCGGGTTCTTCTTCATGATGTCACCCATGCGCTGGATCACGTCTTCGGTGCGGTCCAGCGTGGCGCCGTCGGGCAGCTGTGCGAAGCCGATCAGGTACTGCTTGTCTTGTGCGGGCACAAAACCGCTGGGCACCAGTTTGAAGACGCCCACTGTGGCGGCAACCAGCACCAGGTAGACGGCCAGCATCGCGGTCTTGCGCGAGATGGCGCTTTTGACACCCGTGCTGTAGCCATTCGCACCGCGGCTGAACAGGCGGTTGAAAGCGGCGAAGAAGCGGCCAAACACCTTGTCCATGCCGCGGGTCAGCGCGTCTTTGGGCGCATCATGGCCCTTGAGCAGCAAGGCGGCGAGCGCGGGCGACAGCGTCAGCGAGTTGATGGCCGAGATCACCGTCGAGATTGCAATCGTCACCGCAAACTGCCGGTAGAACTGACCGGTCAAACCACTGATAAAGGCCAGTGGCACAAACACCGCCACCAGCACCAGTGCAATCGCAATGATGGGGCCGGACACCTCGCGCATGGCGCGGTAGGTGGCCTCACGCGGGCTCAAGCCGTCACCGATATTGCGCTCGACGTTTTCGACCACGACGATGGCGTCATCCACCACGATACCGATGGCCAGCACCAGCCCGAAAAGGCTCAACGCATTGATGGAGAAGCCCAACAGGTGCAGCACGGCGAAGGTGCCGACCACCGAGACTGGCACCGCCAGCAGCGGAATGATGGACGCGCGCCAGGTCTGCAAGAACAGAATCACGACCAACACCACCAGCGCAATCGCTTCCAGCAGCGTGTGGATCACCGAGGTGATGGAGGCGCGTACAAATTGTGTCGGGTCATACGCGATGCGGTACTCCACACCTTCGGGCATGTTCTTTGACAGCTCGTCCATGGTCTTGCGCACGGCGTCGGAGATTTCCAGCGAGTTGGAGCCCGGCGCCTGGAACACACCCATGCCAACGGCTTGTTTGTTGTTCAGCAGCGAGCGCAATGCGTAATCAGCAGCGCCCAGCTCCAGCCGTGCAATGTCTCGCAGCCGGGTGATGGCACCGTCGGCACCGGTTTTGACGATGATGTCGCCAAACTCTTCTTCATTCTGCAAACGACCCTGTGCGTTGATGGACAACTGCATGTCGACACCGGCCAGGCCGGGCGAGGCGCCCACCACACCGGCGGCGGCCTGCACGTTTTGCCCGCGGATGGCGGCCACTACGTCGCTGGCCGACAGACCGCGCTGTGCCACCTTTTGCGGGTCCAGCCAGACACGCATGGAATAGTCGCCACCACCAAAAACCTGCACCTGGCCCACGCCCTGAATGCGCGCCAGGCGGTCTTTGACATTCAACACCGCGTAGTTGCGCAGGTAGTTGATGTCATAGCGGTCATTGGGTGACACCAGGTGCACCACCATCGTGATGTTGGGGGAGCTCTTGACCGTGGCCACACCCAGGCGGCGCACCTCTTCGGGCAGGCGTGGCTCGGCCTGCGAGACGCGGTTTTGCACCATCTGCTGCGCCTTGTCGGGGTCGGTGCCCAGCTTGAAGGTCACGGCCAGCGTCATCACGCCGTCGGTGGTGGCCTGGCTGTTCATGTAGAGCATGCCTTCGACGCCGTTGATGGATTCCTCCAGCGGCGTAGCCACCGTTTCGGCAATCACCTTGGGGTTGGCGCCCGGGTACTGGGCCCGCACCACGATGGTGGGCGGTGCGACTTCCGGGTATTCAGAAATCGGCAAGCCCCGCAGCGCAACCAGGCCGGCGATCAGCATCAGCAGCGACAACACGCCGGCAAAAATGGGCCGGTCAATAAAAAATTTGGACAGATTCATGGCAGTTCTTTTTGTTCGGGGAAAGGAGCCGACGTGGGCTTACTTTTGTGCAACCTGGATGGGCTTGTCACCATTCGAGAGTTCAGACTTGGCCATCATGTCGACCACCTGTGGCGCCACCAGTGCACCGGGGCGGATGCGCTGCAGGCCGTTGACGACGATGCGTTCATTGGCCTCCAGCCCGGACTTGATGACACGCAGACCGTTGACAGATGCCCCCAGCGTCACTTCGCGGTATTGCGCCTTGTTGTCGGCACCCACCACCATCACGAACTTCTTGTTCTGGTCGGTGCCCACGGCCCGCTCGTTGATCAGCAGTGCGCTGGCCTTGGTGGCCTGGCCCATACGGATGCGCGCGAACTGGCCGGGCATCAACTGGCCGTCCTTGTTGTCGAACACGGCGCGTGCACGCACGGTGCCGCTTTTGGCATCGACCTGGTTGTCGACCAGTTGCAGCTTGCCGTCGAATGGTGTGTCGCTGCTGGCGGAGGTGCCCATTTGCACGGGGATGCGGTCCAGCTTGCGGTCACCACCGGCGCTCACGTCTTTGAGCGCCCTGGCCACCACCTGCTCGTCGGCATCAAAACTTGCATAGATGGGGCTGACAGACACCAGCGTGGTCAGCACGGGTGCACTGGGGCCGGCGGCCACCAGATTGCCCACCGTCACCTCCAGCTTGCCAACGCGGCCCGACACCGGTGCGCGAACCTGGGTGTAGTCCATGCTGAGCTGTGCGGTTTGCAATGCGGCCTGCGCGGCACGCAGGTTGGCATCGGCTTCCAACTGGCCATTGGCACGTTCGTCCAGCTCGCGCTTGGAGATGGCCTGCTCGCTCCACATGCGTTGCGAACGCTCCTGCTCACCCTTTGCCTGTGCGCCTTTGGCCTGCGCCGCGCCGACCTGGGCTTGTGCGCGCTGTACATCGGCAGCGTAGGGCGCAGGGTCAATGGTCAGCAGCAGATCACCCTTTTTGACGAGGGCGCCTTCACGGAAATGCACGGCCTGGATGGTGCCCGCCACGCGCGGGCGGATGTCAACACGCTCGACGGCTTCGAGCCGACCCGAGAACTCGTCCCAGGCCGCAACATCACTTTGCACAACCGTGGCAACCGATACCGGCATGGCGGGTGCTTCGGCGGCTGGCGCTTGTGCGCGCGTGCTGGTCACGCCAAAGATGGTGGCAGTCACGCCGGTGAGCGCGATGGCGGCAATGGCCGTGGCGAGCAGGCGGCGGCGGGGGGTGTAGAGGCGAATGGTTTGCATGGTGGTGAGTCCCTGAAAAAAATTAATGAGCGGAGGATGTGAAGGAGGAGGAGAAAAAATCGCTGAACTGTTGCTGCACGCCGGCCGACCACGCGGCTTTTTCGTGGATGGCATCGGCCGGTTCCAGATAACTCACCGGCCAGCCGGTGGGGCCGGGCAGCACCGCGGCATGCACCAGGCGACCAAATACCCGCAGGCGGTCGGCGTAGGCCAATGCCTCGTCACGCAGCGGGTCGTCCTGTGCGGTCAGCAGCAGCGTGGGTGGCAGGTTGCCCAGGCGCAATGCGTTGCCGGGCGCGGCGTAGGGGTGGGCGGCGTTGTCCACACGGGCGAGGTACTGGTGCCAGCCATCGGCCCAGGTGCAGCCCACCGGGCCCGCATCCGCATGGCGCAATGATTCGGTCGCCATGCAGGGGTCCAGCATGGGCGACAGCAAAATCTGGCCCGCCAGTTCGGGGCCATGGCGGTCGCGCGCCATCAGCGCCACGGCGGCGGCCAGGTTGCCACCGGCTTCTTCCCCCGCCACAAACACCGGCGCACCCTTGCCGGCCAGTTTGTGCCGCGCCTTGAAGGCCCAGACCAGCGCCGCGTAACCGGTCTCAATCGCCTGCGGAAAGGGGTTGGCCGGGGCCAGTGGATAGTCCAGCGACACGACGACCGCACCAGAAGCGGCCAGCAAACGGGGAACGCAGCCACCTTCTTCCAGCGAACCTGCCACAAAAGCGCCAGCGTGAAAGTGCACCACCAGCGGCACGGGCACCGTGGCCGACGGGTCGTGTTGGCCGTAAAACCGCACGTTCAGCGAAGGGCTGGCCGGCGGTTTCAGGCCGGTGGGAATCTGTTTTTCAACCCAGGCCGGGGCCATTTGGGCGGCTGCGGTGGTGGGTTTGGAGAGGCTGTGCATCGGGTCAAGCCGCGAATGGGCTTTTGTTTGTTGCGATGCAGCAGAATGTAGGGCGCATCGCCCCAGCAATAAATAGCCTTTCTGCTCATACTTTATTTCACTGGTGCAACAATCGACCCAGAATCTCCACGTTTTTCTGATTTACTAGGCTTATGGATAAATTTTCCGCCATGCAGGCATTTGTACGCGTCGTAGAAGCGGGCACCTTCACCAAGGCCGCCGACTCGATGGGCGTGCCCAAACCCTCGGTCACCCGCCTGATCCAGGACCTGGAGAAAGAGCTGGACACCAAGCTGCTGAACCGCACCACCCGCAAGGTCACGGTCACCGTGGACGGCGCCGCCTATTACGAGCAGGCCAGCCGCCTGTTGGGCGAGGTGCAGGAGCTGGAGTCCAGCATGTCACGCGCCAAGGCCAGCCCGCGCGGCAAGCTGAAAGTGGACGTGCCGTCGTCATTGGGCCTGGCCATCATCATCCCGGCGTTACCGGACTTTTACGCGCGTTACCCCGACATCCAGCTGGACCTGGGCGTCAGCGACCGGCCGATCGACATCATTGCCGAGAACGTGGACTGCGTGGTGCGCGGTGGCGAGATCACCGACCAGTCGCTGGTGGCACGCCGCATAGGTGAGTTCTACATGATGACCTGCGCGTCCCCCGCCTACCTGAAACGCGCGGGCACACCGCAACACCCCAGCGAGCTGGAAACCCGGCACATGATGATCCGTTATGCGTCACCGCGCGACGGCAAGCTGTATGCGTTCACGCTGCACAGCGAAGGCGGCTCGGTAGAGATCAACGGCAAGCACCAGTTATCGGTCAACGACTCCAACGCCGGCGTGACCGCTGCGCTGGCCGGGCTGGGCGTGCTGTACACGGCTACCTTTTTGATCCAGGACCACATCAGCAATGGCACGCTGGAGCCGCTGTTCACCGGCTGGTGTACGGAGGCCAAACCCATGTACGTGGTCTACCCGCCCAACCGCCACCTGAGCAACAAGGTGCGTGTGTTTGTGGACTGGATTGCCGAGCTGTTCTCCAAGCACGACCTGATCCAGCGCAAGAGCACGTTGCCCGAGGCCATGTGCAAGGGGTGGGCCGCACCGGCTGTGCCTGTAGCGGTTGGAAAAGGGGCTGAAAAGGGCGTCTCTGAAGCTGCTTTGGAAACCTGATGCTTTCCTGGCGGACCACCGGCCAGACGGGGCGGTGATGGAAGAGGCGCTGCTTCTTCTGGTTGCTACTAAATATATAGCTAATTAGTTAGCAGCGACGGGGGCTAGAGGCATATTTTGCTTATGACTCTGTCCGCAGCGTAAGCGAGTCCAGCGACGCCGCTGACAACGAGGCCTATGCCAAAAAATCCCCACAGGTCTATGCTTGTGTGTAGGCCGTCTTCACCGTGGTGTAGAACTCGGCCGCGTAGCGACCCTGCTCACGCGGACCATAGCTCGAACCCTTGCGTCCGCCGAAGGGCACGTGGTAGTCCACACCCGCCGTAGGCACGTTGACCATCACCATGCCAGCCTGGGCGTGGCGTTTGAAATGCGTGGCGTGTTTGAGGCTGGTGGTGGCAATGCCGCTGGACAGGCCGAAAGGCGTGTCGTTGGCCAGGGCCAGGGCCTCGTCGTAGTTCTTGGCGCGGATCACGCTGATCACAGGGCCGAAAATCTCTTCACGGTTGATGCGCATGGAAGCGCTGGTCTCCGTGAACAGGGCGGGCTGCAGGTAGAAACCGGGGGCGCCGTCGGAGTTGTGTTCCATTGCCTGGCCGCCTGCAGCGAGTTTGGCGCCTTCGGCCTTGCCGATGGCGATGTACTCCAGGTCCTGGGCCAGCTGAGACTGGTCGACCACGGGGCCGATGTCGGTTCCCTTTTTGCGCGCGTCGTCCACGTTGATGTTCTTCATCTTCTCGACCACGGCGGCCACAAAACGGTCGTGGATGCCCTCGGTCACGATCACGCGCGCTGAAGCCGTGCAACGCTGGCCGGTGGAGTAGAAGCCGCTTTGTACGGCGCTGTTCACCGCCACATCGAGGTCGGCGTCGTCGAGCACAACAAAAGGGTTCTTACCACCCATCTCAAGCTGGAACTTGGCCATGCGGGCTACGCAAGCACCTGCCACCAACTGGCCTGTACCGACCGAGCCCGTGAAGCTGATTGCGTCCACCCGCTTGTCTTCCAGCAACACGGCGCCCACCTCGGAGCCACGGCCCATGACGAGGTTGAATACGCCCTTGGGCAGGCCGGCGCGCTGCAGGATGTCGGCCAGGGCCCAGGCCGAGCCGGGCACCAGTTCGGCCGGTTTCATGACCACGGTGTTGCCGAAGGCCAGGGCCGGTGCCAGCTTCCAGGCCGGAATGGCGATGGGGAAATTCCAGGGAGTGATCAGGCCCACCACACCCAGGGCTTCGCGCGTGACTTCCACGCCCACGCCGGGACGCACCGAAGGCACGACCTCACCACCCACACGCAGTGCTTCGCCGGCAAAGAATTTGAAGATATTGCCGGCACGCGTCACTTCACCAATCGCTTCGGGCAGGGTCTTGCCCTCTTCGCGTGCGAGCAGGTCGCCCAGCTCGTTGCGACGCGCCAGGATCTCGGTGCCCGCGGCGTCGAGGATGTCGAAGCGCTGCTGCGGCGTGCTCAGGGACCAGCTGCCGAAGGCGGCGCGGGCAGCCCCCACCGCATCGCGGGCCTGGGCCGCATCGGCCTGGGCGTATTCACCGACCACGTCGCGCGTGTCGGAGGGGTTGATGTTTTTGGAAATACGGGCGCCTTCGACCCACTCGCCATTGATCAGATTCTTGAACATAACTACTTTCTTTCAGCGCACCAGGCAGGGACGCTTGTTGTCGAATTTCCAGCCGGGGATGAGGTACTGCATTGTGATCGCATCATCGCGCGAACCCAGGCCGTGCTGCAGATAAAGCTGGTGCGCCTTCTCGACCTCGACCATGTCGAGTTCGACACCGAGACCGGGTTTCTTGGGCACCTGCACATGGCCACCAACTATCTGCAGCGGGTCCTTGGTCAGGCGCTGACCATCCTGCCAGATCCAGTGCGTGTCGATGGCCGTGACCTTGCCCGGTGCCGCGGCGCCCACATGGGTGAACATGGCCAGCGAGATGTCGAAGTGGTTGTTGGAATGCGAGCCCCAGGTCAGGCCCCAATCGCGGCAGGTCTGGGCCACACGCACGGAGCCTGCCATGGTCCAGAAATGCGGATCGGCCAACGGGATGTCCACACTCTGCAGAGACAGGGCATGGCTGAGCTGGCGCCAGTCGGTGGCGATCATATTGGTAGCCGTGGGCAGGCCGGTTGCACGGCGGAACTCAGCCATGACCTCGCGGCCGCTGAAACCATCTTCTGCACCACAGGGGTCTTCGGCGTAGGCCACCACACCGCGCATGCGCTGGCCCAGCCGGATCGCGTCCTTGAGCAGCCAGCCGCCATTGGGGTCCAGGGTCACGCGCGCTTGCGGGAAGCGCTCGTGCAAAGCAGTCACCGCGTCGACTTCTTCATCGCCGCGCAGCACGCCGCCCTTGAGCTTGAAATCGTTGAAGCCGTACTTCTCGCGCACCGCCTCGGCCAGCCGCACTACGGCCTCGGGGCTCATGGCCTCTTCATGGCGCAGGCGGAACCAGTCGTTGTCGGCACCGGGCTCGCTGGCGTAGGGTAAGTCGGTCTTCTTGCGGTCGCCCACAAAGAATAGGTAACCCAGCATCTCCACCGCATCACGCTGCTGGCCTTCGCCCAGCAGGGCCGCCACGGGCACTTCCAGGTGCTGGCCCAGCAGGTCCAATAGGGCCGATTCGACGGCCGTCACGGCATGGATGGTGGTGCGCAGGTCAAAGGTCTGCAGGCCACGACCACCGGAATCACGGTCGGCGAACTTGTGCTGCACCTGCTGCAACACACGCTGGTGGGCCCCGATGGGCTGGCCCACGACCAGCGTGCGCGCGTCCTCCAGGGTCTGTCGGATTTTTTCACCGCCCGGCACTTCGCCCACACCGGTGTGGCCGGAACTGTCACGCAGGATCAGCAGGTTGCGGGTGAAAAAAGGCGCATGGGCACCGCTGAGGTTGAGCAGCATGCCGTCACGGCCCGCGACGGGAATGACGTGCAATTCGGTGACGAGGGGTGTGGAGGCGATGGGCATATGCGGAAAATGAAAGCAGGAAAAACAACCCGCTATTGAGGGGCGGGTTGCACAGTGGCTGATTAATCAGCGGTGATTTTGCGGCTCTCGATCAGCGTCTTCCAGCGGGCGAATTCGGCGGCCTGGAATGCGGTGAACTGCTCAGGAGTGTTTGCCACGATCTCGAAACCCTGCTCAAGCAGCTTGGCCTTGACGGCTGGGTCGTTGATCGCACCCACCAGTGCGTCGTGGATCTTTTTATAGATGTCGGCTTTCAGGCCCTTGGGGGCGGCTATTGCTTGCCAGGAGTAGACGTCCGCATCCTTCACGCCAGCTTCGCTGAGTGTCGGCACATCAGGCAGGAGCGTGGAACGCTTGGCCCCAGTGACGGCCAGGGCCTTGAGTTTGCCGGCCTTCACATGTGGGACAACCACGTTGAGGTTCTGGAAAGAGGCACCCACCTGGCCACCCAACAGATCGGTCATGGCAGGCGCTCCGCCCTTGTAAGGCACATGCAGACCAGTCGTGCCAGTTTGCTGCCAGAACAGCTCGGCCGTCAGGTGGTCAGATGAGCCGTTGCCTGACGAGGCGAATGCGATCTTGTCCGGATTCTTTTTGAGGTCAGCGACAACGTCTGCGACGTTCTTATAGGCTGAAGAAGCCGGTACGACCAACACATTGGGCGCTTGTACGGCGACCGTGAGATAGTCAAAGTCCGCACGGGCGTCATAGGCAT
Organism: Pseudomonadota bacterium; assembly: GCA_040387325.1. Taxonomy (GTDB): domain Bacteria; phylum Pseudomonadota; class Gammaproteobacteria; order Burkholderiales; family Burkholderiaceae_C; genus Allorhodoferax. The sequence goes on along the minus strand of JAZKDY010000010.1, from coordinate 15,698 downwards.
TGAAGTTCTTGATGAGGTGCGGAGCAATCACATAGGGGCCGAGAGATGCCACCAGCAGCGTGTAGCCGTCTGCCGGTGCGCGTTTGACCAATGTTGCTCCGATAGTGCCGGTGGCACCAGCCTTGTTCTCGACTATGAAACTCTGGCCCAGTTTCTGCTGCATGCTGTTGCCCAACGTGCGCGCGATCTGGTCGGTCGAGCCACCCGGCGGGAAGGGCACGATCAGCGTGACCGGTTTGTCGGGCCAGGCCCAGGCGCTGCAGGCGGCAGCTGCGAGGGCCAGCGAGGTCAGAAGTTTTTTCATGCTTGTCTCCTTAGTTGTGATGAAGTGTGGACGTTTTTACTGGGGGCCCAGCGTCTTGATCAGCGCGGCGAGTTCGTCCATCTCGTTGGGCTTGAGGTCAGTCAATGGCGCACGCACGGGGCCGGCATCGTGGCCGACGATCTTGGCACCGGCCTTGACGATGCTGACCGCGTAGCCCTGTTGTTTGTTGCGAATCTTCAGATAGGGCATGAAGAACTCGCGCAGCAGGCGATGCTGCGTTGCCATATCGTCGTTGGCCACAGCGTGGTAGAAGTCCATCGCCGTTTTGGGGATGAAGTTGAATACAGCCGATGAGTAAACCGGTGTTCCCAGTGCTTTATAGGCGGCGGCGTAAACCTCCGCTGTGGGCAGCCCGCCCAGATACGCGAAGCGGTCTCCCATCTTCATGTAGATAGAGGACATCAATTCGATGTCGCCAATGCCATCCTTAAAGCCGATCAGGTTGGGGCAGCTATCCGCCAGGATGGCTAATGATTCGGGCGTGAGTTTGCAGACATTGCGGTTGTAAACAATGACGCCGAACTTGACGCTCTTGCACACCTGCTCCACATGCGCAATCAAACCCTCTTGGCCAGCCTCGGTCAGGTAATGGGGCAGCAGCAAAATGCCGTGGGCACCGGCTGCTTCGGCCTGCTGTGCGCACTGAATTGCAAAACGTGTGGGGCCACCAGCTCCGGCAATGATGGGTACCTTGCCTTTGCAGGTTTCCACCGCTGTTTGGATGATGCTGGGGTATTCGTCGGCCGTGAGGGAAAAGAACTCCCCCGTACCTCCGGCAGCAAACAGCGCACTCGCGCCTTAGGGCGCAAGCCATTCCAGGCGCTCTGCGTAGGCTTTGGGATTGAAATCGCCCTGGGCATCGAAGTCGGTCAAAGGGAAGGACAAAAGCCCATGGGACATGATGGATTTAAGGTCTTGCGGAGTCATGGGGTATCTCGTTTCTGGATTGGGTCGAAGGCATGGTACCGGTACCAAATTGAAGCGAATGGTACCGGTACCATTTCAGGTCGTCAAGAGATGACTACTCAGTGTTTTCCCTAAATCAGGCGCTATCGCGCTCTACGATGGAGAAACCGAGATCCACGATGGGATGCTCGATCCCGTGGCCTTCCGCGCGGGCGATCAGGTATTGGGCTGCCGTCTTGCCCATCGCTGCGCCATTGATGTGAACGGTAGTCAATGCCGGAATCAAATCCGCTACAAAGGGAACATCCCCAAACCCCATCACGGCAAGTTGTTGGGGGACACGGATGCCGCGGGCAATGGCTTCTGTGATCGCCCCAGTCGCCAGCATGTCTGAGCTGCAAAAGACCGCCTGCACATTCGGCATCTGGGCCAATACCTGACCCAAAGCATCACGACCACTTTTAATGGAACGTGCCCCACCCACATCAATCTCTATCGGTGCGCCCAACCCCCGGCTGACCACTGCCTGGGTAAATGCAGTCGCCCGGCGCTTGGCGCGTTCGTCCTCTGCCCGTATCAGTGCAAAGCGTGCATGCCCTTTGTGCATCAGGTATTCAGCGACTTGTTTGCCAATGGCCGCGTGAGAAAAACCTATCAGCATGTCAATAGGTGTGGGTGTCAAATCCCAGGTTTCAACCACCGGAATACCGGATGCCATCAACCGCGTTCGGCCCTTGCCCGGGTTCATGATGCCGGTCAGAAAAATCCCATCGGGGCGACGACCAATGATGGCGTCCAGCAGTGCTTCTTCGTGGTCTTGGGAGTATCCAGACTGGCCTAACATGAGTTGGTAACCAGATTCAAACAGGGTGTTGTTCAGTGCTTCCACCATCTCCAAAAAGACGGAGCCCAAAAGGGTTGGAACCACAGCGGCAATGAGCCGACTCCGCGACGATGCCAAACCACCAGCTATACGATTGGGAACGTACCCCGTGCGATCAACAGCATCCTGAACCTTTTTCAGCACATCGGCAGAAACAGCGCCGGGTGTATTCACCGCACGCGAGGCAGTGATGGGGGCCACACCGGCAAGTTTGGCGACATCGCGCAAAGTTACTGCGCCGCTGCTTCGCCTGGAGCGCTTAATGGGTTCGTCGTTACTCATGGCTCAGTATGATACCGGTACCAAGTTCCAGGACAATGCCGAAAGTTGGACTCAGTAGCGGCGGGGGCTACTGGCATATTTCGCTTACAGCTCCGTCCGCAGCGACCATATCTCCGGGAACAGCACCACATCCAGCATCTTGCGCAGGTAACTCACACCGCCCGTGCCACCGGTGCCGCGCTTGAAGCCTATGACACGCTCCACCGTGGTCACATGGCGGAAGCGCCACAGGCGGAAGGCGTCTTCCAGATCGGTGAGTTCTTCGCCCAATTGGTACAGGTCCCAATGGGCCTTGGGGTCGCGGTAGACCTGCAGCCAGGCCTGCTCGACTTCTTTGTTGGCGACGTAGGGTTGTGACCAGTCGCGCTGCGTGTAGGTGGCAGGCACAGGTATGCCACGGCGGGCCAGCAGTCGCAGTGCTTCGTCGTACAGCGATGGCGCCACGTAGGCGGCCTGCACCAGCGCCAGGCGCTCGGGCGCGTGGGCGTGGGGCTGCAGCATGGCAGCGTTTTTGTTGCCCAACGCGAATTCGATACACCGGTACTGGAAGCTCTGAAAGCCGCTGCTCTGGCCCAGGTAGGGCCGCATGGCGGAATACTCGGGCGGTGTCATCGTGGCCAGCACATCCCAGGCGTGCACCAGTTGCTCCATGATCTTGCTGACGCGGGCCAGCATCTTGAAGGCGGCGCCCAGTTCGTCGTTGGCAATGTTGTGGATGGCTGCGGTCAGCTCGTGCAGCATCAGCTTCATCCACAGTTCGCTGGTCTGGTGCTGGATGATGAACAACATCTCGTCGTGTGTGGGCGACAGCGGCTTTTGCGCCGAGAGGATGGTGTCGATGTTCAGGTAGTCGCCATAACTCATGCTTTTGCTGAAGTCGAGCTGGGCTTTTTCTTCGGCAACGATGGTTTCGCCGGCGGAGGGTGTGGCGGCATGCATGGGGCAGCCAGAAGGTGCTTGTGCCATATCAGGTCACCGCGTGTTTCTGGTTGAACGCGGGCTGCTTCCACTCTTCGGTCTGCAGCACCTGGCGCAGATGATCCACCGCGTTCCACACATCTTCAAACCCCACATACAGCGGCGTAAAACCAAAACGCAGGATGTCTTTGTGGATGCCACCGTCACCCGCGCGGAAGTCACCAATCACACCACGGGCGATCAGGGCCTGCACGATGGCGAATGCACCCGATCCCAGTGCGCCGCCGGCATCATGCTCACGCGTCAGGCAGACCTGTGATCCGCGTTGTGCATGTGCGCGGGGTGTGGCCAGGCCCAGGCCGTAACCCTGGCAACGCTCCTCTACCAACTGGATGTACAGGTCGGTCAGCGCCAGTGATTTGGTGCGCAGCGCCGCCATGCCACCCAAGGCGTCTGCTGCCTTGAAACCATCCAACCCACACTCCAGCAACGACATGCTGACGATGGGTTGTGTGCCGCACAGGTAACGGGTGATACCGGCTGCGGGTTTGTAGTCGGCTGTGAACTCAAACGGCTTTGCATGGCCCCACCAGCCCGACAGGGGCTGCCAGAAGCGGTCCGCATGTTTGGGGTTGACCCACACAAAGGCCGGTGCGCCGGGGCCACCGTTCAAATATTTGTAGCCGCAGCCAATGGAGAAGTCGGCTTTGGCACCGGTCAGGTCCACCGGCACGGCACCTGCGCTGTGCGCCAGGTCCCACACCACCAGCGCGCCGGCCGCATGGGCGGCAGCGGTAACGGAGGCCATGTCGTGCATGGCGCCGGTGCGGTAGTTCACGTGGGTCAGCATCAGCACGGCCACGTCAGCGGTCAGCGCGGCGGCGATCTCGTCGGGCTCTACCAGTTGCAGCGTGTAGCCGCGCTCCTTGCACAGGCCTTCGGCTATATAAAGGTCGGTGGGGAAGTTGCTGCGTTCACTAACGATGACCTTGCGTTGTGGCGCGTCCTGCGCAGCAATGGTCAACGCTGCGGACAAAACCTTGAACAGGTTGATGGACGTGGTGTCGGTGGCCACCACTTCGTCGGGCCCGGCACCAATCAGCGGGGCGATCATATTGCCCAGGCGCTGCGGCAGGTCGAACCAGCCGGCCGTGTTCCACGAGCGGATCAGGCCCATGCCCCATTCGTTGGTAATGACTTCCGCTGCGCGTGCGGCCGCAGCTTTGGGCATCACGCCCAGTGAGTTGCCGTCCAGGTAAATGACCCCGGGTGGGATGGAGAACAAATCGCGCAGGCCGCGCAGAGGGTCGGCTGCGTCGCGCTGCTGGCAGTCTTGCAAGGTGGTCGTCATGGTGTTTCTCGGTGTGTCGGGCACAGGATTGCGGGGGAGGACGCAAAGTTAACACCGGGCAAAAAGCCGTGGTGTCGGTTATTTCCAACAGCCTCGAAATACTTTAGACCTAAACCATAACCTTGTCCAGGAGCCGCCTGTGCCTACGCGCTGCGGATGTATTCCTCGTCGTCGAACAGCACACCGCGCAACGTGTCGTTGTCGGGGATGATGCGCGTGAAGGCAAAACCTGCTTTCTTGAGCACTTGGGCGGACGCATGGTTGCCCACGGTGACGGTTGCCACCAACCGGTGGATGCCTTGGCTGATCAGGTAGTCCGCTACGGCCTTCACCGCCTCCGTCGCATAACCCTGGCCCCAATAGTCTGGAAAAAAGTAGTAGCCCAGATTGGTACACACGATGTTGTCGTCAACCACTGCGTCCACTTCGCCGACAAGTGCGCCATCACTGCGCCGGGTGACGGCCCATACCGGCCAGGCGTCCGCTCCATCGGTGGACAGGCGCGACTCCAGCCGTGTCCAGTTGGCCCGCAGCGTCTCTACCGTGCGGGGCTTGTTCATCGAAATCCATTCGTAGATGGCATCGTCCTGCATGGGGCCGAAGGCCGCATCGGCGTGGGAGCCCATTACAGGGTTCAATAACAGGCGCGGGGTCTGGAGGGCAGGGCAGAGTTGGTGGGCGAGGTCAGCATTCATGCAGCATGGTAGCGGAGCAGGGCAAGCCCAGTCAGCGTTCAAATGCCGTACTTGTCCCACAGGGCATTGCTCAATCGGGTGGCCCCTACCTGCGCGCGCAGCGTGCGCATGTGGGTTGCGCGGGGGTACGCTGCAAAGAACTGTCGGGGTTCTGCGTGCAGCTGGTAGGGCAGGTAATAGCTGCCCTCGCATGCCAGCGCCAGATCAATCAGGGCGCGCGTCCACTGGGCCACCGCGTTGGTTGCCTGGGGCGTCAGGCCTTGTTTGTAGAACAGCACAAAAGAAAAACATTCCTCACGCGCCCAGGCCATCAGTGTGTGTGTATCCGCAGGCGAATGCCGTATGGACACATTGAGTGTGCCGTAGGGGTTGCGTTGCAACAGCGTGGCCATGGCCTTGGCAAAGACACCGAAGTGCCGCACGGGGATGAAGTACTCCTGCAGCACGTAGCTGCTGAACGCTCGGGTGGCCGGCTCCAGTGCGGCCACATCCAGGCTGGCTTCGTAGTTGCGCCAGACCACGGCGGGTTTCGCCAGGAAGGGTTGAACAATGGACCGGCGTAAGCGTGTACCACCGGGCAGCTCGGTCATGGCCCACATCAAGGCTTTCTCGGCAAGGTAGGTGTCTGCGGTCTTGCGCAGGCGGGTGGCAACCGTCAAGGGTTTGCTGCTGCGCCGCCAGGTCGTGCAAAAGGGCGCGTCAAAGCTTGGGGCGATCAGGTCTGCGTTATGCAGCAGTGCAGTGGAATCGCTGGCCACGGTGTGTGCAAACCAGGCGGGGTAGTCGGCCAGCGCTACCTGCGTGGTGTGCCGTTCGATGGGGAAGTTGTCGTCCAGTTGCAGCTCCACCTCGGTGATGACCCCCAGCCCGCCGTAGCCGCCTACGGCTGCGTAGAACAGTTCGGGCTCTTGCCTGGGGCTCAGTTCCAGTACCTCGCCATGGGCCAATACCATCTGCAAGACACGCACGGATGAGACGATAGGCCCGTGCCCCACATAACGGCCGTGGCAGTTGACCGAGAGCGATCCACCCACCGTGAAGTTGGCGTAACTCTGCATGGTCTGCACCGCCAAACCGTGGGGGTCAATCAGGGCTTGCAGGTCCCGCCAGCGCATGCCGGCTTGCACACGCACGGTCTTGCGTGCGGGGTCGAACTGGAGCAACCGGCGCATGGACCGCATATCCAATTGACAACCGTCTGCTATGGCGGTTTGGCCCCCCATGCTGTAGCGCCCGCCGCCGATGCTGATGCGGCCTTTCCAGGTTTTCAGGGCTTGGTGCACGTCTTCCGTATTCTGGACAGGCACAACCTGCGCTACACGCACCGAATACAGCTCGGTCACATTGCACACCACGCGTGGTTCGGCAGGACAGCGCGCCTGTGCGTCCATTGCTGCGCCGCTGGTCAGTGCGGCGCTGGTACGTATGAAAGCCCTGCGGCTGAGGGGGGCGGTCATCCGCGTAGGTGTGAAAGTCTCATGAATGCCAGTGTCGGCAGCCGCCCTGACCGCACGGGTCTGCCGTTGTGGACAGAGGCGTTCGCTGCTACTCCTGGCGTCAGATTACGATACCGTGCGTGCAACCGAGGCGGCGAGCGGTACTACAGCCCATTTCGTTGCTGCTGCAGGTAACGCCGCACCGCCGGATCCAGCTCCAGCCCAATGGCCTGTGCATAAGCTGCATCTGCAGCGTCCCGTGCCCCACTGCGTTCCAGCAGGTGGGCGCGCGTCGCCCAGTACGGTTGGTAGTTGGCCAAGCGCGGGTCGTCGGCTACACGGTCCAGAATCTCCAGCCCACGCGCCGCGCCTTCACATTCTGCGACTGCCACCGCGCGGTTGATCTCCACCACCGGTGAACCGGTCAGCTCGGCCAGGGCGCCATACAGCTGGGCCACTGCCGCCCAGTCGGTGTGGCCGGTAAAGCGGCGGATGACGTGGGCGGATTGCACGGCGGCCTCCAGCTGGAAGCGGCCGATGGCGCGCAATGCGCTGGCCTGGTGCAGCAGGCGTTCTGCTTCGTCAATCAGGGACGTGTCCCACAGTGCCGGGTCTTGCTGGGCCAGGGGCACATAGGCACCACTGGCATCGCGCCGTGCGCCGCGCCTGGCGTGGGCATGCAGCATCAGCGCCAGCATGCCCAGGGCTTCAGGCTCGGTGGGCAGCAGGGCTGCCACCAACTGACCCAACCAGATACCTTCGTCACTGAGGTTGTGGTGGCGCGGGTCCAAACCGGCGGGGTCGGACCAGCCTTGGGTGAAGGCGGCATAGATGGCCTCCAGCACGGTGTCCAGCCGTTCGGGCAAGTCTTCGCGTTCGGGCAGGCGGAATGGAATGCCGGCTTGTTTGATCTTGGCCTTGGCGCGCGACAGGCGCTGGCCCATGGTCGTAGGCGGCACCAGAAAAGCGGATGCGATCGCCGCGGCGTCCAGGCCCAGCACGGTTTGCAGCATCAGCGGCGCACGCACGCTGCGTTCGATGGCGGGGTGGGCACAGGCGAACAGCAGGGCCAGGCGGTCGTCTGGGATTGCGCGGCCTGCGTCGTCCTTGTCTTCGGTGGATACGGGGGTTAGCAAGAGCAGGTCGTCGGTGGCCGCATCGCTGGTGGCCGTGCGGCGCTGGGCGTCTATGGCATTGCGTTTGGCAACGGCCATCAGCCAGGCCTCGGGGCTGGCGGGCACGCCTTGCTCGGGCCACTGCTGTAGCGCGGCCTCGAACGCGGCAGACAACGCATCCTGCGCCGCCGCCACATCGCGCGTGCGCCGGCTCAGGAACGCGACCAGTTTGCCGTAGCTGTGCCGGGCGGCGGCCTCGGCCGCGTGCCGGGCCGCACCGGTCTGTGGCGCTTGCGGGTTCACATCTCCCAAATCGGCCGGACCTCGATCGTGCCGTAGACCGAGCTGGGGCAGCGCGCGGCCCAGACCAGGGCGGCGTCCAGGTCGGGCACGTCGATGACGTAGTAGCCGCCCAGTTGTTCCTGGGTGTCGGCATAGGGGCCGTTCAGCACTTCGGATTTGCCATTGCGCACACGCACCGAGGTGGCGTCCGTGACCGGGCGCAGGCGCTCGCCGGCCTGCAGCACGCCGGCCTTGACCAGGGCGTCGGTGTAGGCGCCGTAGGCCTGCATGATGGCGCCCATCTCGGCGGGGGGCATGGCGTTTTCAGCGGCTTCGCTGGCGTAGATCATCAACAGGTATTTCATGGGAGCTCCTTGAATGCGGTTGTGATGTGGCAAATGCCCCATCTCTACGATGACGTTTGAGTCTTGCAGATTTCGACAGCCAGGGCAAAAATATTCACGCGGGGTTTGCCGCCGCCGGGCGCACCACACCATTCAGGGGCTTCAGACCCAACAAGGGACGCAGCCACGGTGTGCGCACGATCAGGCCGGACGTCAGTATCCAGCAGCCCAACACGGTGCCAACCCCCACAAGCAAGGGCTCTGCCACCGACCCCACCTGCAGCGGCACGAGCCAGTAGGCCAGCAACACGGTCAGGCTCTGGTGCAGGATGTACCAGGGGTAGACCGATTCAGTCGCCCACGGCAACCTGCGAAACGGACGGTTCAGCAGGGCATAACTCCAACCCAGGATGGCGCACAGCGTGGCCCATACGTAAAGGTTGCGCAGTGTCCAGATCAGCCACTGTGTGGCCTTGGAGACTTCTTCAGTGGACTTGAACTGCACCACCAGAGCCAGGTAGACGGCCCCGATACCCAGCGCCCAGCCCAACGCGGGTTTGCGCAGGCGCAGCAGTTCGGCCCACAGGGCACTGGATCGGGCCAGGCACCAGCCATACACAAAGATGGTGAAGTACACAGCATGTTGGTACCAGTCGTGCACCAGGTCGTTGGTGCTGGGGAAGCGGGCCTGCAGCACCACGGTGTACAGCATCAGGGGCAGCGCGGGCAGCACCAACAGTTTTGCGCCGCGCAAGTTGGTGAAGGCCGCCTGCAGGCGCTGGCCGGCGCGGGTGGCCAGTGCAGGCTGCAGCAGCGCCAGCAGCAGGGTGTAACACCACAGGTAGGCCAGGTACCACAGGTGGTTCCAGGTGTAGCCGTGCTGCCAGCCGGCAAAAGCGTTCTCCGGCCAGGCAGCTGCGGTGTAGTAGCGTGCCAAAAAGTCGACAAAACCAGGCTCCACGATGCCTTTGGTCACGCCTTCGGCATAGGGTTGGATGGGTACCACGACCAGGATGCCAAACACCAGGGGCAGCAGCAGGCGCCAGTTGCGCTGGCGCAAAAAGTCGCCGATACGGGTGTTTTGCATCAAAAAGGCGGTGGAAATGCCGGAGATCAGAAAGATCAGGTCCATGCGCCAGCGGTTCAGCATCAGCATGGGCAACTGCAGCGTCTCCGACAAATAGCTGCTTTTGACGTGCCAACCCCATTCGGTGACATACAACATACACAGGTGGTACAGGATCAGCAGGCCAAAGGCCAGGGCGCGCAGGGCGTCGATATCGTGTCGGCGGTTCATGGGTTGGTAGAGCTTTAGGTGGAAAAGGACGCGAGATTAGGGGCGGGTGGGCCCTGGCGTGGCTAAATGTGACCGTTTGGGGGCCGCAAGGGACCAGTAGCGGGTGCTTGGGGATGAATTTCGGTGCCGGGCGGGCCCGGCGTCGCTACCATCGCCCGCATGGCAAACATTTCAACCCCTGCACCGGATGCCCAGGCCTGGCTGGCGCGTTACCGGCCCTGGCAACACATAGCGGAGCCCGCGTTGTGGATCCTGTTCTTTTGCGGGCAGGCCACGCTGAACAGCCTGACCGTCTGGCTGGACATCAGCCGCACCGGTCTGGGGTTTGCACGCTGGGAGCCGCTGGTGTGGGAGTGGAGCAGCAACCTGGTATTGCTGGCACAGGTGCCGGCGGTCATTGCTTTTGAGCGGCGTTTCCCTTTGCAGTGGGACAACTGGCGGGTCAACCTGCGCTGGCAGATCGTGGCCAGCTTGGTCTTCAGCATCGTCCATGTGTTGGCCATGGTGGGCCTGCGCAAACTGGCCTACAGCAGCCAGGGAGTGGAATACGTATTTGGCAACTGGCCGCTGGAACTGTTTTACGAGTACCTGAAAGACGCCCGCAGTTATGTGGCCATCCTGATCCTGCTGGCCCTGTACCGCCTGTTGTTATTGCGCCTGCAAGGTGAGGCCAGTTTGCTGGACGCGCCGGACGACGGCCCGCCGGTGGAGCCGGTCGAACGGCCCGAGCGTTTTCTGGTGCGCAAGCTGGGCAAGGAATACCTGCTGCCCGCGGCCGAGGTGGAGTGGCTGCAGGCCTGGGGCAACTACGTCAACCTGCGGGTGCGTGCCCACGACTACCCACTGCGCGCCACGATGGCTTCCATCGAGGCAAGGCTGGACCCTGCGCGTTTTGTGCGGGTGCACCGCAGCTACATCGTCAACCTGGACTACGTGCAGGAGATCGAGCCGCTGGACTCGGGCGACGCGCGTGCGCGCATGCGTGATGGCGGCCAGGTGCCGGTGAGCCGGCGTTACCGCGACAGCCTGCGCAAGGTGGCGCAGACCGGTAGTGCTAGCTAGATGCCGGTCACGGCGTGTTGGTGACCAGCCATTCCCTGCGGAACAGCCATTCGTTGGGGTACCACAGGTTTTGCAGCGTGACCTCGCCGGCCTTGTGGCGGCTTTTCACATGCCAGCGTGTGCCCAGCAATGTGCAGCGCGGCAGGCAGCTGGGGCCTTGCTGGTCCAGGCTGTCTTGTATCCACACCACGGCATCAAATTGCCCCAGTAAATAGTCCAGGCGTTCAACCGGAGGCATCTCGGGTTTGAAAGCACCGGTGTTGCGGCCCTCGGCGTCAAAGGGCGTGATACGCGCGCCCGGCAGCACAAAGTGGAAACGTTCAAACTGGCCGGTAAAACCGTTGGGCACGGCCACACGCTTGGCGTTGACGCTGTCCCGTACCGCCGCGGTGTAGCGCGCGGTGTCGTTGCCCAGGGGTTGCACCATCAGGCCAAAGCTGGCGTACACGGCCAGTACCGTCACCAGGGCAGCCGGCCTGGACCAGCGGCATATGACAAATCCGGCTGTAGCCCCCGCCAATCCTATACCTACCGCTATCAAAGTGATAGTAAGTTGCAGACCTGTGGCAATGTGCATGTCGCCCATCACCCAGGCCACACGCGCCAGCATCACCAGCGCCGGCACCAGAACGGCCAGTGTGATCCAGAACCAGGCCTTGGCCAACCGGTCCCAGGCCAGCGCCATGGCAATCGCGATGGCGGGCATGGCGGGAATGAGGTAGCGCTCCGACCGCTGGCTGGGGATCGTGAAAACGATGAGCCACACCACCAGCCAGGCCAGCAGCACACGCGCTGCAGGTGTCAGCTGCACATAGGTCTGGCGCTGGAAGGCCAGCTTGATCGCAACCCAGCCCAACCCCAGCACGGTGAAAAACAGCAGACCGGCATTCACCGGGTAGGCCAGCAACTGCGTCCACATCGGGTAGGCGCCAAACAGCGCTGCGTGCCAGTAGCCCCGGGTGTTGGACATCTTGCCGGCGTTTTCTGCCAGCACAAACTCCTGCCAGACCGAGGCCGGGTCCGGGTCCAGCACAAACCACAGGGCGAATATTCCCAGAGCCAACACCGTGCTCCAGGCCAGGCCTACCGTGGCGCGGACGGCCAGCGGCCAGTTGAGCCGTTGGGCGCTGGCCAGCCAGGCGCACCAGACGGCAGCAGCAGCCGGCGCCACCAGTGCAAAGGATTTGTAGGCCGAGCCCAGGCCCATCGCAACACCCATCAGGGTGAAGACCAGCCAGTCCATGCCGTTCTTGGCACCACTGCCTTCGCCATCTGTTGTGTTGCTGCGTATGCGCAGCCACAACACCCACCACATCGGCAGGGCCAGCCAGAAGGTTTCGGGTGCCGAGGTCAGGTAGGCGCGGCCATACCGGAAAGTGGAGAAGAACAAAAGGTACAGCGCCGCTGCAATACAGGCCGTGCGCAGCTGGCCGCTGATGCGGTGCGCAAAAAAGGCCAGCAGGGCCGTCGTCGCAAAGGTATAAAAAACACTGGGCAGGCGCAGCGTGAACAGGCTCCAGCTCTGGCCCCAGTTGCCAGCCACCATGGCCTGCCAGAACAGCAGCGGTGGCTTGGTGTTGCGGGTGTCGATGATCTCGGATTGCAGCGGCAGCCAGTGGCCGCTTTCAGCCGTCATGCGGGCGATGTGGATGTAGACCATCTCGTCGCCATTGGTGGGGACGTAGGCACCGCCCAGGCCAAACAGGTAGGTGAGCGCTGCCGCCGCAACCAGCGCCAACCAGAGCCAGGGGACAGCTTCGCGTGGGGGCTGCATCTTTAGTCTTTTTTATCGCGCTTGAAGGTCCAGCGGTCGTTGGCCAAAAAGTTGCTGACGCTGGCCGCCATGATGGCGATGATGTTGGCCACACGGTAGTCCATTGAGCCCGACAGCAGCAGCGTCAGCACATACTGCAGGCCGCTGCCAAAGGCCGAGGCCGTGGCGTATTGGCCGAACTCTTTGGCCAGCAGGCGCGGGCTGACCGGGCCCGGGCTTTCCTCTTGTTCCAGTGTCTTGACCCGGTCAGACCACGTCCACAGCCGGTTCCAGGTGAAGTTGTTCAGCGTGGCCAGCGTAATGGCCACGGCCAGCGAGATATAGGGCTTGTTGTACGCGGCTTCGATGTGGTTGAAGATGTACTCATGCCCAATGTGCAGCATGGACAGATTGACCACGGTGCCGCTGGCACCCACGATGCCAAACTTGATGTAGCGGTAACGCTCAAGCAAACCCAGTGCCCACAGTACCGCGCGCTGCAGCGCCGTTGTCTTGCCGGTACCACTCATGCCAGGGTTGCCGCGTGGGTGTTGCCGCGCAGAAAATTCAGCGCATCAGCCAGCACGGGGTCCGGTTTGATGCGTTTGAGGCATTGGTTGTCGCCATCACAAAAGGTCAGGCGGTGGTTGTAGGCCGACAGGCAGGGCGAGCAGGCGATGCCAGACTCCAACACCGTGTTGCGCGAGCCCAGCGGGCCGTATAACTTGCCGGTCTCGGGGCCGAAGAAGACCATGGTTTGTATGGGTGTCAGCGTCGCAAAGTGGCCGGGGCCACCGTCGTTGGTGATCAGCAGGTCGGCGGCGTGCATCAGCATCAGCAGTTCGCGGATGCTGCGGGTGTAGCCGGTCAGGTCGATACATGCCACATGCTGGATTTTGCCGATCAGGTCTTTGGCGAGTTGGGCATCGTCCTTCAGACCGATCAGGCCTACTGCGAATCCTGCGGCGCACAGGCCCTGGGCTACACGTGCGTAATGTTCGGCGGGCCAGGCCCGTTCGGGCAGGATGCCGCCACCGGCATACATCAGTACCAGTTTTTTGCCGGCGCGCACGGGGTGGTCGACCACCAGCTTGGCAGCGTAGGCGGCCAGTTCGTCTTGCGTGAAGGCCACGGAGAGTTCAGTATCCGCAGGCAGACTGCGAATCGCCGCCGCTTTGTTGCGCGGCATGCTGCCGGCCGAATCCAGCGCGTCCACCAGCGACAGAAACTGTTTGCTGATGTGCTGGTAGGGGTTGTACGGAATGGCGTGGTTGATGAAACTTCCGCGGTACAAACCCTCTTGTGTATGCGGCGTAAAGCCCACCCGCACCGGCGCACCGGTGGTGAAGGACAGCAGGGCGCTGACGCGGGAAAACAGTTCGCAGTCGATGACGGCATCCAGGCCCAGGCGGCGCATGGCCAGGCTGACCTTCAGGATATCGCCGATCAGCGAGCCGCCGGAGCTGTCGTCCAGGCTGTGCATATATTGCGGCTGGGTCAGTTGCAGCAGCTTGGTCACTTCCTGGTTTTTCTTCAACTGCAGGATGTGGATTGCCGCGCCCGGATACTGCCTGCGCAGCTGTGCAAACATGGGACCGGCCAGCACGATGCTGCCCATCTCGGACAGCAGGATCACCAGGATGTTCTTGGGTGCAATCGCCAGTTGGGGCGGCGCACCGAATAGTCCGGTGAAGCGCACCCAGGCAGACACCGCGCCGCACAGAAGCTGGCCGACCCAGCGATCAATGAAGCGTTGTGTTTGCAGTTTCATGGGTTCATCTAATCAGTTGAGGACAGAGCAAATTTGCTCCACAAATATTGGTCTGTCCCGCAAGGTCTCACAAACCGGCAGCTGCCCGCAGAATTTGGGCTTTGTCTGTACGCTCCCATGTGAAGTCCGGCTCTTCACGGCCAAAGTGGCCGTAGGCAGCGGTCTTCTCGTAGATGGGGCGCAGCAGGTCCAGCATCTGGATGATGCCCTTGGGGCGCAGGTCGAAGTGTTCGTTCACCAGTGCGGCGATTTTCTCGTCAGAGATCACACCGGTTCCTTCGGTGTACACGGTCACGTTCATGGGTTTGGCCACGCCAATCGCGTACGCCACCTGGATCTGGCACTGCTTGGCCAGACCGGCTGCCACGATGTTCTTCGCAACATAACGTGCTGCGTAGGCCGCCGAGCGGTCCACCTTGGAGGGGTCTTTGCCAGAGAAAGCACCACCACCGTGGGGGCAGGCGCCGCCGTAGGTGTCGACAATGATCTTGCGTCCGGTCAGGCCGCAATCACCTTGTGGGCCGCCGATGACAAAACGGCCGGTGGGGTTGATCAGGTACTTGGTGTCCTTGAGCCACTCTTTGGGCAGCACGGGCTTGATGATTTCTTCAATGATGGCTTCGGTGAAGGATGCCTTCATCTTGTGCATGGTCTCGGACTGGTCCGGGCTGTGCTGGGTGGACAGCACCACGGTGTCGATGCTGTGGGGCTTGCCGTCCACATAACGCATCGTGACCTGGCTCTTGGCGTCCGGGCGCAGGAAGGGCAGGCGGCCGTCCTTGCGCAACTGGGCCTGGCGCTCGACCAGGCGGTGCGCGTAATAAATCGGCGCGGGCATCAGCTCGGGCGTTTCATCGCAGGCGTAGCCAAACATCAGGCCCTGGTCACCGGCGCCGGTGTTCAGGTGGTCGTCCGACGCATGGTCCACGCCCTGGGCGATGTCGTTGGATTGTTTGTCATAGGCCACCAGCACGGCGCAGCCTTTGTAGTCGATGCCGTATTCGGTGTTGTCGTAACCGATGCGTTTGATGGTGTCACGTGCCACCTGGATGTAGTCCACGTGTGCGTTGGTGGTGATTTCACCGGCCAGCACGACCAGACCGGTGTTGGTCAGTGTTTCGGCGGCCACGCGGGACTTGGGGTCCTGCTTAAAAATCGCGTCGAGGATTGCGTCGGAAATTTGGTCCGCGACCTTGTCGGGGTGGCCTTCAGAAACAGACTCGGAGGTAAAGAGGAAATCGTTCGCCATGGTTGCTTGCTCCAAAAAAACATCAAGTC
>JAZKDY010000009.1:0-9584 GCA_040387325.1 Pseudomonadota bacterium | reverse complement strand
CCACGGGTACAATTTCGACATTTGGAGCTTTGACATGCGCCTCCTCGGCAAAGCGCTCACCTTCGACGATGTGTTGTTGGTCCCCGCGTACTCCCAGGTCCTGCCCAAGGACACTTCCCTCGCCACCCGTTTCTCCCGCAACATCGCCCTGAACCTGCCCCTGGTGTCCGCCGCCATGGATACGGTCACGGAAGCCCGCCTGGCCATTGCCATTGCGCAAGAGGGCGGCATGGGCATCGTCCACAAGAATTTGACCGCCGCCGAGCAGGCCGCCCAGGTGTCCAAGGTCAAGCGTTATGAGTCCGGCGTACTGCGCGACCCGGTGGTCATCACCCCGTCGCACACGGTGCGCCAGGTCATGAGCCTGTCCGAGCAGTTGGGCGTATCCGGCTTCCCCGTTTGTGACGGTGGCAAGGTGGTCGGCATCGTGACCGGCCGGGATCTGCGCTTCGAGACCCGTTACGACCTGCCGGTCAGCCAGATCATGACACCGCGTGACAAGCTGGTGACAGTACAGGACAGCGCCGCCATCACCATCACCCAGGCCAAGGTGCTGCTCAACCAGCACAAGATCGAACGTCTTTTGGTTGTCAACGACTCCTTTGAGCTCAAGGGCCTGATCACCGTCAAGGACATCACCAAACAAACCAGCTTCCCGAACGCTGCACGCGATGCCCATGGCAAGCTGCGTGTGGGTGCTGCGGTGGGCGTGGGCGAGGGTACCGAAGAGCGGGTGGAGCTGTTGGTGCGCGCCGGCGTAGACGCCATCGTCGTCGACACGGCCCATGGCCACAGCCACGGCGTCATCGAGCGCGTGCGCTGGGTCAAGAAGAACTATCCCCACGTGGACGTCATTGGCGGCAATATCGCCACCGGCGCAGCCGCCTTGGCACTGGCCGAGGCTGGTGCCGATGCGGTCAAGGTCGGCATTGGCCCCGGCTCCATCTGCACCACCCGCATCGTGGCGGGTGTGGGTGTGCCGCAAATCATGGCGATTGACAACGTCGCTACCGCTTTGAGAGGCACTGGCATCCCCTTGATTGCCGACGGCGGCATCCGCTTCAGCGGCGACATTGCCAAGGCGCTGGCAGCAGGCGCCAGCACCGTCATGATGGGTGGCATGTTTGCAGGTACCGAAGAAGCACCAGGCGAGGTTATCCTGTTCCAGGGCCGTAGCTACAAGAGTTACCGCGGCATGGGCTCCATTGGTGCCATGCAGCAGGGCAGTGCGGACCGCTACTTCCAGGAATCGAGCACCGGCAACCCCAATGCCGACAAGCTGGTGCCCGAGGGTATCGAAGGCCGCGTGCCCTACAAGGGCTCCATGGTGTCCATCGTGTTCCAGATGGCAGGCGGCATCCGCGCCAGCATGGGTTATTGCGGTTGCCCCACCATTGAAGACATGCAGAACAAGGCGGAGTTTGTAGAGATCACCACCGCCGGCATCCGCGAGAGCCACGTCCACGACGTGCAAATCACCAAAGAGGCTCCCAATTACCGCGCCGACTGATACCCCCGTAGCCCTGGCCGAGGGCCGGCCAGCCGCGATGCGGTTCATCATGATCGCCGTGCTGATCGACATGATGTCGATCGGCCTGATGATCCCGGTGCTGCCACATCTGGTCGGCCAGTTCACGCAGTCGCAGGGCGACCAGGCCTTCTGGTTTGGCGCCATGATGTTTGCGTTTGGCATTGCCAACTTCTTTGGCGCGCCGATTCTGGGCGCGCTGTCCGACCGGTATGGCCGGCGACCCGTGTTGCTGCTGGGCTTTTGCGGCCTGGCCTTCACCTTCTTCATGACCGCTGCGGCCCACAGCCTGTGGTTGCTGGTAGTGGTGCGCCTGATTGGCGGCGCCATGCAGGCCAATATTGCCGTGGCCAATGCCTATGTGGCCGACATCACGCCGGCCCCGGACCGGGCCCGCCGTTTTGGACTGCTGGGCGCCATGATGGGCCTGGGCTTCATCCTCGGCCCTGCCCTGGGCGGCATTCTGGGGGACGTGGATTTGCGCCTGCCCTTTGTGGCGTCGGGATCTCTGGCTGTGCTCAACTGGATCTACGGTTATTTTGTGTTGCCCGAAAGCTTGCCGGTTGAGAAACGCAGTGCTTTTGAATGGCGCAAAGCCAACCCCGTGGCGTCGTTGATGGGCCTGATCGATTTGCGCGGCATTGGCCCCTTGGTCGCCGTGCTGGCCCTGACCACGCTGGCGCAATTCATGTTACACGCCACCTGGGTGCTTTACACAACCTTTAAATTTGGCTGGGGGCCTAAAGAGACCGGCTGGTCTCTGATGGTGGTGGGTGTTGTCAGTGTGCTGATGCAAGGAGTGTTGCTCAAACACATACTCAAACGCATTTCCACACAACGCCTGGCCGTCATCGGCATGTGCAGTGCCAGCCTGGCCTATGTGGCCTATGGGCTGGCAACCGAATCCTGGATGCTGTTTGTCATCATCGTGCTGAACATGTTCTCAGCCGCAACCGGTTCCAACCTGCAAAGCATCGTGTCCGGCGCGGCGGACGAAAAGATACAGGGCCGCACCCTGGGCGCTGTGTCGTCTGTCAACAGCCTGATGGCAATTTTGGCGCCGGTGGCCGGTGCCGGCATGCTGGCGCTGGTGTCCGACGCGCCGCGCGGTGACATACGCCTCGGCCTGCCCTTTTTTGTGGGCGGCCTGATCCAACTGCTGGCACTGTGCCTGGCGGTGTGGCATTTTCAACGCCAGCGCGCGCTGCGGGCTGGCATCTCCCAAGCTTGATTTCTTCCCATGACACACGAACGCATCCTTATTCTCGATTTCGGCTCCCAGGTCACACAACTCATCGCCCGCCGCGTGCGCGAAGCCCATGTGTTTTGTGAAGTCCATCCCTGTGATGTCAGCGAAGAGTGGGTGCGCAACTATGCAAAGGACGGATCGCTCAAGGGCGTCATCCTGTCCGGCAGCCATGCCAGCATCTACGAAGAGACCACCGACAAGGCGCCGCAGGTTGTGTTTGACCTGGGCGTTCCGGTCTTGGGAATTTGTTATGGCATGCAGGCCATGGCCCAGCAACTGGGTGGCAAGGTAGAGGCCGGCCACACCCGTGAATTCGGTTCGGCCCAGATCCGTGCGCGCGGCCATACCAAGCTGTTTGAAGGTATTCAGGACACCACCAACGCCGAAGGCCACGGCCTGTTGGACGTCTGGATGAGCCACGGTGACAAGGTCACCGAAATGCCCCCCGGTTTCAAGTTGATGGCCTCCAACGCCGCCTGCCCGATAGCCGCCATGGCGGACGAGGCCCGCCGCTTCTACGCCGTGCAGTTCCACCCCGAAGTGACCCACACCAAACAGGGCCAGGCGATCCTGAACCGCTTTGTGCTCGACATCTGCGGCACGCGCGCCGACTGGATCATGGGCGATTACATCGCCGAGGCCGTGGAGCGCATCCGCGCCCAGGTCGGCAACGAGGAAGTCATCCTGGGCCTGTCCGGCGGCGTCGATTCGTCCGTTGCAGCAGCCCTGATCCACCGCGCCATTGGTGACCAGCTGACCTGTGTGTTCGTCGACCACGGCCTGCTGCGCCTGAACGAAGGCGACATGGTCATGGACATGTTTGTCGGCAAGTTACACGCCAAGGTCATACGCGCCGATGCCAGCGACCTGTTCCTGGGCAAGCTGGCCGGTGTCAGCGACCCGGAAGCCAAGCGCAAGATCATTGGCGGCGAATTCGTCACCGTCTTCAAACAAGAGGCTGCCAAGCTCAAGGGCGAGGGCGCGAAGGGCGCCAAGTGGCTGGCCCAGGGCACGATTTACCCCGACGTCATCGAGTCCGGCGGTGCCGGCAACAAGAAAGCTGTCACCATCAAGAGCCACCACAACGTGGGTGGTTTGCCCGAACAACTGGGCCTGAAACTGCTGGAACCTCTGCGCGAACTGTTCAAGGACGAAGTGCGCGAACTGGGCGTGGCCCTGGGCCTGCCACACGACATGGTCTACCGCCACCCGTTCCCCGGCCCTGGCCTGGGCGTGCGCATCCTGGGCGAGGTCAAGAAAGAATACGCCGACCTGCTGCGCCGGGCCGATGCCATCTTCATCGAAGAGCTGCGCAACTTCAAGGAAGAAGCACCCGGCCCCAATCAAGGCAAAACCTGGTACGAACTGACCAGCCAGGCCTTCACCGTGTTCCTGCCCGTCAAGAGTGTGGGTGTGATGGGCGATGGCCGCACGTATGACTATGTGGTGGCCCTGCGCGCCGTGCAGACCAGCGATTTCATGACCGCCGACTGGGCCGAGCTGCCCTACGCCTTGCTGAAAAAGGTGTCCGGGCGCATCATCAACGAAGTGCGCGGCATCAACCGTGTCACCTACGACGTGTCCAGCAAACCGCCGGCCACGATTGAGTGGGAATAAACCAGAATCTGCCTTAAGAGGAGCCCGGTATGCGTGGTCTGTTTGGAGTCGTCGGCCTGCTGCTCACGCTGGCCATCGTAGGTGTTCTGGCCAAGAAAAACCTGTCGTCGGTGACCACCGTGGCCCCACCGGCTGGCATGGCCAGCGCACCGGCCGGTGCCACCGTCAAGCAGCAAAGCCAGCTCATACAGCAGCAGGTACAACAAAGTGTGGAGGCCACGGTTCAACAAGCCCGCCCCATGCCGGAAGACAAGTAGGCTTAAGCCAAAAGTGCCTCTAGCCCCCGTGTTTTCTATCTAATGCGCTATTAAAATGGTAGCGAAGTTGCGCGACGCTGGCTTCATGGAGCTGGCACTGTCCCAGGCCCGACTGGCAGGTGCGGCGGGTGAAGTGCCAGTGGGTGCCGTCGTTGTCAAAGACGGGCAGGTGATTGCCACCGGTCGCAACAACCCAATCACCACACACGATCCCACCGCCCACGCAGAGATCGTCGCGCTGCGTGCAGCCGCCCAGGTCCTGGGCAACTACCGTCTGGACGGTTGTGAACTCTTTGTCACGCTGGAGCCCTGTGCCATGTGCAGCGGCGCCATGCTACACGCGCGCCTGGCCCGCGTGGTGTTTGGTGCGGCCGACCCCAAGACCGGAGCGGCGGGTTCGGTCGTCAACCTGTTTGCCGATGCGCAGCTGAATCACCAGACCCGCATTGAGGGTGGCGTGCTGGGCGACGCCTGTGCAGCGGAATTGCAGTCCTTCTTTCAGAACAGGCGCAAGGCCCAACTGCGTGAGAAGCGGGCGCTGCACCCCCTGCGCGACGATGCATTGCGCACGCCGGATGCACAGTTTGCCGACTTGCCAGACTACCCGTGGGCGCCACACTACCTCAGCGATCTGCCCGCTCTGGGCGGCTTACGCATGCACTATCTGGACGAGGGGCCAAACGACGCAGCGCTGACCTACTTGTGCCTGCATGGCAACCCGGCCTGGAGCTACCTGTACCGCAAGATGATCCCGGTGTTCCTGCAGGCCGGGCACCGGGTGGTGGCGCCGGACCTGATTGGTTTTGGCAAGAGCGACAAGTTCAAAAAGGAATCGGCCCACAGTTTCGGCTTCCACCGCCAGACATTGCTGGACCTGGTGCAGCGGCTGGACCTTCAGCGCGTCGTGCTGGTGGTGCAGGATTGGGGCGGCCTGTTGGGGCTGACACTGCCGATGGCCATGCCAGAACGATTCCGGGGTCTCCTGGTCATGAACACCACACTGGCCACCGGTGACACACCGCTGTCTCCCGGTTTTTTGGCCTGGCGTGAGATGTGTGCCAAAAACCCCGAGTTCGACATTGCACGCCTTTTCGCCCGGGGCAATCCGCAAGTGTCCGCCGCGGAATGTGCGGCCTATGCCGCCCCGTTTCCCGACAAGGGTCACCGCGCTGCCACGCGCGCCTTTCCGGCCATGGTGCCGGACAGTCCGCAGGCCGATGGTGCGGAGGTCTCGCGTGCGGCGCGGGACTTCTGGCATGCCCAATGGCAGGGCCTAACCATGATGGCGATCGGCATGCGCGACCCGGTCTTGGGGCCTGCCACCATGGAGCAATTGCGGCAATGCATTCGGGGCTGTGCAGAGCCGCTGTATGTGGAGGAGGGCGGTCATTTCCTGCAGGAGCTGGGTGAACCCATCGCACAGTCCGCCAGCCGCTTCTTTGACACTCCCGCGACGGGCTTCCAAGGGTTATCCCGGTGAAGTCCAGCCGGGACGCCCAAATGTTTCGGATTGTTTTAGCTGTTTGCAAACATTTTGGGTATTGGTGGTGCACAATGTTTGAAAGACAATCTTCGGACAACCACTTGTAGTTTGAATGCACACTGATACCGACACACTGCATTTCCTGGATGACGAAAGCGATATCGGAGTCGCTGCGGGATTGGTCTGGCGCCTGATGGTGATTGATGACGAGCCCGATGTCCATCGGGCTACGACATTCGCGTTGGCCGGCGTAAAAATACTCGGTCGGCCTTTGCAGTTTCTGCATGCGTATTCGGCGGCCGAGGCAACCCTGCTGCTGGGCTCAGAGCAAGATGTCGCCGTGGTCCTCCTGGATGTGGTCATGGAACGCGAAGACGCAGGGCTGGCTTTGGTCAAGACCATTCGCCAGGACTTGCGCCTGGCGGAGTTGCGCATCATCCTGCGCACCGGCCAACCGGGTTATGCGCCAGAGATCGAAACCATCCACGATTTCGACATCAACGACTACAAGACCAAGTCCGAACTCACCCGCACCAAGCTCTACGCCACCGTGACCGCGGCCGTGCGGGCTTACGAACAAATCCGCAAACTGGACCAATTGGCGTTTTACGACCGGCTGTGCAGTCTGCCCAACCGCAACAAGTTCATTGACCTGAGCGATGAACGGCTGTTGTCGGGTCAGTTCTCGTCCGACGTGATTGCCATTCTGGATATCGACGACTTCTCGGAGATCAACGATGCGCTGGGCCACCAGCAGGGCGACCGGCTGCTGCAGGCGGTGGCAGAGCGCCTCAAGCAGGAACTTGGCTCGGATGTGATCCTGGCCCGATTGGGCGGCGATACCTTCGGCCTTATGGGTGACAGTTGTGTGCTGGACCCGCTGACCGTGCTGGACCTTTTCCGCTCTCCGTTCAAGGTGCAGGACGACTCCATGGTCGTCACCGCCACGATGGGCCTGACCCAGGAACTCGGTGCCGGTATCGCCGGACGCGATGCTCTCAAAGACGCCAATATCGCGCTCAAGCTGGCCAAGAAGAACCGCCGCGGTGGTTTTGTGATGTTTTCGGCCAAGATGGGTGCCGACATCCGCGAGCGTGTGCGCCTGTTGCAGGCCTTACGCCATGCTGTGGAAAGTGAACGCCTGTTTGTGGTTTACCAGCCGCAGGTGAACCTGATCAGCGGCAAACTTGTCGGAGTGGAGGCCCTCATCCGGTGGCGCAACGAAGACGGCAGTTATGTGCCCCCAGACCGTTTCATTCCGCTGGCGGAAGCATCGGGGATGATTGTTGCCATTGGTGACTGGGTGCTGCGCGTCGCCTGTCTTGAACTGGCCCGTCTGCAAGCACTTGGGCTTCCCGAACTGCGCATGTCGGTCAACGTGTCCCAGATCCAGTTCCGACATCCAGGCTTTCTGGACAAGCTGCGCTCGGCTTTGACCGAGACGGGAATCAACCCCAAATGCCTGGAACTGGAAATCACCGAATCGGTCGCCATGGATGACCCGGACTTCATGCTGGAGACTCTGCACAAGGTGCGTAAGATGGATATTTCGATTGCCATTGACGACTTTGGAACCGGATATTCCTCCCTCAGCCATTTGCGCCAGTTACCCATTGACCGCCTCAAAATTGACCGTGCGTTTGTGACCGAGTTGAACAGCGCGGTGATGGGCGGGCACATCGCCTCCATGGTGATCGAATTGGGGCGCAACCTTAACCTCACTGTCATCGCCGAAGGCATTGAGGAAGAGGCACAGGCCCAGACACTGCTGAAGATGGGTTGCCATGAAGGCCAGGGCTACCTGTATGCCAAGCCCATGGTTGCCCCGGATCTGGTCAAGTGGATAGAGGCGCGCGGCAACAACTCCGCAGTGTGAGCTGAACGCAGCAACCGGTGCCCGATAATGGCGCGGTGAAAAAACACATCTATATTTACTCCCCCTCCGGTGCGGTCCGTGACAAGGCTGCATTCAAACGCGGTGTGCGCCGCCTGCAATTCCTGGGTCATGAGGTTGAGGTCGATGCGGACGCCTTGGCGAGCCATACACGTTTTGCCGGTGACGACGCAACGCGCCTGGCGGCTATTCACCGCGCGGCCGCCAGCGGCGCCGATGTCGCCATGATCTCCCGTGGAGGTTACGGGCTGACACGCATTCTGGGTGGCATTCGCTACAAGGCGCTGGCCAAATCCATCGAACGCGGCACACAGTTTGTGGGAATCAGTGATTTCACGGCCCTGCAGCTGGCCTTGCTGGCAAAGACTGGCAGCACCACCTGGGCGGGTCCCGCGCTGTGCGAGGGCTTTGGTGTGGGTGGCAAGCCTGACCTGCTCGACGGCCATGGACACGCCGAAGCGCCTGTTCCGGACGACATCATGGAGGACTGTTTCAACGACATGGTGACGGGGCAGGGGGAGGGCACGGGCTGGCGGCAAAAAAACCGCGAACCTGGGGTGGCGCAGGAAGCCGTAGTACGCGTCAGCGAAGGCACCATCTGGGGTGGCAACCTTGCCATGGTCACGTCGTTATTGGGAACGGAATACTTCCCGGAGATCAAAGGTGGGATTCTGTTTCTGGAGGACGTGGGCGAACACCCATACCGCATTGAACGCATGTTGACGCAGTTGCTGCACGCCGGAGTGCTTGCACGCCAGAAGGCGATTCTGCTGGGTCAATTTACCGAGTACAAACTGTCTACCCATGACAAGGGATTCAAGTTGCAGTCGGTCGTGCAGTGGCTGCGCAGCCAGACCAAGACTCCGGTTCTGACAAACCTGCCCTATGGTCACGTTGCGACAAAAGTGCTGCTACCGGTAGGCGCCAAAGCCGAATTGCTGGCAGAAGGACGGGATGTCATGTTGGTCTGGGGCCATATGCACGGCCACGCGCACCACCATCACTAATCCCGGTCGAAGCAAATCAGGCACGCAAACTGCTGTTGCGTGCAGTGAGTGATTTGGGTAGCAGGCCCTTGAACATCCCGCTGATCTGGTCAAGCTTGCGCCGCGCGGCTATTTCGCCATCCACAGCGGCAATGGCCGCCATGACGTCGCCGCGCAGGTACCACAAGTCGTTCAAATCGGTGGCGTAGGTTACTTTCAGTTCCAGCTTGGACGCAGTGGCTGCGCCCGGATCACTTAAGCCATCCAGCATCGCTTCCCGAATGTCCTCCAAAGCGGACTGCATGCGGGATTCATGGGCATCGCTGCGCCCATTGAAAATATTCTGGACACCCGTGACCAGGGAAGAACGTATCCAACTCATTTTTATTACTTCCGAGACAAAGTGGCTTTACCATACCAAAGAATGCAGGGCCTGTGCAATAGGGCTTAGTGCGGATACGGCAGCAATCCCGGCCTCGGTTCTCAAGACCGCCGCAATGACCTAAACTCTAAACCTAGACAAGAATCGGAACTATCGGGAATGGGCGTCCAAACCACCGTTGTATTTAC
>JAZKDY010000008.1:0-6678 GCA_040387325.1 Pseudomonadota bacterium | reverse complement strand
ATGGACCACGGCACGCTGACGGACAACAACGGGCGCAAGGCCGATTTCCGCAACGTGATCATTGTGATGACCACCAATGCGGGTGCGGAGACCATGAACAAGGCCAGCATCGGGTTCACCAACCCCCGTGAGGCTGGTGACGAAGCCGCGGACATCAAACGCCTGTTCACGCCCGAGTTTCGCAACCGCCTGGATGCCATCGTCAGCTTCAAATCGCTGGACGAAAACATCATCCTGCGTGTGGTTGACAAGTTCCTGCTGCAGCTGGAAACCCAATTGGCCGAGAAGAAGGTGGACGTTACCTTCACCGACAAGTTGCGCAAGCACCTGGCGAAGAAGGGCTTTGACCCCCTGATGGGCGCGCGGCCGATGCAACGCCTGATCCAGGACACGATCCGACGTGCGCTGGCCGACGAGTTGCTGTTTGGACGTTTGACCGAAGGTGGGCGTCTGACAGTGGACCTGGATGACACTGACGAAAGCAAGACCGAAGTGTTGCTGGACATCCAACCCTTGCCGGAGAAGAAAGGCAAGTCCAAACCGGAAGAGGCGACCGCGGGCTAACGCAGCGCATCTGAGCCCCAAACAAAAAGACCCCATTCGCAAAAGCGAATGGGGTCTTTTTTTGTCCGCTTGTTGGCGGGTGTTTACTTGAAGCCCACGCGGTCCAGCATTTGCTGTACCTTGACCTGGTTCATACCCACCACGCTGATGGGTATGGTCTCGCTTTTGAAGCTTCCGCCTGTCATGGCCTGCAGAGCAGGGTTGTTGATCTTCACGCCTTTTGCGACGGGCCATTCGTTGTTGCCATTCGCAAAATGGTCCTGTGCCGATGCACTCGCCAGGTACTCCAGGAACTTGATGGCGTTGGCCGGGTTCTTGGCATTTTTGGCCACTGCGCCGCCTGCGATGTTGACGTGCGTGCCCCATGTGGACTGGTTGGGGAAGACGACTCCCACGCGCTCGATGACGGTCTGGTCTTCGGGCTTGGTGGAGCGCATCAGGCGCGCCAGGTAGTACGAATTGCTAACGGCAATGCCACACTCTCCCGATGCGACGGCCTTGATCTGGTCCGTATCGCCGCCCTTTGGCGCACGTGCCATGTTGGCAACCATGCCTTTGAGCCATTGTTCAGCCGCGGCTTCGCCCATGTGCTCGGTCACGGATCCAAACAAGGACAGGTTGTACGGGTGCGAACCGGAGCGGATGCACAATTTGCCTGTGTTCTTGGGGTCACCCAGTTCTTCGTAGGTGTCTACGTCTTCTTTCTTCACCTTGAGCTTGTCATAAACGATGACACGGGCGCGCGTCGAAAAACCAAACCATGGGGTTTCTCCATTGGCATTGGCTTTGCCGCGGTACTGGGCGGGAATCGCATCGTCCAGCACTTTGGATTTGATGGGCTGGAACAAACCGTCGGTCTCGCCACGCCAGAGCCGGCTGGCATCCACCAGCAAAATGATATCGGCGGGGGAGGCCGTGCCTTCCGCCTTCAGGCGCGCCAGGATACCGGCGTCATCGGCGTCCACGCGGTTGAGTTTGATACCCGTGGTTTTGGTAAAGTTGGAGTAAAGTGCTTCGTCCGTCGGGTAGTGGCGTGCTGAATAGATGTTCAGGACCTGCTCTTGCGCCATGGTGGTGGTGGCAACCATGCTGATTAAACAGGCGAGGGCGATACGTGTTTTCATGTGGAAGTCTTGGTGTCAGTTGAATGGCTGGGCCACTTCTATCATATTACAAACGCGAATCATTCGCAAAAACCCCAGACCAGTTCCCGGATTCCCGTTTACATGAAATACCTCCTCTGTCTTTTTGCTGTTTTTGCCTTGTTGGGATGCGCATCGCCGCCCCGGGAGATTCCGGTGCAGGAGGTTCCTGCTGTTACCCCTGTGCCACCGCCTGTTGTGCAGTTGGTACCAAAAATTCCACCCCGCATAGGCCTGGCGTTGGGCGGTGGCGCCGCCCGTGGATTTGCCCATGTGGGTGTTATCCAGGTTTTGGAAGAAGCCGGTATCCGACCTTCCATGGTGTCTGGTACGTCCGCCGGCAGCCTGGTTGCGGCTTTTTATGCCAGCGGTAAAACCGGCAAACAACTGCAAAACGTAGCCGAGACCATGGAAGAGGCTGCCTTTGCCGACTGGACGCTACCGCTGTTCAACCGCGGCATGTTGCGGGGTGATGCCTTGGCCCGTTATGTCAACGGCCAGGTCGGCTCACGCCTCATCGAGGACATGGTTCTGCCGTTAGGCATTGTTGCCACCGACCTCAATAGTGGCCAGAGCATGCTGTTTCAACGTGGGGACACTGGAACGGCGGTGCGGGCGTCCAGTGCCGTGCCTGCGGTTTTTCAGCCTGTACGGATATCGGGGCGTGAATATGTGGATGGTGGCCTGGTGTCACCCGTGCCCGTGCGGGCGGCGCGCCAGATGGGTGCGGAACTGGTGATCGCGGTTGATATTTCCAGCGCCCCGGAAGGCAACCTGTCGGGTGGAACCCTGGACGTGTTGTTGCAGACTTTTGCCATCATGGGAAAAAGCATCAACTACTTCGAACTCAAGGAAGCGGATGTCGTTGTCAAGCCCGCTCTTTCAGGCGTTGCCAGCTCGGACTTCGGCTCTCGCAAAAAATCCATCGAAGCTGGGCGCAAGGCGATGTTGCAACTGATGCCGCAATTGCGAGCCGCCATCGCAGCCAAGACGCATTGAAGTAAAGCAGTAGAACCGTAGGGGCAAAAAAAAGGCCCCGTTTTACAACGAGGCCTTGAAGGGATCCCTGAACCTGATGGTTTCGAAAGGACCCGAGGAGACAACCGGTGGAAACACATGTGCTTCCGATGGAATTGATTATGTCAGGGTTTTCCCTTGACTCCTAGAGAAGGCGCTCCAAAACAGAAATTGTCTCGCCTAAACCAGGTATTAATTAACGCTTTTTGGCAGTAGCTTGCTTGGTAGCGCTGGTCGCAGTAGCGGCCACAGCGTTGAAATTGGCTTCAGCCATTTCAGTCGCTTGTTTTACAGCCTTTTGCACAGACTCCAATGCATTGTTGGCAGCAGCAACAGAGCTTTTCATGATCGCAACAGCGGACTCAGAGCCGGCAGGTGCGTTCTTGGCGGCGCTGTCAACTAGGCCCATGAATTTCTTCTGGGCTTCAGCAGCCTGGCCTTCGAAGTTCTTGCCGAACTCGGCAGTAGCGCCGGTAGCGATGTCATACAGGTGGCGGCTGTAAGCAGCGGTCTTTTCAGCCAATGGCTGGAACAGGCCGGATTGCAGGGCCAACAGTTCTTGTGCGTCTTTCACGCTCAGCAGGGACTGTGTGTGGGTGTTGGCTTCAGCCAAGGCAGCTTTCGAAGCTGTCAGGTTCAGTTCAACGATCTTCTCGACGCCTTCGAACGCCTTGCTGGTCAGGCCAAACAGGGTTTCGATGTTGGATTTGTGGGAAGTCATCAGTTGTTCAACAGTCATCATGTCAATATCTCCTTGAGTTGCGGTAAAAAATTTACTATCTGCTCCGTAACTGCCCTGATGGCCTTTATGTTGCAGTGCAGCATGGTTTGAATTATAGAGATGCTGCACCGCAGCGCAAGTCTTTTTTGCTGCGTTGCAACAATTTGGTACAAATTCTCTAAAATCCACACTTGTCATCGCCTGGTCACAGGGATTGCATGGGGTTTTAGGGGTGTCACGACACCGACAGCACCCGGCCAGAATGGGCTGGCAGAATCAGACGATGCCCAATTCCAATCCTCCCCCCAAACCCCTCCCCGAACCGCGCAGCGCCTACAAGGCCTTCAGGCCCATCACCACCCGCTGGATGGACAACGATGCCTACGGCCACGTGAACAACGTCGTTTACTACAGCTGGTTTGACACCGCGGTCAACGCCCACCTGATTGAACACGGCGCGCTGGATATCCACTCCGGCGAGACGATAGGACTGGTGATAGAAACCCACTGCAACTACTTTGCATCGCTGGCGTTTCCGCAGACCGTACAGGTCGGCATTCGGGTGGCGCACCTGGGTACGTCCAGCGTGCGCTACGAGGTGGGCATCTTTGGCGATGCGGACACCACCGCGGCCAAGGGGCATTTTGTACACGTCTATGTAGACAAAGACACGCGTAGGCCCGTACCCCTGCCAGAGCGGCTCAAATCTGTATTGGAAGCATTGCAATGACATCACCATCTTCTGCTGCCGTAGACGCGGCGATCACCTCGCGCATGTCCGTGCGGGCCTTCACCGACCAGCCAGTGGACCGCTCCACCCTCGAACACCTCCTGCAGGTCGCCAGCCGCGCACCCTCGGGCACCAACTGCCAGCCCTGGCGAGTCTATGTATTGCAGGGTGCCAAGCAGGCGCAACTGGTGGAACAGGTCTGCGTCGCCCATGACGCGATCCGCGCCAACCCCGCCTTGGCGGCAGAGTATGTGGAAGAGTACGACTATTACCCGCAGAAATGGGTCAGCCCCTACATTGACCGCCGCCGCGAAAACGGCTGGGGCCTGTACGGCCTGCTGGGCATCGGCAAGGCCGACAAGGACAAGATGCACGCCCAGCACCAGCGCAATTTCAAATTCTTCGATGCCCCAGTGGGCCTGATGTTTACCGTGGACCGGGTCATGGGCCGTGGCTCGCTGGTGGACTACGGAGCCTTTTTGCAAAACATCATGGTGGCAGCGCGCGGCCACGGCCTGCACACCTGCCCGCAGGCGGCCTGGAACGGTTTTGCCAAGATCATCCTGCCGCACATTGGCGCCGGGCCGGACGAGATGCTGGTCTGCGGCATGTCTTTGGGTTATGCGGATGCGTCGGAGCTGGTCAACACCTTCCACACGCCCCGCGTGCCGGCGCAAGACTTCACGACCTGGCTGGAATAAGACGCAGACAAAGCTATGGCAACTCCAACCCCACGCCCCCGTGTACTGGTCACCCGCGCCGTCTTCCCTGAGGTGATCACGCGCCTGTCCGAACACTTCGACGTCGAATCCAACCAGGCCGATGTGAACTGGACGCCTGCCGAACTGGTGCAGCGCCTGCAGGGCAAGTCCGGCGCCTTCACCACGGGCTCGGTCGCCATCAACGCCGCGCTGCTGGCCCAGTGCCCGGACCTGAAAATCTGCGCCAACATGGCCGTGGGCTACAACAACTTCGACCTGGACGCGATGAGTGCCGTCGGCGTGCTGGGCACCAACGCGCCCGACGTGTTGACCGAAACCACCGCCGATTTTGGTTTTGCGCTGATGATGGCTGCCGCCCGCCGTGTGACCGAGAGCGAGCACTTTCTGCGCGCCGGCAAATGGACCCACTGGCGCTACGACATGTTTGCCGGTGCCGAGGTCCATGGCTCCACGCTGGGCATCATCGGCATGGGCCGTATAGGCCAGGGCATTGCACGCCGTGGCGCTTTAGGTTTTGGCATGCAGGTCGTGTACCACAACCGCAGCCGCCTGGACGCAGCTACCGAGGCCGAATGCAAGGCCCGCTACCTCAGCAAAGAAGAACTGCTGCGGATCTCGGACCACGTGGTGCTGGTGGTGCCGTACTCCGCCGCGTCGCACCACACCATAGGCGCGGCCGAGCTGGCGCTGATGAAGCCCACCGCCACACTCACCAACATCGCCCGCGGCGGCATTGTGGACGACGCCGCACTGGCGGCCGCACTGCGCGACAAGCGCATTGCCGCGGCAGGGCTGGACGTGTATGAAGGCGAACCTAAGGTCCACCCGGACCTGCTGACCGTGTCCAATGTCGTGCTGACGCCGCACATCGCCAGCGCCACGATGGGTACCCGCCGGGCGATGGCCATGCTGGCAGTGGACAATCTGATTGGCTATCTGGTGCACGGCAAGGCGGTGACGCCGCTGAATGCCGATCGGTTGGTACAGCCCCACGCAAACTAGGTATTGCTGGTCGCTATTGTTTTGATAGCGTATTGGTCATATTCGGCGGGGGCTAGAGGCCTATTTTTCATATAAGTTTTGGTCAAGAAGGCGGTTTTACGGTGAATGATGGATTGGTTTGGGCGCTGCTGGCGCTGACGCTGGTAACGCTGCTGGTAGCCGCCTGGACAGCTTTCGCGCTGGGTCGCCCGCGGGCGGGGGATGCACAGGCGGGGCTGGACGCGCAGTTGCAGCGCAAGGAGCTGCAAGACCTGCGCGCCTTGCTGCAGTCTGCCAATGAGCGTCTGGAGCGCGAGCTGCGCCGCGAGATTGCGGAGTCGTCCCAGGGTGCGCGCCAGGAGCTGTCGCAAAACCTGGCCACCTTCCAGCAATCGCTGACACAGCAGGGGGCCGAGGCAACCCGCACACAAAACACACAGATCGACGCTTTTGGCCAGCAGTTGGCGCTGATGCAAAAGACGCTGGCGGACACCCTGCACACCCAGCTTTCCAGCGTGGGTGAATCCACCGCCCGCCGCCTGGCGGAGATGAGTGACACCAACACCCGCAGCATGACGGCCGTGCGTGATGCGCTGAACCAGCAACTGGCCCAGCTGCAAACCACCAACTCCGCCAAGCTGGACGAGATGCGTGCCACGGTGGACGAGAAACTGCAGACAACGTTGCAGGCGAGGTTGGGCGAAAGCTTCAAACAGGTCGCCGACCGGCTGGAGCAGGTACACAAAGGCCTGGGCGAAATGCAGACGCTGGCGCAGGGCGTGGGCGACCTCAAGCACCTGC
>JAZKDY010000007.1:0-45758 GCA_040387325.1 Pseudomonadota bacterium | reverse complement strand
GGAGAAACCAAGAGTGTTAGTTACCAAAGACTTGACGGTGCGATTTGGAGGTCACGTGGCGGTCAACGCCGTGAGCTGCACATTCAAACCAGGCACGCTGACGGCCATCGTAGGCCCCAATGGCGCCGGCAAGACCACGTTTTTTAATCTCATCTCCGGTCAGATCAAGGCCACCAGTGGCGAGGTCACGCTCAACGGCAACAACCTAGCGGGCATGAGCCCGTCGGCCCGCACCCGGGCGGGTCTGGGGCGGGCGTTTCAGTTGACCAATCTGTTTCCCAATCTCTCCGTTCTGGAAAACGTGCGTCTGGCCGTCCAGGCCGCTCGCTCCGGTGCCCACTTGCGGGGGCTGAACCTGTGGAGCGTATGGAGCGACCACAAGGCACTGACCCAACTGTCAGAAGAAGTGCTGGACGCTGTGGCCATGAACGACAAACAAAACACGCCCGTGGCCAGCCTGCCACACGGTGACCAGCGCAAGCTGGAAGTCGCCTTGCTGATGGCGCTGGAGCCTGATGTGTTCATGTTCGACGAACCCACTGCCGGAATGTCGGCTGACGAGGCACCCGTCATCCTGGACCTGATCCGCAAGCTCAAGGACGACAAACGCAAGACCATCCTGCTGGTGGAGCACAAGATGGATGTAGTTCGCGAATTGGCCGACCGCATCATCGTGTTGCACAACGGCACGCTGGTAGCTGATGGAGACCCGGCCGAAGTGATTGCCTCACCCGTCGTTCAAGAAGCGTACCTCGGGGTGAGCCCAACGCCCGTGCACGCTGCGCCCGTCGAAGCCCCGCAACAAGTGCAGGGCGGACGCAACGGAGAAGACCTATGAGCCAAGCGACGACACAACACGACGCGCTGCTCACATTGGCGGGTGTTCACACCCACATCGGCGCGTACCACATCCTGCATGGCGTCGACCTCTCGGTGCCACGCGGACAACTCACCATGCTGCTGGGCCGCAATGGCGCTGGCAAGACCACCACGCTGCGGACCATCATGGGCCTGTGGCATGCGTCGCAAGGCACGCTGGTATTTGACGGCCAGGACATCACGGCCGCCGAGACCCCCCATATTGCCGGACTGGACATCGCCTACGTGCCCGAAAATATGGGCATCTTTGCGGACCTGACGGTCAAGGAAAACATGCTGTTGGCGGCCCGTAGCGCAAAGAACGCACAGCAGATGGACAGCAAACGCCTGGAGTGGATCTTCAAGCTGTTTCCCGCGGTGGAGAAGTTCTGGAACCACCCGGCGGGCAAGCTCTCCGGCGGTCAAAAACAAATGCTGGCCGTGGCCCGCGCCATTGTGGAGCCGCGCAAACTGCTGATCGTCGACGAGCCCAGCAAAGGGCTAGCGCCTGCCATCATCAACAACATGATCGATGCCTTTGCGCAGCTCAAACAGACCGGCACCACCATTTTGCTGGTCGAACAAAACATCAGCTTCGCCAAACGCCTGGGCGACCACGTGGCGGTGATGGACAACGGCAAGGTCGTCCACGCCGGCTCCATGCAGGAGCTGGCCGACAACGAAGACCTGCAACACGCACTGTTGGGGTTGGCAATATGAAAAATCTGAATTTCGACTGGAAGCCGCTGGTGTTGGTACCGGCGCTGGCATTGCTCCTACTGCCGTTTATCGGTTCCCCCTCGACCTGGGTCACGCTGACCGTGGCAGGCCTGGCCATGGGCATGATCATCTTCATCATCGCCTCGGGCCTGACCCTGGTGTTTGGGCTGATGGACGTGCTGAACTTTGGCCACGGTGTCTTCATTGCACTGGGCGCCTTTGTAGCCACCACCGTGCTGGGGATGATGGGCGATTGGACCGCCTCCGACCAGCTGTGGCGCAACCTGGTGGCGGTGTTCCCGGCCATGCTGGTGGCCATGGCGGTGGCCGGCGCGCTGGGTCTGGCGTTTGAGCGTTTTATCGTGCGGCCGGTCTATGGCCAACACCTGAAGCAGATCCTGATCACCATGGGCGGCATGATCATTGGTGAAGAATTGATCAAGGTGATTTGGGGCCCGGCGCAGATCGCACTGCCTTTGCCAGAAGCCATGCGCGGTTCACTTTACCTGGGCGACGCCGCCATCGAGAAATACCGCCTGATGGCCGTGGTGGTGGGGCTGGCGGTGTTTGCCACCCTGGCCTGGGTGCTGGGCCGCACCAAGATTGGTTTGCTGATACGCGCCGGTGTGCAGGACCGCGAGATGGTGGAGTCCCTGGGCTACCGCATCAAGCGCCTGTTTATCGGCGTGTTTGTGGTCGGCAGTGCGTTGGCCGGCTTGGGTGGCGTCATGTGGGGCTTGTACCAGCAGACGGTGACACCGCAGATGGGCGCCCACGTCAATGTGTTGATCTTCATCGTCATCATCATCGGCGGCCTGGGTTCCACCGGCGGTGCCCTGATAGGCGCCCTGCTGGTGGGCCTGATGGCCAACTACACCGGTTTCCTGGCCCCAAAGGTTGCGCTGTTTTCCAACATCGCACTGATGGTCGCCATATTGCTGTGGCGCCCACAAGGCGTGTACCCGGTCACCAGCCGTTAGGAGCCTTCACATGTTGCAAAAAATCCTGTCCAACGATTTGCCGCGCAGCCGCTGGCTGGCTGGCCTGCTGGTGCTGCTGGTGCTGGCACTGGCATTGACGCCGTTTATCTTCCCTGGTGTCAAGGCGCTCAATGTGGCCGCCAAGGTGCTGGTCTTTATTGTGCTGGTGGCCAGCTTTGATTTGCTGTTGGGTTACACCGGCATCGTCAGTTTTGCCCACACCATGTTTTTTGGCATTGGCGCTTACGGCATTGCCGTGGCCACCACACGCATGGGCCCGACCTGGGAAGCCCTGGCGGTGGGCGTTGCCGGCAGCCTGGCGCTGTCTTTTGTGCTGGCGCTGCTGGTGGGGCTGTTCTCATTGCGGGTGCGGGCCATCTTCTTCGCCATGATCACACTGGCCGTGGCCTCGGCATTCCTGACGCTGGCGTCGCAACTGCATGAAATCACTGGCGGTGAAGACGGCCTGTCGTTCAAGGTGCCAGAGATTCTGTCGCCCAGTTACGAGTTCAGCGACCAGCCGTTCCTGGGTGTCTCGCTGGATGGCCGCTTGTTGTGTTATTACCTTTTGTTCGTGACGGCGGTTGTGCTGTTCCTGGCCTTGCTGCGCATCGTGAATTCACCGTTTGGCCGTGTGTTGCAGGCCATACGTGAGAACGAGTTCCGTGCCGAGGCCATTGGGTACCGCGTGGTGGTGTACCGCACCACATCGGCCATTTTGTCGGCGCTGTTCGCCTGCCTGGCCGGTGCCATGCTGGCGCTCTGGCTGCGCTACAACGGGCCGGATACCTCGCTGTCCTTCGAGATCATGATGGACGTTCTGCTCATCGTGGTCATCGGCGGCATGGGCACCATGTACGGATCCATTGTCGGGGCTGCATTGTTCCTGGTGGCACAAAGTTACCTGCAGGACTTGCTGCGCCTGGGGAGTGAGGCGGCCAGTGCGCTGCCCTGGTTGTCCGCCCTGTTATCACCTGACCGCTGGCTGTTGTGGCTGGGTGTGTTGTTTGTTTTGTCCGTCTATTACTTCCCCTCCGGTGTGGTGGGGAGGCTGCGCGCACGCAGTGCGCAGTCCTGACCACGCCACGCCCCATCCCCGTTCCCCATCGATTCAAATTACAACAGGAGACTTGCATGCATAGTCCTATCGAAACACGCGCCCTGACCACCCTGGCGGCATCACTGGCAATGGCCGGTGTCACACTGATTACCGGTTGTGGCGGTTCGTCCTCGTCGCCATCCGCGCAGGACGTCAATGCGCTGCCTGGCGGCGTCACAGATTTCGGCGCCAAGGCCTACCGCGCCACGGCCACCGGTGCGGCCAGCACCGCAGCGGGTCAGGATCTGCTGACCGGCGGCCTGGGCAAAAGCGGCATCGCCAGCACGGCCGCTGTGACGCTGACGGTGTTCGCCGACCCGGCCAACCCCACCGCTGACGAGCTGCGGCGCAACGCCATCCAGTCCAACTACCGCGGCCTGGTGGACAACACCACCAACGGCGGTTACGGCGTGTTGTACGGCCCCAATGTAGACCTGGCCGGCAAGAGTACTTTGGGTGAAGGCCTGGTGCCGGGCCTGGAGTATGTGGGTGTGCTGGACGACGGCAGCGGCAACAAACGCGTGACCATGGCCGTGCAGATACCCGACAGTTTTGATGTCAATGCACCCTGCATCGTGGTCGGCCCCTCGTCGGGTTCCCGCGGTGTCTACGGTGCCATTGGAACGGCATCTGACTGGGGCCTGAAGCGCGGTTGCGCCGTGGCATTGACTGACGCTGGCAAGGGCATGGGCCTGTACGACCTGGGTGACGACACCGTGCACCGCATCGACGGCACCCGCGCCACACGTACCGTGGCGGGCACCTTGTCGCATTTCGCCGCCAATATTTCTGACGCCGTTCGCACGGCCTACAACGCCGTGCACCCCAACCGCGTGGCGCTCAAGCAGGCGCATTCCCAAATGAACCCCGAGAAAGACTGGGGCAACGACACACTGGCCGCCGCGTCGTACGCGCTGTACGCACTCAACCAGCAGTACGCACCTGTGGCCACAGGCAGCACCACGGCCAAGACACGCCGCTTCACTGCTGCGAATACGATGGTCATCGCGGGCTCGGTGTCCAACGGTGGTGCAGCTGTTTTGCGCGCAGCCGAGCAAGACACCACCGGTCTGATTGACGGTGTGGTGGCGGCCGAACCCAGTGCCCAACCCAGCACTACCGCCGGTTATGGCGTGCAAGTGGGTGGTGTACCGGCGGCCGGTTATGGCAAGTCCCTGATGGACTACTTCACCCTTGCCAATCTGTACCAGCCCTGTGCCGCGCTGGCACCGGCTGCGGCCCTGACCGAAGTCTCCATTTACAACTACATTGGCCTGACGCTGCAGACCACCACCGCCACCAACCGATGCACCCAACTGGCCGCCAAGGGCCTGCTGACGGGCTCCACAACGGCAGAGCAGGCGACAGATGCCCTGTCCAGGATGCGTGCAGCCGGCTGGACCGCGGACAGCGACACCATGCACAACGCCCATTACGCGCTGGGCAACGCGGTCATCATTTCCATGATGTACACCAATGCCTATGGCCGTGTCTCGGTGGCTGACAACCTGTGCGGCATGAGTGCGGCAGCGGCTGTGGGCGGCGCGCCCGCAGCAATGGCCGCAGCCGTGAAGGCGGCGAGTTATGCCACCGGCAATGGCACGGTGAACGGCACACCTGCCACGGTGATCTACAACGACTCCGTGGGTGGCGCCAAAGCCTGGAACCTGGGCGTATCACCCAGCACCGGCGTGGCCGACTTCTCGCTGGATGCGGCACTGTGCCAGCGTGCACTGTTCACCGGCACCAACGTGGTTACCGGCGCGGCGCTGACCGCCGTTTCCACACCCACCAAGGCCCAGAGCGACGCCGTGCGTGCCGGTGTGGCCGAGGTGCTGCTCAACGGCAACCTGCGTGGCAAACCCACGCTGATGCTGGCCGGCCGCAGCGATGCATTGCTGCCCCTCAACAACTCGGAACGTGCGTACACCGCGTACAACCGCCTGGTGGAAGGCGCGGGCACCAAGCTGAGCTATATCGAGGTGACCAATGCACAACACTTTGACAGCTTCAATGCCTTCTCCGGCTTCGATACGCGCTTTGTGCCTCTGCATGCCTACTTTGTGCAGGGCATGAACGCCATGTATGCCCATCTGAAGACGGGCGCAGCCCTGCCGCCAAGCCAGGTGGTGCGCACGACAGTCCGTGGTGGAACACCAGGCGCCGCGCCTGCCATCACTGCTGCCCACGTACCAGGCTTTAGCGCCGCTCCCGCGGCCGCCGACCTGATCGGCTTCAGCGGTACATCCGTGAACGTGCCCAACTAAACCACCGCAGAACAAGAGGTTTAACCATGCGTACCCTTCATGCATTGATACGACAGAGTCAGCACGCGCTGGCAGTGCTGGCGCTTGGCGCCGGCAGCCTGGCGTGTGCGGCACCTCCACCCACGGACATCACCGTGGTACAAGTTGCGCCCCTGACCGGGGTACTGGCCAGCACCGGAGAGCAAATGGTGCTGGGCGGAAAGATCTACTTTGACTGGGTCAACGCGCAAGGTGGCATTCACGGCGCCAAGATCAAACACACCGTGGTGGACGATGGCTACAAGGTGGACGAGACGGTGCGCCTGACGCGCGAGGCCTTGCTCAACCCCGAAGTCATCGCGCTGTTTGGTTTTGCGGGTACCGCCAATGTCAGCAAGCTGTTGACCGATGGTGTACTGGACGTGGGTGGTGCGCCACTGGTGGCGCCCTATACGGGTGGGGAGGTGCTGCGCAGCCCCTTCAACCCCCACATCTTCCATGTGCGTGCCGGTTATGTGGACGAAACCGAGCACATGGTGCACCAGGCCGCCACGCTGGGCATGACCCGCATTGCGGTCATGTACCAGAACGACGCCTTTGGCAAGGCGGGTCTGGCCGGGGTGGAGGCTGCCCTGGCCAAGCGCAACATGAAGATGCTGGTGGCCGCGTCGTATGAACGCAATACCGACGAGGTAGCGGACGCTGTCAAACAGATCAAGGCCGTGGAACCCCAGGCGACCATCATGATTTCGGTCAACCGCTCTACCGCTGCCTTCGCCAAGCAGTACCGGGCGGCGGGTGGGGGTGGGCAGTTGTACAACATCTCGGTGGTGGACCCTGCGGAGCTGGTCAAGCTGGCCGGGGTGAAAGCTGTGCATGGCCTGGGCATCTCGCAGGTCGTACCGTTTCCCTTTGGTGCCAACAAGCCCGCCGTGCGCGAGTACCAGGCCCTGCTGAAAAAATACGGCGGTGGCAAGGCCGTCAGCTACACCAGCTTTGAAGAGTTTCTGGGCGCCAAGGTACTGGTGGAGGGCTTGCGCCGCGCCGGCCCCGCGCCAACCCGGGCCAAGCTGATCAAGGCACTGGAGAGCATGGACAACTTCGACCTGGGCGGCACACGCGTGGGTTATTCACCAACCAACCGCATCGGTTCACGTTTCGTAGAAGTGACCGTGATCGGCGCATCGGGCAAGTTGTTGCGATGAGCACGCCACAGCCCGCTTCCAGAAAGCCCCCGCACCATGACACCCACTTCCCGATTCATAACCTGCGCTGGCCGGGAGATTCATTACATGGAATGGGGGGCAGCGAAAGCGCCGGTGGTAGTGGCCTGGCATGGCCTGGCGCGAACGAGTCGCGATATGGACGAATTGGCCGCCCACCTGAGCCCACGCTACCGCGTGATCTGCCCGGACACGATAGGGCGTGGCCTCAGCCAGTGGAGCCCAAAGCCTGAGCAGGAATACTGCCTGGCGTTTTATGCACGCATCGCCACGGAGCTGTTCGACCAGTTGGGCATTGGGCGGGCCCACTGGGTGGGCACCTCCATGGGCGGCGCTATCGGCACGGTCTGCGCGTCGGGCCTGTTCCAGCCGTCCATGCGCGCGCGTATCCTGAGCCTGACCTTGAACGACAACGCGCCCGAGCTGGCCCCTCCGGCAATAGCCCGCATACGCGCCTACGCCGGCAACCCGCCGGCCTTTGCCACGGTGCAGGAGCTGGAGGCCTTCTTCCGCCAGGTCTACCAACCCTTTGGCTGGCTCAGCGACGCGCAGTGGCGCCGCCTGACCGAGACTTCCACCCGCCGTCTGCCCGATGGCCGGGTAACCCCGCACTACGATCCGGCCATGGTGCAGCAGTTCATCAGCCACCCCGATGACTACCGCATCTGGGAACACTACGACGCGCTGCAGATCCCGGTGCTGAGCCTGCGTGGTGCCGATTCGGACCTGGTGCTGGCCGAGACCATTGAGACCATGCGCCACCGCGGACCCGGCCAGGCCGGGCGTCTGCAGGCGGTAGAGGTGCCGCACTGCGGCCATGCACCGGCGTTAAACGTGCCGGCGCAACTGGACTGTGTGGCGGCGTTTATTGACGCTGCGGCAAAGTGACTTATGAAGAATTGGCCTTTAGCCCCCGTGGAATATAGCTATGTTGCTACGTAATACGTAGCATCTCTATTTCGCTATCTTTCGAATCACGCCGTTCCCGGAGTCTGCGACATACAGATTGCCTGCGCTGCCCACGGCAATGCTTGTGGCATGGTTGAACAGCGCGGTGACGCCCGGCCCATCGACACGGCCACTTGCAGTGTAGGGAGACCCTGCGAGGGTTGTGATAACACCGTTGCTGGCGATCTTGAACACCGCGCCACCGTCAGGGCGGAATGCCCCAAGGCTTCGATATCCGTTGGCAATGAGGAAAACAGTGCCATCGTTGTCCACCGCCACCCCCAGGGGGTTGAAGATTCTGTGTTTGGCCAGAGTGGTGACCTGTCCCTGCGGAGAGATTTTGCGGATGGCGTCGTTGAAGGTGTCTGCAACATAGACATTCCCCGTTGCATCCACAGCAATACCTTTCGGCGCGTTGAAGCGTGCCGCGCTTCCTTGACCGTCCGCAAAACCTGCACTGTCGGCGCCAGCCAACGTCGTCACCTCGCCGTTTGGCTTCACCTTGACGATGGAACTCCAGCTGACAACGTACAGCGTGCCCGAAGCATCGGCAGCTATCGCTTGCGAATTCGCAACCGGTGGCAACGTCGTGATCAGGCCCGCAGGTGATATTTTCCGGATTGCGGCACTATCCGTTACGTAGACGTTGCCTGCGGGGTCTGCGGCGACCTGTTTGGGGGTTGTGTAATTGAAGGAGTGACCGAAATCCACCAGGGTTGTGACTACGCCGCCGGGTGTGATTTTGCGGATCATCTCTTCGTCCCTTTCCGCAACATATACGTTGCCCGCACCGTCCGTGGCCAGGCTGTTCGGGACGCGGAACCGCGCAGCAGTGCCCGTGCCGTCCTGAATTGTCGTGACAGGGCCCTGGCCCGCGAGGGTGGTGACCACACCTGCCAACGACACCGTGCGAATAGCACGGTTGCCACTGTCCACTACGCGCAGGTTGCCAGTCGCATCCATCACAATGCCGGTTGGGAAGGAGAAACGGGCCACTGTGCCCGTGCCGTCCACAAACCCTTCGGTGCCGCCGAGACCGTAACGCGCGTCGCCGGCCACGGTGGACACCACGGCACCCGGCGTGATCTTGCGCACCGAGCAATTGCCGGCATCTGCCACGTACAGGTTGCCCGCCCCGTCAAATGTTATGGCCGAAATCGAGCCAAAACGCGCGGCGGAACCCACGCCGTCAAAATTCTCGGTTCCGCGCATGCCAGGTCCACCAATGAAGGTTGATACCACGCCCGCTGGCGTAATCTTGCGTATGGCCGTGTTCCCATAGTCAGTGACATACACATTGCCTGTGCTATCGACCGTCATCTGACCCGGGGCATTAAAACGCGCCTCAGCGCCAGCGCCATCGACGAAGCCCGAATCGGTGCCACCCGCCAGTGTGCTGACCACACCAGACGGCGCAATCTTGCGGATGCGGTGGTAACTGCTGCTGGCGCCATACCACCCGTCAGACACATAGACGTTGCCGGCCTGGTCCACCGCAACGCCATTGGGTGCGCTGAAGCGCGCTGTGGTGGCGGGGCCATCCACATAACCGCGCTCGCCACGGCTACCCGCCAATGTGCTGACCACGCCAGTGGGGGGGATCTTCAGAACCCGGTGGTTGCGTGCGTCCGCAACGTACAGGTTGTCAGAAGTGTCGATGGCCATACCCACGGGGTTGCCGTCGATGATGGCCAAGGTGGACACCGTGCCGGATGGCGTGACCCGCCGGATGGTATTGCTGCTGGCGTCGGACACATAAAAGTTACCCACACTGTCCGTAACGATTGCGTAGGGCACGCCAAATCGCGCCGCTGAACCGACGCCGTCAACAAAGGTTTTTCCGTCGTCGCCAGCGAAGGTGCTGACCGAATAACCGCCGCTG
This sequence comes from Pseudomonadota bacterium, assembly GCA_040387325.1. Classification (GTDB taxonomy): domain Bacteria; phylum Pseudomonadota; class Gammaproteobacteria; order Burkholderiales; family Burkholderiaceae_C; genus Allorhodoferax. The sequence continues at coordinate 35,802 of JAZKDY010000007.1, read as the reverse complement.
TCTTGCGGCGGCACACACCAGACCAGGATTGATTCCACGTTTTTCGGCTCGACCACGGAACCCGTGGCGCCTGAGACGGTGCAAACCGCTCCTGCGGGCTGCTGTCCTATGGTGACGTTATAGGTTCCGTTCTGCACCACCTTGTTGGTAAAGGTGAAGGTGCTCGTATCGGCTTGGATGTGCAAGCTCTCTGAGCCATTGACAAGTGTTAGCCCGCTGGCGCTGCCAAGGCGCCAAATGTTACCGCCCACGCTGAATGAGGGGATGGGCGCAGGTGTTGGATTTGGAGCTACAGCGCTCGTGCCGCCACCCCCACAGGCCGATAGCAACACGGTCGCGCCGATCCATGCAGCGGCGCAGGAAAACTTCAATAGTTTCATATCGATTGATGGTTTGTTTATTTGTTATGGGGTTCAGCTGCCCTTGGCGCAACCACCCCTCCCTCAATACACACGGGGATTATGGCTTTGATATGTTGCCCTGTTGCAGGAAACCCTGGTACTGCACCTCCGGCACCAGCAGCCCGCCGGTTGTCCACACCACATGGTTGGCGCCTGCGCAGGCCAGTGCATGGCCGCGCAGCTGCAACGGCCCGCTGAACCCGGCCGCGGCAGAGGGTTCTATGCGCATGCCTTCAGTCGCATGTAGCAGTGCCAGGTGCTCGAACAGCGTCTGGTCTTGCACGGTAAACACTCCTGCCAGCACGCTATGCATGGCCTGCGCCGCCAGTAGAGATGCCCGGGGAATGGCCAGACCGTCGGCCTGGGTCTGGTTGGTCAAGCCAAAGTCGTACACAGACGGGTGGCTGCCCGGCTCTGCCAGCATCTGCACCAGAAAACACGGAGACTGCACAGGCTCGGCGAAGAAGCAATACACATGTGCACCATACAACTGGTGCAGGCCCCACGCAATGCCAGACGGTGCGCCACCCACGCCGCAGGGGATGTAGACCAGCAGGGGGTGTTCGGGATCCACCACCACGCCCTGTGCGTGCAACTGGTCGCGCAGGTGCAGGGCGGCGGCGCTGTAGCCTACAAACAGCGACAGCGAGCGTTCGTCATCCACAAAATGGCACAAAGGATCCGCAGCGGCCAGCTGGCGGCCCTGGGCCACGGCCTGCTCGTAGTCCCCCGTGTGCTCAACCACCTCCACGCCGTGATTGCGCAGGCGTTCTTTTTTCCATTCCTTGGCGTCCATGGACATATGCACCGAGGCTTTGAAGCCCAGGGCTGCGGCCATCACGCCAATGGCCATGCCCAGGTTACCGGTGGACCCTACGGCGACCTGGTGTTTTGCAAACAGCGCACGCGCTGCGGGGTCGGACAGGCAACGGTAGTCGGAACCGGGCGCCAGCAGACCGTGTTGCACGGCGAGTTTCTCTGCCCACTCCAGCACTTCATGGAAGCCGCCTCTGGCCTTGATGGAGCCGGCAACCGGCAGGCTGTGGTCAGCCTTGAGCCAGAGTCGTCCGTGTTCGGGAGGCAAGCCCAAGGCCTGCTGCATCCGGGGAACGGGTGTCAGTGCGGATTCAATCTGACCCTGGTGTGCTGCCAGCTCGCGGAACAACTCCGCCAGCAGGGGTGCAAACCGCGTGAAGCGGTCCTGCGCGCCCTGCATGTCGGCCCGGCCCAACGCAATACCGTCGACTGACGCGGGTGCCGCACCGGGCACTGCGCGGTGGGGGTTGAGCCACAGTTGCGGTGTGGCCGAGCGCAGCAGGGCAGTGGGGTCCGCCACGGGGGCTGTCTCAGCGTTTGGCACTGGGCCGGCGTTCTGCCATCCAGCGCTCCACCTCGTCGGCCGTGCGGGGCAGGCCGTCGCTCAATATGCGCGCGCCATTGGCGGTGACGACCACCTGGTCTTCAATACGGACACCCAGTTTTTTCTCGGGAATGTAGATGCCGGGCTCCAGCGTCAGCACCATGCCCGCCTCCAGCGGGCGGTGGTAGGCGCCGGCGTCATGCACATCCAGGCCCACAAAGTGGCCCAGGCCGTGGATGAAGTAGTCACCATAACCGGCGTCTTCAATGACTTTGCGCGCGGCCTTGTCCAGGTCTTCGTAATAGGCGCCGGGCTTGACCAGGGCGAATGCTGCGGCCTGGGCCTTGAGCACGGTGTCATAGACCTTGCGCTGCTCGGCGGTGAAGCGGCCGTTGACCGGCAGTGTGCGGGTGATGTCGGCCGCGTAGTGCGCGTATTCGCAGGCCATGTCCATCAGCAGCAACTCACCGTCTTCCATGGTGCGTTCGCTGCGGGGGTAGTGCAATATAGTGGCGTTGGGCCCGGAGCCCACGATGCTCTCGTAGGCCGGGCGTCGGCTGCCCATGGCGCGCCACACGCGTTCGGCCTCGGCCCGCACTTCACCCTCGGTGGCACCGGGCTTGATGGCGGCCCACGCTGCGCGGTGGCCTTCTTCGGTGATGCGGATGCTGCGTTGCATGATGGCCAGCTCCTGCTCATCGTGCCGCGCACGCATCATGGCCAGCGTCCAACCCAGGGTCTTGGTGGCAATGCCCGGCACACGGGCCTGGACCTTGCCGTAAATTTCGAGGTCTTTCGGTTTCGCATCCGACCCCGCACCGGGGCGCATCACCTGCCAAAACGTGGGCGAGCGGCTGCCCAGGTCCATCAGCAGGCCCATCAACTGGCCGCTGCGCGAGACCTTCTCAAAGCCGTACTTGGCACGCAGCGCGGCTGACAGCGGCTCGCGCTCGCCGGTCCAACGCTCGGCCTCGGGGTCGCGGTTGGCCAGCAGCAAAAATTCGCGGTAGGTGCGCTCCTTGGGTGCCAGCACCAGGATGGCACCGCGCTCGACCACACCGGTGAGGTAGAAGAAGTCGGACGACTGGCGGTAACCCGCGGCGTCGTCCTCACCCTCGGCATACACCACGGCCACACCGTCGCCCATGGCCTTCATCAGCGCCTCGCGCCGCGCGGCATAGACGCTGGGGCTTTGGGTCTGGTTGGGTTCTGTCAACGCGGGCAGGGGCGGGTCGGCCGCGGGTGCGGCCTGTGCGGCAGGCATTGCAAACGACACAACACAGGTGGCGGCCAGGGTGAGGGTGCGCAAGGTAATCATGGGCGCATTCTAAAGAGATGGCGGCAACGCATTTGGTCACCGGTGTGAAGCCTGAATTGAATAGGCCTCGCGGTGAGGGACAGTGCCATAGATGTGTTGATTGTCCAATGGCCCACTTTGGGTGAGAACAAGCTGGAAGGCCGTTGCAGTAGCGTTGATGCGGGCGATGGTCTTACGTGCCTGCAATCACTTGGTGTTAAAGCGCGAAGCCAAAGGCAATCAATGCGTTACGAACATCAGTGGGTGTACGCACATGGATGCTGGGCAGGCCCGCAGCGATTGCCCCCTCTACGTTCTCCAGCAGATCGTCAAAAAACAGAATAGACCCCGGGGCGACGCCTACGGTTTGAGCGACGTGTTCGAATGCTCGCAATTCTGGCTTACGCAGTCCCATCAGGTGTGACGCAAAAATTTTGTCAAATGAACTGGCGAGAGAAGGAAACATCGACGTCCAAGCCGCCATGTGTGCGGCATTGGTGTTGGTGAACGCGAAGCATGGGATCTGTTTGCGTATGGCCTGGACTATCTCAACGGTTTCCGCAATTTCGCCGACGTAAATTGAATTCCACCCTTGTGCGAGCTTCGCATGTCCCGTATCTATCCTGAGGGTTCTGACTAGATGGTCGTAGTACTCTGATGCCCCAATTTCTCCGCGTTCATGCCGTTGGTAGGGTTCGTCAAATGCGAAAACGTTTTTGATCTCGTCGTACGTCAGCTGAGAGTTGACCGACCAAACCTTGAAGGCACGATCAAAGTCGATATCCAGAACGACTCCGCCTAAGTCAAACAGCAGGGCCTGCGGTGTGGGGTTTTGCATCAATGCTCTCGGCTCAGTAAGAAGGTAGCCAAGTCAAGGCACAATTTTCCGAATGGCGTTGTTGTTGTAGTCTGCAACAAATACGTTGCCCGCACCATCCACGGCAATGCCCGCTACGTAATTGAATCGGGCACTGGCTGCAGGACCATCAACTTGGCCGGATGCGGAGCCACCACCGGCCACTGCGGTTACAACACCTGTGCTGCTAATTTTGTAGGCATTGCCACCGTGGTACCGGTAGCTCCCGAAATAGGGGAGGGCCAGCACATCTCCTGTTGCATAAATATTTCCAGCAGGATCGACGGCCACTCCCACAGGTCCCATGGGGCTGCCGGTGACCAGGGTCGTGACCTGCCCCTGCGGTGATATTTTGCGGATGGCGTTGTTGTCGTGGTCTGCCACATAGACATTGCCAGCAGCATCCACGGCAATACCGCGCAGGTAGTTGAAGCGTGCTGCAGAAGCTGTGCCGTCGACAAAGCCTGCGCTATTTACGTTACCGGCCAGGGTGGTGACCAAGCCGTTGGGGGTAATTTTCAGAATGGCGTGTTGGGCAGACAAATAGAGAACGCCTGCGCCGTCCACTGCAATGCCCTTGGTCGCGTAAGGCAGTCGCACTGTTGCGCCTGTGGCATCGACTAACCCCGCTGTACCGTTGCCAAACAGCGTTGTTACGACACCGGTCGGCGTTATCTTTCGAAGGATGATGGTCAGCGTCTGGTCTTCGAAATCGATCACGTACACATTTCCAGCACTGTCCACTGCAAGATTCGACGGGGATTTGAAGCGCGCAGCCGTGCCAATTCCATCGATCAGGTCGCGCCCGAAGCCCCCGGCAAGTGTTGTCACCGCACCAGAGGGTGTAATTTTGCGGATGGATAGAGACCCCAAGTCAGCAACATACACGTTGCCCGCTGCGTCGGTGGCGACATCATTGGGTGTGCTGAAGCGCGTGGTGGTCCCCATGCCATCTGCAGCCCAGAAGCCAAGTGGGGGTCCGGCCAGGTTGGTGACCACGCCTGTGGGCGATAGCATGCTGATGGTGGCGCTTTTGTTGACCACAAAGAGGTTGCCTGTGTTGTCCGCCACGAGCCCCGCCGGGGTTTGCAACATGGAGGGCAGGCCCGACCCGTCCACCAGACCCTGGTTACCCCGGGCCAGTGTCGTGACGACACCCGCATTGCTGATCTTGCGAATCGAACCAGGGGTGTGGTCGTCGGTTACGTACAAATTGCCCGTACCATCCATTGCGATTCCCGCAAGGCCACCAAATCGTGCCACGCCCAAAGCCCCATCGACCTCACCCCCCGATAGCCATGCGCCGGTCAGGGTGGTAACAACGCCGCTAGCCGAAATCTTTCGCACTGTGTAGAAGTCGGTTACATACAGCGTGCCCGCGCTATCGACTACAACACCTTTGGGTTCATTAAAAACCGCATTGGCACCGACCCCGTCGGCGAACCCCGATTGGCCCGAGCCCGCCAGTGTGCTGACCGCACCTGACGGTGTTATTTTTCGGATAACGCGGTTGTAGGTGTCGCCAACATACACGGTACCCGCTGCATCTACCGCGATCCCATATGGCTGGTTGAACTGTGCCGCACTGCCGACCGCATCAACCATGCCGGGCGGGCCCATGCCCGCCAATGTGGTGACCGCGCCAGAAGGTGCAATCTTGCGAATGGCATTGTTGGATGTGTCTGAAACATACACATTGCCAGCCCCATCCACCGCCACACCCATGGGTGTGTTGAAGCGGGCGTTCGCGCCAGTGCCGTCGATGAAGCCGGCGGTACCGTTCCCGGCAAGGGTTGTGACCACGCCCGCCGGCGATATTTTACGAATGCTGTGGGTGACAGAGTCAGCAACGTACTTGTTGCCTGCGCCATCCATTGCGATTGCGCTGGCACGCCCGAAACGCGCGGAAGAGCCCACCCCATCCACCAGGGTTTGCCCGTCGCTGCCGGCAAAGGTACTCACGGTGAATGGGCTCTTGCCCTGAACCGGTGTGCAGTTCACCACAACGGTCACCACGGCGGCCTGCGCCATGGTGCCGCTGGCATTGCTGGTATTGCAGACAAGCCCCGAGGGTTGGCTGCCAACGCTGACGCTGTAGGGGCTGCCATGCGCAACCGTGTTGGCGAAGGTGAAGGCGGTTGCATGGGGGGCAACAGGCAGGGTTTCCGAACCGTTGACCAGGGTGAGTCCGCTGGCACCGAGCAAACCGACAACCCCGCCGCCGACGCTGTAATGTGGCGTAGGCATGGGAATCGGAGCTGGGGATGGCGTTGTGGCGGTATTGCCAGCACCACCTCCACCGCAACCTGCGAGCAACAGGGCTGCGGTGACCACGACAGTGGTGCAAGAAGATTTGAATCGTTTCATCGGATTTTGATTGCGGACGATTGTTGTTGTGTTGTCAGTCGCTGCATTGCGGTGCAGCGCTTCTCTATCCCGCCCTTGGGGACAGACCTGATCATTGCCGGTATCCGTCACGGAGTCTAAGGCGGCTACAGACTGCCTGCCTTTGTTATTGCTTAGCTCCCATACCCAGCGCCGCAATGCGCGAGGTCGCCATCGCTGCCGCATCCGGCTCGTCCTGCGTGTTCCACCCGCCCATGTGCTGTTCACTGAGGTTGCACAGTGCGGTGATCCACTCCGGGTCGTCGTTCAGGCAGGGGATGTAGTGGAAGGTCTTGCCGCCGGCCAGCAGAAAGGCGGCGCGTGCTTCCATGCTGATTTCTTCCAGCGTCTCCAGGCAGTCGCTGGTGAAGCCGGGGCAGATGACGTCTACCCGCTTGACACCGGCACGTCCCATGGCAATCAGCGTGGGCTCGGTGTACGGCTCCAGCCATTTGGCGCGGCCCAGGCGAGACTGGAAGGTGACCTTGTAATGTTCCTTGGTCAGATTCAGCTTGTTGGCCAGCTGGCGCGCCGTCTTCATACATTCGCAGTGGTAGGGGTCGCCCAGTGCCAGCGTGCGGGCCGGCACACCATGGAAGCTCATCAGCAACTGGTCAGGGCGGCCGTGTTCTTTCCAATGGCGCTGCACGCTGGAGGCCAGGGCGCCAATGTAGCCAGTGTGATCGTGGTAGTGGTTGACAAAACGCAGCTCGGGCAGGGCACGTGTGCGTGCGGCCCACGCATACACCGCGTCGAATACGCTGGCGGTGGTGGTGGCGCTGTACTGCGGGTAGGCCGGTACCACCAGCACGCGGGTCACACCCTCGGCCTTCAGCGCGTCCAGCTGCGAGGCAATGGACGTGCTGCCATAACGCATGGCATAACGCACCTTGACGGCATGGTTGCGCTGGCCCAGCCAGCCCTGTAGCAGCTTGGATTGTTTCTCGGTCCACAACTTCAGCGGTGAGCCCTCAGGCGTCCAGATGCTGGCGTATTTGGCGGCCGACTTGGCCGGCCGAAAACGCAGGATGATGCCGTGCAGGATCAGCAGCCACAGCAGGCGCGGGATTTCCACGACGCGTTGGTCGCTGAGGAACTCCTTCAGGTAGCTGCGAACAGCCTTGGGTGTGGGTGCATCGGGTGTGCCCAGGTTGCAGTACAGCACGGCGGTGCGGGGTGCTTGGCCGTGGGCGTAGGGAGGTTCGGGGGAGAAGGGCATGCGCCTATTCTCGCAAATCAAACTTGACCGGGCGGTAAAGACGTCCATTGCCAGATTGCACCACGGCGTTACGATGGCGACGGTTTCACCGCACAGACTTCACCGGACTTGCCAGCACCATGACCCCTATCCTGTACTTCTCACGCAATCCCAACCCCAGGCTCGCCGTGGCAGTCGCCCGGCACCTCGCCGCCCCCGTCACTTTTGAGTGGGCCGCGCCGCTTGCGCCGGGGCAGGCGGAGCGCTTTCTGCCCCTGAACCCGTCACTGCGTCTGCCTATCCTGGCCGAGGATGGTGGGTCGCTTTGGGAGGCGGACGCCATTGCCTGCCGCCTGTCCCATTTGGCCGGTTCCGATTTCTGGCGCAGCGGCGCCGAGTTGCCTGGCATGATTCGCTGGATCAGTTGGGCACATGCCAACTTTGTGCGTGCCTGCGACACTGTGCACTTCGAGCGCGGGACCAAACAGCGCTACCACCTGGGATCGATTGACGCCGAGGTGGTAGCCCGGGGCCTGGCGGCCTTCCACGAGAGCGCCGCGATTCTGGAAGACCAATTGCGCCAGCGCGACTGGCTGCTGGTCAGTGGCCTGAGCTATGCGGACTTCCGCATGGCCACCTTTCTGCCCTTCAACGACGTGGCGCAGTTACCGCTGGACGACTACCCTGCAGTGGCGGCATGGCATCAGCGGTTGATGGCCCTGCCGGCTTGGGCCGACCCGTTTACCGACCTGGACGCGCCGCATTTGCCGGCCATTGCCGGTACCTAGAAGTACCAAGGAGACGTATGTTGCACGGTGACTTTTCGCGCATTCGCCGGTATGTATATCGCATCGCTCTGATGGGGTCCATGGCCGCAATCGTCGGCACCACGGCCGGTTGCACCGCACAACATCCGTACCAGAGAGAGTCAATGGACCCGCCTGGCCGGTACGCCTCTCCCTATTACACACATGCCGTGGCCACGCGCGGTGGAAAAACACTCTATGTATCGGGGCAATGGTCTTACGACCCGAGCGGAAAGCTTGTCGGGCGGGGCGACCTGAAAGCGCAGACCATACAGGCGTTCACCAATCTAAAGGCAGTCGTCGAAGCTGCAGGGGCGCGCACTAGCGAAATTGTGAAAATCAATACTTACGTAGTAGGTTATGAAGAGAAAAACCTGGCCGAGCTGGGCGCTGGACTCAACATCTGTTTTGGAACGAGCCGCGATTACGCGAGCACCGTTGTTGGCGTCCAGTCCTTGGCGCGGGAGGGCATGCTGATCGAAGTGGAGGCCATCGTCGTCACGCGATAGCCCCCCGCCATCAGGGCGCGGGCGTTAGCGTCAACAGGCTCTTGCGGTTGGCCTTCACATCCGCCGCACTCAGGTGTTGCGGCTTGTAGATGCCCTCTGCAAAGTATTCGGCCTGGTCAGAATAGTGCGCATCAAACAACACACCGCTTTGACCCACGGGGTTGATGCCCACGGCCTTGTCGGGCTGGGCAAAGTCCACCACCCGGCGGGTAGAGGGCCCTGATCGCACGGGCCAGGGGGCAGGCCCCACGTTGTAGTTCAGGTTGTTGGGTACTTCGCGGCCACCGGCCACCTTGAAGGGTCCCACATTGAAGAGGCTGTCCAGCGGCTTCTGCTGGCCCAGCGGGTGGGCGTGGGTCAGAGTGTGGGCGGTGCCCCAGTTCCACTTCAGCAAGTCTTTGCCATTCACCGATTCCAGGTGCTTGATGGTGTTCACCCAGGCGATGCGCACGGTCTCGAACCGGTTTTCCACTTTCTTGGTGTTGACGTTGTCCCACCAGGGCGCATTGGCATCGGCCACCAGCCGGGGCATGGCAATGTCCAGCGCAAAGGTGCGCAGCAGGTTCTTGAACTGGGCCTCGCCCATTTCGTCGGCCATGGCGGCGTGGGCCAGTTCGTACATCAGCTGGGTGAACAGCAGGGCGGCCATGCTGTCGCGGCTGTAGTCGCCGTCCCACAGTTGCAGGGGTTCCAGAAACGCCTTTTCATACGGGTCGGTGGTGACGTTTTTGAGGACAGGCAGCAGGTCCTTCAACACGCGTGGGCCGTAGCCCGTGCCACCGTTGAGCTGCAGCGCCTGGGCGGCAGCGGTGTCCCATTTTTTGTCGGGGTCGCGCAAGGCGTCATCCAGCCGCTGCACGCGGTCTGGCAGCGTGTAGTAGCCCGGCACGGGTACTCCACTGGATGGCTTGGGCTGGTGGTTGGCCGACACGATGTAGCCCCGTGCCGGGTTCTCTTCCTGCGGGTTGAAGCTGAAGTTGTAAAAGCCGTTTTTGTCGGCCTCGCCCGTGCTGCCATCCAGGATGAAGGTCGGGTTCACACCCGCCGGGCGAATGGGCAGCCTGGCGGCGGCCCAAAATCCGATGTCACCCGCGGTGTTGGCCCAGACCACATTCAGGCCGGGGGCGTGGATCTTCTCGGACGCGGCGCGGGCCTTCTCGCGCGTGTTGGCGCGGTTGAGCTCGTAAAAGGCGTCCATTACCGGGTTGTCGGTTTCCAGAAAGGCCCACCACATGGCGATGGGGGTAGTGCCAAAACTCTCTTTGAAGGCATCGCTGATGATGGGGCCGTGGGGGGAACGGCGCAGGGCCAGTTGCACATCGTCCTGGCCCTTGACCTTGATGGTCTCGGTGCGGGTGGTCAGGTCCACCCACTGGCCCTTGATGGAGACCTGGTTGGGATTGGCCGGGTTGATTTTTTCGGCGATCAGATCGATGTCGTCGTTCTCGAACATGGTCAGCGACCAACCGAACTGGGCGTTGTGCCCCAACAGGGCGAAGGGGTTCAGCGCCTGGTAGTGGCCATACAGGTCATAACCCGGGGCTGTGAGGTGGGCTTCGTACCAGACGGAAGGGGCCGAGAACGCAATGTGCGGGTCACCGGCCAGCAGCGGCTTGCCACTGGCCGTGCGTTTGCCGGAAATGGCCCAGGCATTGCTGCCCTCAAACGCGGGTACACCGGCAGCTGCCATGGCGTCCTGGCTGAGCTGGGCCAGGCGGCCCAGGCCCGCCCAGTCTTTGGCGTCCAGCGCCAGCGCGGGGCTGTTGTTGTTGATGACACCTTCGGGGTGCCAGTCCAGGTCAAAGGTCTTCAGGTAGTTGGGGCCCAGCTTGTCGCGGATATGGGTCAACGCGGGTTCTGCCTTGAACGCTTGGGCAAAGCTGTAGGCCAGGTAACCGGTCACGGCAAAGGTGTCTGCCGGTGTGAACGGGCGTTTCGGGATCTTGAGGATGTCAAATTCCAGCGGCACCGGGTGCGAGTTCTGGTACTGGTTGATGCCGTCCAGGTAAGAGATCAGCGCCATGTCGGCGGGCCGGGCGGGCGTGATTTTGGCCGCCATCTCGTCGGCACGGGCGCGAATGCCCAGTGTGCGGAACAGCTTGTCGGTCTCCAGCAGCTTGGGCCCCAGAATCTCGGCCAGCTCTCCACGCGCCAGGCGGCGAACCATCTCCATCTGGAACAAGCGGTCCTGCGCGTGCACATAACCCAGCGCCCGGTACATGTCCATCTCGCTCTCGGCCTTGATATGGGGCACGCCGCGTTCGTCGTACGACACCTTGACGGGTGACTGCAGTTGTTTGAGTGCAATACTGCCGCTGCGCACCGGCTGTTTGGTGTGGATATGCCAGGCGGCTGCGCCCCCCGCGGCCAGGATGGCGACGGTGATGGTGGCGGCGGCGATTTTCACTGCAATGTGCATGGGTCTCTCTCTTCTAAGGAGGGGTAATCATACGCAATGGGTTTGGGCGGTGTCCCCGGGCGTCGCGCAGGATGGTGCCCGCAATGTTGGGTGCACTGCCCAGCTTTTCGTCAACTGAATTTACAGATAGCAGTCTGCACGGCCCTCATTGGATGATCGAATTCAACGTTGGAACCAAGACCTTCAAACTTCCTGCGGGGAGACCACGTCTTTGAACCAAGTATTCGATAACGGTTTGCTTTGCGAAGCCTAGCTTGTCTGCCTCGTCCACAAGCGGCTTGACATCGCCGGCCTTGCCCCCCGCCATGAGTTGTTGGGCGGCCTTAGCATAGAGCGCCGAACTCAGCGTCAATCTGCCGGCACCAAAGTTCATGGTCTTCAATGCTTCACGGGCATAAATGATGGCATTGTCGAAGTCTTGTATGTCAATGAAGTTCTCCGCAAACCCATGCGGAGTCCATGCATCAGCCGGATAGCGGGCCTTCAGGGACAGGGCCGCATACTTCGTCCACCGTTCCTTGCGCGTTTCTGGCGGGCCATAACGTTTCAGTTCATTCAAAGCAGCTACATATGCCTTTCGAGTCGATGCGGTCAGACCAGGGCCATCCTTCTCAACGGTCGCATACATCTCATACGCCGAATTGGTGTCATTGATGCTTTCGTAGTACTTGCCATAGCCGACGAATAGCCACGGGTCTTTGGTTCCGAGGGTTTTGGCTTTATTCAACTCCGCCACTTGCTTGGCGTAGTTGTGTTCACGGCCGAATACTTCGGCTTTGAGAATGTGGGCTTTTGGATTCGAATCATCAAGTGAAATGGCCTTGTCGAGCAGGGCCCCGTAACGCTCAAAGGTGCCAGCTTCAAAGTTGTCAAAGCTCATATGCCCACCCATAACAGTGATTCGGGCCGCTTGCACAAAAACATGGGCATCTTTGGGGTTTGTCTTGTATGCGAATTCCAGCAGTTCTGCAGACTTTCTTAGGTTGCTTTGGCTCCCGTAGTAGGTATCGACCAACTCCCGAGCTTCTGCCACCACTTTCGATTCAGGCTGAATCGCGATAGCGGTTGATGGATGGAAGCCGAAGACCAAAACAACGTAGCCAAAGGCCAAGCCTTTGAGAAACTGCTTTCGCGATAGAGCCATTGCAAATGCCTAACAAAAGTGAAGGCAGCAAGTCTAGCCGTTGACCAGTATCTGATCGAGCAACAGAAGCGGTAATCAATTCCCAGCCGCCCACCCGCTGCGCACCGCCCCTTCCAGCGTAGCGGGGTAGGGGCCAGCCACATAATCACCCGCGGCATACAAACCGGGTGCAACCACCTGCGGCGGCCGCTGCAGCCCCGGCGTGCAGGCAAACGTGGCCTGCTTTTCCACAACGGTCTGCACCGGCTGCAGCATGGGCACACCCAATGGTCCGAGCTGGCTGATGGCTTGTTGCAGCACGGCGGTTTGCAGCGCCTCGCGCCCGCCGTCGCTGGCGCTGACGACAAAGGCCAACAGCCCCTGCGGACCACCGAGCTGGCCGCGATCAAACACGAACTGGGCCGGTGCGGTTGCTGTGTTGCGCAGGGCCAGCATGGGGTGGGGCAGGCGGGCCCGTGGCGCCCAGGCGTAGACGGTGGCAATCGCCTCAAACTTCAGGGCCGCAGCAGTGGCGGCCCAGGTCTTCAATGAATCTGCTATTGATTCAGGAGCGTGTTCGCTAGATTCGGCGAGGGCTGCAGCCGAATTGGATGAAGACGTTGCCCAGACAGCGCGGTCAAACACCTGGCCGTCCAGCAACCAGTGGGGTGCCTGCCAGCGCAGGCTGGCCACGCGTTGGCCCAGATGAACCTGGCCGCCACGCTGTGTGATCCACCGTGACGCAGCCCCGGGGAACAGCGCGCTGAGGTCGGTGCGTGGCAGCAGCAGGTGCGAGCCGCCGCGCACGCCAAACAGTGCGTCCTGCATCACTTTCAAAAACACCTGGGCGCTGGCCTGGTCGGCCGGTGTGTTGAGCGCCGACACACACAGCGGTTCAATCAGCTCGTGCAACACGCGGGGCGCCATGCGGCTGCACAGTTGCGCTACCGACAGTGTGGGCGCGCAGGTGAAGCGCCTGATTTGCCAGCCCAGCGAGGCGCGGATCAGCGACAGCCGCTCTGCCCACGTCCAGCCGCGTGCGGTGCTTATGGCCGCAATGGCGTCGAAGGGTGCGGGCCAGTGGGTGGCATAGGCCGGAGTTTGCAAACCTGTGCCATCGGGAAAGGGCAGGGACAGGGGCTGGCGCAGCAGCAGCGCATCCGGGTCCAGGCCAACCTGGCGCATCAAGCGCAGTGTTTCCGTGTAGGCGCCAATCAGGATGTGCTGGCCGTTGTCCAGCGTGATGGGCGTCTCATCGGGCAGACTGCTCTGCAGGGCGCGTGCCCGGCCGCCGAGGGTGCGGGCGGCTTCGAAGACGGTGACGGTGTGGCCCGCTTCGCAGGCGGCTACGGCTGCGGCCATGCCGGCCCAGCCGCCGCCGACGATGCCAACACGCAGGCCTGTCACAGCCTGCCGAGGGCTTGCACCTTCCACGCCAGCCACATCTTGCGCAGCGGCGTGAGGCGAATGCGCTGGTGCAGCACCTGGAAGTTGTCGGCCTCGATCTCGCGCAACAGCGCCCGATAGATGCTGGCCATCATCAGGCCGGGCTTCTGGGCGCGCAGGTCTTCGGCGGGCAGCAGGGCCAGGGCCTCGTCGTACAGGCCTTGCGCACGCTGGGCCTGAAAACGCATCAGCGCGGTGAAGTTGTCGGAATACGTGCGCTTCAAAATCTCATGCGCCTTCACATCAAACTGCTTGAGCTCGTTGACCGGCAGGTAGATGCGCCCGCGCAGCGCGTCTTCGCCCACGTCGCGGATGATGTTGGTCAGTTGCAGCGCCTGGCCCAGCTTGTGTGCGTATTCGGTAGTTTTGGCCTGGGTCTGGCCGAAGATGCTGGCCGCCACCTCGCCCACGATGCCGGCCACCAGGTGGCAATAGCGCTGCAGGCCAGGGTAGTCCAGGTAACGGGTCTGGGTCAGGTCCATCTGGCAGCCTTCTATAACGGCTTGCAGGTGACGCTGCTCGATGTTGAACTGCGCGGCCAGCGGCATCAGGGCCTGCATGACCGGGTGGCTGGGCTGGCCGGCAAAGGCCTTGGCTACTTCGGATTGCCACCAGGCCAGCTTGGTCTGGGCCACGCTGGGGTCGACCATGTCGTCGACCACGTCGTCCACCTCGCGGCAAAAGGCATAAAAGGCGGTGATGGCGGCGCGCTTGGGTGCGGGCAGGAACAGAAAAGCGTAGTAGAAGCTGCTGCCGGACGCTGCGGCCTTGTCTTGTACGTATTGCGCTGGGGTCATGGGCGTTGGCTGGGCCGAAAAAAGCAGCCTGAAAATGTTCGCCGAAGTATAGTGTGGCGCACGGGCTTGGCCGTTGCACAGAAGGAGAACCTTGATGGTGAAGACATTGAAGCGCCCCCTTGCGTGGGTAAGTGTTGCAGTAGCAGTGCTGGTGGCGGGTTGCAGTACCGCGCCGACCCATATGGGCACGCCGCGCAAGGAAACCCTGCACGCGCTGACCCATGACCTGAAGCTGTTGACCATCAATACCGGGCAGCCCACGCGGGTACTGCAGACGGTGGGGATCAAGGGTTTGCCGGCAGGTGAGGTGCTGGTGGGCATCGATTACCGCGTGGCCAGAGGTGTGTTGTTCACGTTGTCGCGCAGCGGCAAGGTCTATACCGTCAACACCGAAAACGGCACGGTGACCCTGGTGGGCAGCGGTGCCCCGTTTGCCACCGCTATGGATGGCACAAGTTTTGGCTTTGATTTCAATCCCGCGGCAGACCGCATCCGTGTGATCAGCAACACGGGCCAAAGCCTGCGTCTGCACCCCGACACCGGTGCGCTGGTGGCGGTGGATACCCCAGTGGCCTACGAGCCGGGTGACGCCCAGGCCGGCCAGAAGCCCCAACTGCTGGCCGCGGGTTACACCTACAACAAGAAAGACGAAAAAATCACCACGAACTTTGCCATCGACGCCCGCACCGGCACGCTGGTGCGCCAGGGCTCGGTCGAAGGGGTGCAACCCGTGGTGTCGCCCAATACCGGGCGCCTGTTCACGGTGGGTGCGCTGGGCACCGGCGCGCTGGCAGATGCATCGCTGGATATTGCCGATGTCAGCGGGGCTGCCTTTGCCGCACTGCGCACCAGCGCACAAGGCCCGACCAAGCTTTACCTGGTCAATCTGGAGTCCGGCAAGGCCGAGGCTCTGGGCAATGTGGCCACCGGCGCGGCGCTGGTGGGTATTGCCGTCATTCCCTGACCGGGCAAACCGGCTACATCCAGACGGCACGCCACAGCATCACCGGAAAGTCCCACCATCGCAGCGTGGGGCGCTGGTTGAGCGTGGCGTAGCCCAGGCCTTTGATCTTGTCCAGGATCCGCAGGCCGCCTTGCACCACCAGGCGCAGCTCCCAGCCGGCCCGGCCCGGTATCTGGCGTACAAGGCTTGAGCCAAATTCCATGCTAGCCCCCGCCGTTGCTACACATTGCGCTATTAATTGCGTAGCGTCTGGCGTTTGGCGCCGGGCCAGTATGTCGGTCTGTGGCACGCCAAACCGGGCGCAATCCTCGGCTGGCAGGTAGTACCGGCCCCGCGGAATGTCCACACTGAGGTCTTGCCAAAAGTTGATCAGCTGCAGCGCGCTGCAAATGGCGTCGCTGCGCTGCAGGGCCAGTGCATCCGTCACGCCATACAGGTGCAGCAGCAGGCGGCCCACCGGGTTGGCTGACATGCGGCAGTAGTCCAGCAGTTCGGCGTGGGTGGCGTAGCCTTCGGCGGCGGCGGACTTGCGGGTGTCCTGCACAAAGGCGTCCAGCAGGTCGTGCAGCAGTTGGGGCGGTAACTGGTGGCTTTGCAGCGCGGCCTGCAGCGGGCCAAAGACATGGGGCCATTGGATGCTCAGGCTGGCGCTGGTGCCGGTCTGGTCGCAGGTGGCGGTCAGGTCGTTGCGGTAGGCCTGCAGTTCATCCAGCCGCTGCTGCGCCGTGGCATCGCCCTCGTCGGCAATGTCGTCCGCGGTGCGGGCAAAGTGGTAGATGGCGGCAATGGGTGCGCGCAGGTGTGCTGGGCACAGCCAGGACGCGACCGGAAAATTTTCGTAATGGGTGATGGGGGCTGGGCTATCCGGAGTGGCGTGCATGGCCTGATTTTGCCAGCCGCTCAGGGCCGGCCCTGCTTCCAGCGGGCGTAGGTGTCCAATGTTTTTTGGGGCAAGGTGCCAAACCACGCGTAACCCCTGCGCCGCTCCAGGCTGACGCCTGCCACATCGTCGTGCAGGCTCTTGTCCCGGTCGCCAAACACCGGTTGCAGGGTGGTGATGCCGTAGTAGCGTGCCCACAGCGTTGGTGCACCGGGCGCGGACACCAGCTGTTTGCCATCGGCCTCGTTCACCACGCGCCAGGCCTTGCCCTCCAGGGCCAGCGTGCGCAGCGCGGCCACACCACCTTCTATGGCGTCGACAATGGCCGGCGAGGGCGCTGGCAGTGTCATCAGGTAGTTCAGCACGGCGGCACTCTCCGATGTGCACAGGGCGACGGGCTCGTAGTTGCGCGCCGATGTGGGGGTCAGCGTCAGCGCGTCGTACTGCTGCGCCCACAGGCTTTTGCGGCCACCCACCACCAGTTGCGCGGCCAGCAGGCCGTAAATGGCGCGCTGGCTCGCGGCCTGGGCGCGCTCCTTTAGTTGAGGGGGCAAAAAGCCAAATCCATCGCGGCCCTGTCCGGCCTTGTCCAGCAGTTCTGCCACTTCAATGATGGCGTTGTCGTTGAGCGTAAAGGCATCGTGGTAGCCGCCCTGCAGCGGCCACACCTGGGGCCAGCCGCCATTGGGGAACTGCGCGGCCAGCAGGTATTCCAGCCCGCGGATCGCGCTGGTGCGGTAGCTGCTGGCCAGCGGTTCGCTGGTGGCGGCGTTCGCCACCTTGGCCAGGAAGCGGATCTCGGTGATGGTGGCATCGTTGTCGATGGTGCCCACGTAGTTCCACTCATCGTCAGCGGGTGTATCCAGGTCACCCGGCGCCAAAAACCGGGAACGGTTGCTGGCGACATAGGCCTGGCCCTTTTGCCGCACCGCGCCGTCGCGGGGCTGGTTCTTGCCCCAACCCCCGGCCGGTGTCTGAAAGCTGACGATGTTGTCGGCCACCCGCAGCGCCTCGGCAGAGCCATACCAGGCTGGTGGCTGGTTCAAGGGCATGGACTTCTCACCGTTGCCGCTGGCGGGCGCGGGGGGTACCACGCCACCTGCGGCGCGCTCTGCGGCCAGGGCTGCTTTGTCCACCTGCAGCTGGCGCTGGGAGCGCGCCAGATAGTCGGTCCAGCTTGCCTGCAGCGCAGTGGGTACGGTGGTTGCCACCCGCTGTGCATTGAGTGGCAACGCGGGTTCAATCACCCCAATTTGCCTGGCCTGCGCCAACGGTGGCACGCCCAGGGCGGTCAATACGGCAAGCAGTAACAGGGCAGGGGTGATGGATTGCATGGGTGGAATTTGTGTTGCGGACAGGTTGGGCATTCTATTATTGAAACGTTGTTTCAAAATATCCATTGCAGGCCATGCCCGGATCCCGGCACTCTGTCGCATGGGACTGGTTCCGCCCGGGTGTGCTCTCTACAGTCGCGCCCATCGGATTCCATCCGAGCCCCTGTATCTCCCCCCCCCCCACCTATATATAAGAAGGATCCCATGACCACTGCCACTTCTGTTTACCTGGGCGGCACCGCCGCACCGCTGGGGCAACGCATCCTGCGCTTCCCGCTGACCCGCATCATTCTGGCCATTGCTTTCTTCATGGTGCCCTTCCTGCTGATCCAGGGTGCGTCCACCCACTTTTTTGAGGTGAAGCTGTATTCGCGATTGGGGCAGTTGTTGGGTGCTGTGATGGGTTGCCTTTCGTATGCGTTTTACGTCACCCGCATAGAGAAACGTGCGGTGTCCGAGCTGTCGCTCAAGGGCGCACTGCCAGAGTACGGCGCAGGTTTTGTACTGGGTGGGCTGATGGTGTGCCTGTCGGTGGCATCCATTGCTGCACTGGGCGGCCTGAGCGCGATTTCCATGGCGCCCAGCAGCATCGTCCTGCTGCCGCTGTTGATGCACATCACGGTGGGTGTGATCGAAGAAATGCTGCTGCGTGGCATCTTCTTCCGCGTGGTGCAGGAGACCATTGGCAGTTGGTTGGCCCTGCTGGCATCGGGTCTGGTTTTTGGCGCCATGCACCTGATTAATGACAACATCTCTGTGTTGGCCATCGCCAACATCGCCGCCGCTGGCGTGTTCTTCGCCGCAGCCTTTTTGCTGACCGGGCGCCTGTGGTTGTGTGCCGCCCTGCATGCGGGCTGGAACTTTACGCAGGACGGCATGTTCTCGCTGGCTGTGTCTGGCCACGAGGTGAAAAACGGCCTGTTGACCACCCAGCTCAGCGGGCCGGATTGGCTCACTGGCGGTGCCTTCGGTATCGAGGGTTCAGCCGTGGACCTGGTGCTGGTGGTGCTGGCCAGCGCGGTGATGGTGCTGCTGGCCCAGCGCCGCGGGCGCATGGTGTTGCCGGCCTGGAAGCGTTAATCCGCGTTGGGGCTTGAGGCGGTGGACCATTAGATATCCGCTAGGCTATTGCCTATGCCTGAAAAATCCCTGGTGCCCATCCCCATGCCCCAAGCCTCCGCCGAAATGCACGCGTATTACGCGGCACGTGCGCCCTACTACGATGCTGTTTACCTGAAACCTGAACGCAGAGAAGACATCGCTTTTCTGTCCGCACACCTGCCGGAGCGATTCCGAGACCGCGAGGTCCTGGAATTGGCCTGCGGCACAGGGTACTGGACGCAGCACATAGCGACATCCACCAAGCGGCTGGTTGCCACCGATGGCACGGCCGAGCCGCTGGACTTTGCGCGGCTACGTCCCGGAACACAGGATGTTGTTTTTCGCCACGCAGACGCCTATGCGCTGCCACCGGACCTTGGGACATTTGACGGAGCTTTTGCTGGTCTGTGGTTCTCACACGTACCCATTGAGGCACGTATCGCATTTTTGCAAGGCCTGCACAGGTTCCTGAAGCCAGGCGCGAGGGTCGTACTCATTGACAACAATGAAGCCCAACTGCGCGACTATCCTGTGGTTGAGACAGACTTGGCCGGTAATACGTTCCAGATGCGCCAACTGAACGATGGCTCCACGCACCGGGTGCTGAAGAATTTCCCAACGGAGTCTGAACTTGTCGCCTTGCTTTCAAACTACGGTGAGCGGATTGCGTTCTCTGCTTTGGACAATTTCTGGATGGTGGAATACGAGGTAAAGGCAATCTAATCTACGTGTTTAAACGGGCTGCGCTCCTTCAAATCATCCAGGTAGTTGCTGATCCCTTCATCCTCCCGCTCCAGAAACCGCGCCACCGCATCGGCAAACGCGGGGTGCGCCAGCCAGTGGGCGCTGGTGGTCTTGACGGGCAGCAGGGCGCGCGCCATCTTGTGTTCGCCCTGGGCGCCGCCCTCAAAACGCTGGTAGCCGTGTTCTATGCACCACTGCAGGGGCTGGTAGTAACAGGCCTCGAAGTGCAGGCAGTCCACACGCTCCAGTGCTCCCCAGTAGCGGCCATACGCCACCTTGGTCAAATTGCTTAAGCCATTCTGGCTTGTAGCCCCCGTGGAATATGAATCTACCGCTATCAAACTGCTAGCAATTGCTTTGCCGTCACGTTCGGCAATAAACAGCAACCAGTGCTCGGCCATGGTGCCGGCCATGCGTCTGAAGAAGTCGCGGCTCAGGTAGGGCGCGTTGCCGTGTTCCAGGTAGGTGCGTTCGTAGCAGCGGTAGAAGAAGTCCCAGTCGGCGGGTGTAATGTCGCCGCCGCGTGACCAGCGAAAGGACACACCTGCGTCTTGAACCTTGCGCCGCTCCTGGCGTATCTTCTTGCGCTTGTCCTGCGAGAGGGATGCCAGAAAGGCGTCGAAATCCGTATACCCCGCTTCTGTATTCTTCCAGTGGAACTGCACCGTGTGGCTCAGCATCAGCCCGGCGGCGGCGCAAGCGTCGGCATCGACGTCGTTCGCAAACAACAGGTGCATGGACGACATGCCGCTTTGGGCACACCAGGCAACCATCGCCTGCACCAGTGCCACCCGCGCAGCCGCATCACGCGCCATCAGCCGTGCGCCGGGCACCGGGGTGAAAGGCACTGCCGCTACCGCCTTGGGGTAATACTCAAGACCGTGTTGTGCATAGGCATTGGCCCAGGCCCAGTCAAACACGTATTCCCCGTAAGAGTGAACCTTCTCGTACAGGGCACAGCCGGCGACCAATGTGCCGTCCTGGCTCAGCGTGATGAAGCGCGGCGTCCACCCGGTTGCAGGCGCAGCGCTGCCGCTGGCATGCAGCGCCGCCAGGTAGGCGTGGCGCATGAACGGGCTGGGGTTGGGCTGGGTTTGCAGCAGGGCGTTCCACGCGGCGGCGTCCACGTCCAGCGGCGAGTCCAGCACCCGGATGACATAATCCTCAGCCAAGGCGTACCTTGTGCGCAAGGCCTGCACCGCTGGGGCGGCGTTCAACGAATTTCTCGAAATATTCCTGCTTCATGACTCTCAAACTGTGCGTTGCGCAACTCAATTTCATCGTCGGTGATTTGCAGGGCAATGCCCAAAAAATCATCACCGCAGCCCAGGACGCCTATGCCGATGGCGCGCGCCTGCTGCTGACGCCCGAATTGTCGATTTGCGGGTATGCCGCCGAAGATCTGTTTCTGCGCCCGGCGTTCATCCAAGCCTGCGATGATGCCGTGAAAACAGTCGCCAATGCTTTGTCCGGGTTAAAAGACATGGCGGTGGTGGTGGGTCACCCCACCGGTGGTGACAGCCGCACGCGGTCCACGGCCGTGCAAAAACGTTTCAATGCCGCCAGCGTGCTGCGCGAAGGGCAGGTGGTTGCCACCTACGCCAAACGCGAACTACCCAATTACCAGGTGTTTGACGAACGGCGCTACTTCACACCGGGTGACGGTGTGTGTGTATTCGAGGCGGGCGCTGAGGACCAGCGCCTCCGCGTGGGCCTGCTGATATGTGAAGACGCCTGGTTTGAAGACCCCGCGCGTCTGGCAAAGGATGCTGGCGCGCAGATGCTGGCCGTCATCAACGCATCGCCCTTTCATGTGGGCAAGGGTTATGAGCGCGAAGACACCATGCGCCTGCGCGTGCAGGAGACCGGTTTGCCGCTGGTGTATGCCCACCTGGTGGGCGGGCAGGACGAGGTGGTGTTTGAAGGCCATTCGTTTGCGCTGAATGCCGACGGTTCGTTGGCCGGTCGCGCCCCAAGCTTTAAGGAAAATGGCTTTGTAGCCCTCGTGGAATATGGGCAAGGCGCTATCAATATCGCAGCAACTGTGGAACCTGTTCGCACGCCGGAGCAGGATTTGTGGGATGCGCTGGTGCTGGGTGTGCGCGACTACCTGGGCAAGAACCGGTTTCCGGGCGCGCTGCTCGGGCTGTCTGGCGGTATCGATTCCGCGCTGGTGCTGGCGATAGCGGTCGATGCGCTGGGCGCCGACAAGGTGCGCGCGGTGATGATGCCGTCGCCTTACACCGCCGACATCAGCTGGCTGGACGCCCGCGAGATGGCACAGCGCATGGGTGTGCGGTATGACGAAATTTCCATCGTGCCCCAGTTTGAGGCGTTCAAGGCGTCGTTGGCGTCCGAATTTGCAGGCCGCGCCGAAGATACAACCGAGGAGAACATCCAGGCGCGCATCCGCGGCACGCTGCTGATGGCGCTCTCCAACAAGTTTGGCAGCATTGTGCTGACCACGGGCAACAAGAGTGAGATGGCCACCGGCTACTGCACGCTGTACGGTGACATGGCCGGTGGATTTGCCGTCATCAAGGACCTGGCCAAAACATTGGTGTTCAAGATGGCGCACTGGCGCAATGCCAACGACCCGTATGGCACGGGCGCCAGTCCGATCCCCGAGCGCATCATCACCCGCCCACCCAGCGCCGAACTGCGCCCCGACCAGAAGGACCAGGACAGCCTGCCACCATATGAGGTACTGGACGCCATCGTCGATCGTTATATGGAGAACGACCAGAGCATAGAAACCATCATCGCTGCCGGGTTCGACCGGGCCGACGTGGAGAAGGTCACACGCCTGATCAAACTCAACGAATACAAGCGCCGCCAGTCACCGGTAGGGATTCGGGTAACCCACCGCAGCTTTGGCAAGGATTGGCGTTATCCTATAACCAATTACTTTCGTGCGTGATGCATTGCGGGACAGACCGCAGCGAAGCAAGCTCTGTCCTCAACTGATTAAATGGAAATCCTATGAAACAAATCACCGCCATCGTCAAACCGTTCAAACTCGAAGAAGTGCGTGAAGCGCTGGCCGAATGCGGCGTTACAGGCCTGACCGTCACCGAGGTCAAGGGTTTTGGTCGTCAAAAGGGCCATACCGAGCTCTACCGTGGCGCCGAATACGTGGTCGACTTCCTGCCCAAGGTCAAGATCGAAGTGGTCGTGAAGACCGAAGACGTGGACCGCTGCGTGGACGCCATCGTCAAGGCGGCCCATACGGGCAAGATCGGCGACGGAAAGATTTTTGTCACCAGCGTGGAGCGTGTCGTACGCATCCGAACCGGTGAACAGGACGAATCCGCGGTCTAGACGAGAAAACGGTGGTACAGCGCCGCCGTCCAGATACCTGCACATACCAGCAGGCTGAGTAGCACCGCTGCACTTCCCATGTCCTTGGCGCGTTTGGACAGGTCGTGCCACTCGGGGCCGATGCGGTCAATGGCGGTCTCCACCGCGGTATTGAGTAGCTCCACCACCATCACCAGCACCACACTGGCGGCCAACAGGGCGGTTTCCACCCAGTTGCGGCCCAGCCAGAATGCCGCGGGCAGCAGGAAGATCGAAGCGATCGCCTCCTGGCGAAAGGCGGTTTCGCCCCAGCCCGCGCGCAGGCCGGCCAGCGAATAACCTGCTGCGTGCAGGACGCGGTTCAGGCCCTTGCGGTCTTTTTGCGGATTGACGACCGATTGTGTGTTGGGTTTGGCTTGCACGGTATGGCGTTGACCTAGCGGCTCATTGGCAGTGACGTGATCAGGCGGGTGCCCGCCAGCGCGTCGTGCCAGAACTGCCCTTGCGGGTGGAAGCGGCTCAGCAGCGCCCAGACGATCACCCAGCCTATGACAATGACGGCTGTCTCGCCACCACTGATCTGGAAGAACCAGAGTCCTACGAGTGGAGGCAACAGCCACACCCAGCTCAACACATAACGTCCCAGAGCACGCAATTGGGAGATGGCCTGGCCGTCGCGCCCGACTACGCGGATGTTCCAGGTCTTCATCGCCAGGGTCTGGCCTTTTGCCCAGAACCATACGAAGTAAATGCCAAATATGACGAAGAGAAAGGCTTGCAGGGCATGGCGGTTGTCCAGCGCGTTGCGGGTTTGGCTCAGCGTGCCAAACAGGTAGCCGGCGAGGAAGACGACGCCGAACATCAGCATGCCTTCGTACAACCAGCATGCCATGCGGCGCCACAAACCAGGGGTATTCATTTCAGTATGCATTGTCGTGGGGATTTCGGACCGACAGGGATTGTAGGTCGAGGCCACTGCGGCAAAAGCGCCTGTCCCAGTTGCCCAGCGGTCTGGCCTAGTTGGGAGACAGGGTGTCCGCGTTGACCAACGGTAACGAAGGGCTGGGGGACACCGGTGCAGGTACCGGGGCCACTACTGGAATCGGTGCAGGTGTTTGCACTGGCAGTAGTGTGTTGGCGTCCAGTTTTGGCTTGACTGCAGCCGTTGTGCTGTCCAGCGAGGCAGTGTGGCGGGTAATCGGGACTGGGGTCAATTTATTGGGTGGTACCGGCGTAACGGCTACCGCAGCACCTGTGGGCTTGGCTTTGCCTTTGGCGGCGAGATCGCGTTTTTCTTCGTCGCTGAGGCTCTGATAAGTCTCCCAATCGGCTGCCCGCGCAGAGGCTGAGACTTTTTTGGTTTCTGCAAAATTAAGACGGGCCTGTTCGCGCTGGCTTTGGGACAGTGCAGCCCACTCCAGCATGCGGCTTTGCATTTTCTTCTGCTCGTCGGGGGATCGGGTGCCGTAGTTTTGGGTCAAGGCAATCCACTTGCCTTTGTGCCCGCTGTTGAGCGAGTCCCAGATCCCTGCCAAAGGCAACAAGATCTGCTTTTGTGTGGCGGTCAGGTCTTGCCACTGCGAGCCAGTCGGTTGGGTAACTGCCAGCGCAGAAGGTGATGGGGGCGGGTTAACCGGGACTTCACCACGGCCCATCGCAATCCCAACTGCTACGCCCACAGCACCAACCAGCCCAACCACAAGAATCGCCCAGTGGAGTGAAGAAAGTGATCGAAGGTACGTAAGCAGATGGTGTACGGACATGGGACTGAGAAAGGCGCTAATCGCGTCGGTTGATGCTGAGGAAGTGTGCGAAACCGGGGTCAGTGTAGGCGTCAGGAGGCAGATCATCGGCCAGCAGCTCTACATCCACGTCGGCGATTTCATGGGCACGTTGTTGTTCCTGCACGGCAGCGATGGTCAACAATCCGGCAACCAGGGCCAACAAGGGAATCACGGCACCCAGACGGCTCCAGAGGCCACCCTCAAAGTCACCTGCGTTCAGCGTTGCAGTACCACCTTGTACGTTGACGCTGCCGGCGGTCTGGACATTGACGGCCTTGCGTTTGGCCAGCGCCTGCATGCGTGCAACCTTCAGGCGCTCTGAGATGTCATTGGGAATGCTCTGGGTGGTGTCAGACAGACGCGCGGCAATATTGCGCCCCAGACGGTCCTGGAGGTTGGTAATTTGATTGGGGTCTAGCATGGTCATAGTCGTATTCCTTTGGCGCTCAAGGCTTTACCAAGGGCCTGAACTGCCCGGGAGCAGTGTGTTTTGACACTGCCTTGCGAGCAACCCATGGCCGCAGCGGTCTCAGCAACATCCATCTCCTCCCAGTAACGCATCAAAAAGGCCTCTCGTTGACGTGCTGGCAGCTGCTGGACCTCAATTTCTATCTCACGCAATGTTTGTGCCCGTTCTGTCTGAGTCTCGGTGCTTTCGTTTTGTTCCCCTCCACTGGCCGCGTGCAGCGTTTCCAGCAAATCGAAGCTCTCGTCGTCGCCCGGCGACTCGAAATCGCTCATGGTGGAAAACAAGGCCCTTTGCGTTTTTTGGCGTCGAAACCAGTCCAGTGTGCAGTTGGACAGGATGCGCTGGAACAGCATGGGCAGCTCTTCAACCGGTTTGTGTCCGTAGTGTTCAGCCAGTTTCATCATGCTGTCCTGCACAATATCCAGCGCAGATTCGTCATTGCGAACGTGGTAAACGGATCGTTTGAAAGCGCGTTTTTCCACGCTTTTCAAAAAATCGGATAGTTCGCGTTCTGAGGCCAAGAGTAATAAGCCGAGGAAATGGGTGAAGACAACAACAAACACCGGAAGGCCAAAACGGCTGGATTCACGGCAAATAGGCGCGAATTATGGCATTTGTATGCCCAACATTTGTGCGGTGGGCGCCAAATGGCATGCTGCAGGTGCGATAATGCGGCTTGCATTCAAAAGGCAAACGGGTTTTGGTTCGGCGCAGCATTCAATGCGTCCATGGCCAAAATCTTAAGTTCCGACGCGGCTCCACAAGAGCTTTGCGAAGGGGCACCCAAGGTTTTTCGTTAGAGAAATTCACAAAGGTTCATCATCATGGAAATTTCAAAAGCTGAAATCGCTTCGGCGACGGCTGCATCCCATTCCAGTAAGTCCCAAGGGACTACCTCCAGTACCCTGGAACTCCGCGGCGCGGAAATTCTGGTCAAAGCCCTTCAGGCTGAAGGCGTCAAGTACGTTTGGGGTTACCCCGGCGGTGCAGTTCTGCACATTTACGACGCGTTCTACAAACAAGACACGATCCAGCACGTTTTGGTGCGCCACGAGCAGGGTGCCGTGCACGCTGCAGACGGGTATGCACGCGCAACGGGCGACGTAGGCGTGGCGCTGGTGACCTCGGGTCCCGGTGTTACCAATGCCGTGACCGGGATTGCAACGGCCTACATGGACAGCATCCCCATGGTGATCATCACCGGCCAGGTGCCCACACATGCCATTGGCCTGGATGCATTCCAGGAGTGCGACACGGTGGGTATTACCCGGCCCGTCGTCAAACACAACTTCCTGGTCAAGGATGCCCGCGATTTGGCGGAAACGCTGAAAAAAGCCTTTCACATTGCACGCAGCGGTCGCCCTGGCCCCGTTGTGGTGGATATTCCCAAGGATGTGTCGTTCAAAAAGGTGCCCTATACCGGTTACCCCACGTCGGTTGAGATGCGCTCTTACAACCCGGTGCGCAAGGGCCACGGCGGCCAGATCCGCAAGGCTTTGCAGCTGCTGTTGACGGCCAAGCGCCCCTATATCTACACCGGCGGCGGTGTGTTGCTGAGCAACGCCTCCAACGAACTGCGCACCCTGGTGGACATGTTGGGCTACCCGGTTACCAATACCCTGATGGGCCTGGGCGCCTACCCGGCGACGGATTCCAAGTTTCTGGGCATGCTGGGCATGCACGGTACGGTGGAAGCCAACAACGCGATGCAAAACTGCGACGTGTTGCTGGCGGTTGGTGCGCGTTTTGACGACCGCGTGATTGGCAACCCCAAACACTTCGCGCAGAACGAACGCAAGATCATCCACATCGACATCGATCCGTCCAGCATCTCCAAGCGCGTCAAGGTGGATATTCCAATCGTCGGTGACGTCAAAGACGTGCTGTTGGAAATGATCGCCATGATCAAGGAAACGTCAGTCAGGCCCGAAGCCGGCGCCCTGGGCGCATGGTGGGAAACGATCGACGGCTGGCGCAAGCGCGACTGCATGAAATACAGCATGGGCAAGGGCGACGTCATCAAGCCCCAGTACGTGGTGGAAACGTTGTGGAACATGACCAAGGACGTGGACACCTACATCACGTCCGACGTGGGTCAGCACCAGATGTGGGCGGCGCAGTACTACAAGTTCAACGAGCCGCGTCGCTGGATCAACTCCGGTGGCCTGGGTACCATGGGCGTGGGCATTCCCTATGCAATGGGTATCAAACTGGCCAAGCCGGATAGCGAGGTGTTTTGTATCACAGGCGAAGGCTCGGTGCAGATGTGCATCCAGGAACTGTCGACTTGCCTGCAGTACAACACGCCGATCAAGATCGTGTCGCTGAACAACCGCTACCTGGGCATGGTGCGCCAGTGGCAAGAGGTCGAGTACGAAGGCCGCTACAGCCACAGCTACATGGACGCGCTGCCCAACTTCGTCAAGCTGGCCGAAGCCTATGGCCACGTCGGCATGTTGATCGAAAAGCCGCAGGATGTGGAGCCCGCGCTGCGCGAAGCCCGCAAACTGAAGGACCGCACCGTGTTCATGGACTTCCGTACCGACCCGACCGAGAACGTGTTCCCCATGGTTCAGGCTGGCAAGGGCATCACGGAAATGCTGCTGGGAAGCGAAGACCTTTGAGAGAATAAGGCTAGAGCCCCCGCAAAATAAGCGTAGCTAGCTATCAAAATGCTAGCGTTTTAGTAGACGAATCTATTGTCCACCAAGCCCGCAACTTACCGGTTGCGGGGGAGGGTGGCGAAAAGAGGAATCCCATTCATGAAACACATCATTGCAGTTCTTTTGGAAAACGAGCCGGGCGCTTTGTCCCGTGTCGTTGGATTATTTTCGGCCCGTGGTTACAACATCGAGTCCCTGACCGTTGCGCCCACGGAGGACCCCAGCCTGTCGCGCATGACCATCCAGACCACCGGGTCGGACGATGTCATTGAGCAAATCACCAAGCACCTGAACCGCCTGATCGAAGTCGTCAAGGTTGTTGACCTGACCGAAGGGTCGTACATCGAGCGCGAGCTGATGATGGTCAAGGTGCGTGCGGTGGGCAAGGAACGCGAGGAGATGAAACGCATGGCGGATATCTTCCGCGGCCGCATCATCGACGTGACGGACAAGAGCTACACGATTGAACTCACCGGCGACCAGTCCAAGAACGACGCCTTCCTGGAAGCCCTGGAGCGTGCCGCCATTCTGGAAACCGTACGAACCGGTTCCAGCGGCATTGGCCGCGGTGAGCGTATATTGCGGGTCTGATTTTCCATAGGTCCGAGCGCGCGTTTCGACAGGCTCAACGCGAACGGACCTGGCTAGTGGCGATCAACGGTCACCGTTCGCCCTGAGCCTGTCGATGGGCATTTCGCCAACAAACCATTTTTTAGGAGATTGAGAATGAAAGTTTTTTACGACAAGGATTGCGACCTGAGCTTGATCAAGGGCAAGACCGTCGCCATCATCGGTTACGGCAGCCAGGGCCATGCCCACGCGCAAAATCTGAACGACAGCGGCGTCAAGGTCGTGGTTGGTCTGCGCAAAGGTGGAGCATCCTGGGACAAGGTCGCCAAGGCGGGCCTGAAGGTTGCTGAAGTCAACGAGGCAGTGGCCTCCGCTGACGTGGTCATGATTTTGTTGCCGGATGAAAACATCGCTGGTGTGTACAAAGAGATCGAGTCGAGCCTGAAGCAAGGTGCTTCGCTGGTGTTCGCCCACGGTTTCAACGTGCACTACAACCAGGTCGTGCCCCGCGCCGATCTGGACGTCTGGATGGTCGCGCCCAAGGCTCCTGGCCACACCGTGCGCAACACCTACACACAAGGTGGCGGCGTGCCCCACCTGATCGCCATCCACCAGGACAAGTCCGGCAAGGCTCGTGACCTGGCCCTGAGCTACGCCATGGCCAATGGCGGCGGCAAGGCCGGCATCATCGAGACCAACTTCAAGGAAGAGACCGAGACCGATCTGTTCGGTGAACAGGCCGTGTTGTGCGGTGGTGCGGTTGAGCTGATCAAGATGGGTTACGAAACCCTGACCGAAGCCGGTTACGCCCCTGAAATGGCCTACTTCGAATGCCTGCACGAGCTGAAGCTCATCGTTGACCTGATCTACGAAGGCGGCATTGCCAACATGAACTACTCCATCTCCAACAATGCAGAGTATGGTGAGTACGTGACTGGCCCTGAAGTCATCAACGACCAGTCCCGCGCGGCTATGCGCAACGCCCTGAAGCGCATCCAGAACGGTGAATACGCCAAGATGTTCATCCAGGAAGGCCGTTTGAATTATCCGAGCATGACAGCCCGCCGCCGCAACACTGCAGACCACTCCATCGAGAAGGTTGGCAGCCAATTGCGCGCGATGATGCCCTGGATTGCGAAGAACAAGCTGGTGGACCAGACCCGCAACTGATGCAATTGCGGTTTGCTCGAAAAGGCCACTTCGGTGGCCTTTTTGTATTTTTGGCCGCCGTTGTTTGCGGCTAAACCCGCGATGGCTCGCTTACACTCGTAACAGTGATGCCGGCCTGCGGGTTGGCAAGTGTTTTTGGATTCAGGCTTGGCGGGCCTTGCAAGGAGTTTTTATGCATGATGGCGCGGATTCCGCATCGGCGGATGACGTGAATGTCCTGGTGCGCAAGCGCCGCAAAGGCATTTACATTTTGCCCAATCTGTTCACACTCGCTGCGCTGTTTGGCGGCTTTTATGCCATCGTGATGGCCATCAATGGCCGGTTTGACCAAGCTGCAGTGGGCATTTTTTGCGCCATGGTGCTCGACAGTCTGGATGGTCGCGTAGCCCGCATGACCAATACGCAGAGCGCCTTTGGCGAACAAATGGATTCGCTGTCGGACATGGTGTCTTTTGGTGCCGCACCGGCCTTGATCTCGTATGTGTGGGCATTGCAGGGTCTGGGTCGCTGGGGCTGGATTGCGGCCTTTGTGTATTGTGCCTGCGCTGCTTTGCGTTTGGCGCGATTCAACGTCAACACGACAGTTGTGGACAAGCGTTACTTTCAGGGCTTGCCTTCGCCGGCGGCTGCTGCACTCATAGCGGGTTTTATTTGGCTGCTGACCGAGAATGGTCTGAAGGGAACCAGCACGCTGGAACTGGGTCCCATTGCCTTGCCCGTGCCGTGGATGATGTTTGCGTTGGCCTTGTACTCAGGATTGACCATGGTCACTAATGTGCCGTTCTACAGTTTCAAAGACATACAGATGAAGCGCAGCGTCCCGTTTGCGGTGACGATTCTGATTGTTTTGGGGTTTGCCGTTGTGACCATTGACCCGCCAACGGTGATGTTTGGTATTTTTGTTCTCTACGGGTTCAGCGGCTACGTGGTGTATGCACGGCGCCGGGCACGTGGCCAACAGACCAGTGTCATCAGTACGTCCACGGATGAACCCGATGAGCGCGGGCTGCACAAATAGCAGTGTCACCGTTTTTAAGAGATCCACAGGAGTTACGACATGGCTGACAAATTGATCATTTTTGACACCACGCTGCGTGATGGCGAGCAGTCACCGGGCGCTTCCATGACCCGCGACGAAAAACTGCGCATCGCCCGTCAGCTGGAGCGCTTGAAGGTCGATGTGATTGAAGCAGGTTTTGCCGCCAGCTCCAATGGTGATTTTGAAGCGGTACAACTCATCGCCAACAGCATCAAGGATTCGACGATCTGCTCGCTGTCACGCGCCAACGACCGCGATATTTCTCGGGCGGCAGAAGCGCTCAAGGGTGCGAACCGCGCACGTATCCACACCTTCATCGCCACGTCGGCCCTGCACATGGAGAAGAAACTGCGCATGTCGCCTGACCAGGTGTTTGAGCAGGCCAAGCAGTCCGTGCGCTTTGCCCGCAATCTGGTGGACGATATTGAGTTCAGCCCCGAAGACGGTTACCGCAGCGATGTGGACTTTCTGTGTCGGGTGCTGGAAGCCGTCATCAACGAGGGTGCGACCACCATCAACGTCCCCGACACCGTGGGTTATGCCATCCCCGAGTTGTACGGCAACTTCATCAAGACGCTGCGGGAGCGCATTCCGAACTCCGACAAGGCCATTTGGTCCGTGCACTGCCACAACGATTTGGGGATGGCAGTCGCCAACTCCCTGGCCGGTGTCAAGATCGGTGGGGCACGCCAGGTGGAATGCACGATCAATGGTCTGGGCGAACGGGCCGGCAATTGCAGCTTGGAAGAAGTGGTGATGGCGGTCAAGACCCGCAAGGACTACTTCGGGCTGGAGTTGGGCATCGACACCCAGCACATCCTGGCCGCCAGCCGTATGGTCAGCCAGACCACCGGATTTGTGGTGCAGCCCAACAAGGCCGTTGTGGGAGCCAATGCCTTTGCCCACGCATCCGGTATCCACCAGGACGGCGTGTTGAAGGCGCGCGACACCTATGAAATCATGCGTGCAGAAGACGTGGGTTGGACTGCCAACAAGATCGTGCTGGGTAAACTCAGTGGCCGCAACGCCTTCAAACAGCGGCTGCAGGAACTGGGTGTGCAACTGGAAAGCGAAGTGGAGGTCAACGCTGCATTTGCCCGGTTCAAGGAACTGGCCGACCGCAAGAGCGAAATATTTGATGAAGACATCCTGGCTTTGGTCAGCGATGAAAGTGTCAGCCATGTCAAAGAGCAGTATGCGTTTGTGTCCCTGTCGCAGCACAGCGAGACCGGGGAGCGTCCGCAGGCCAGCATTGTGTTCACCGTGGACGGCGTGGAGGTGTCAGGCGCATCAGAGGGAAATGGGCCGGTGGATGCATCCCTGAAAGCCATCGAGCAGCATGTCAAAAGCGGAGCCGAGATGGTTCTGTACTCGGTCAATGCCATCAGCGGTTCCACCGAAAGCCAGGGCGAAGTCACTGTCCGGCTGCAAAACAGCGGCCGCGTCGTCAACGGCGTGGGGTCTGACCCGGACATCGTTGTAGCCTCCGCCAAGGCGTATTTGAGCGCCTTGAACAAGCTGCACAGCAAGTCTGAAAGCATTGCTGCGCAGGGTTGAGCTCAGGGTAAGCCCGAATAAGCCAGGTATTTCTTGAGGTTTGTCGCGCAAGTAGTTGATCTTGCGCGACTTTTTTGTTTACACTCCGACTGCAGCCTATCGTATTGACTGATTTATTCGCTCACCAGGTACTGCCGTTGGGACACAACATGAATAGACTAATTTTCCGCCTTGGCGTCCTCGCCATATTCTCATCGCTGATTTTCACATCGGCCCATGCGGAAGTTTCCAAACACCGGTCGGTTACCGCCAAATACAGCAAAAAGCCCGTAGCAAAAGGGAAGATTGTTCGGAAAAAAGCGACTTTTCGTGTGGCTGCGGCTCCTAAGGTGCCATCTTTCGGCCAGTTGGCTGGCCTGCATTCGGCCCATGACGTTTTGGATTTGAAGTCCAGTGTTGCCTTGGTCGTAGACCAGGACACGCAGGAAGTGCTCTTTCGCAAGAACGATCTGGCTGTTCTGCCTATTGCATCCATCACCAAGCTCATGACCGGACTGCTCGTCAGTGAAGCCAAATTGCCGATGGACGAGATGATTACCATCACCCAGGACGATGTGGACCTGGAAAAAGGCAGTTCTTCCCGCCTGCGCGTGGGTACGGAGTTGAGCCGGGGTGAGTTGTTGCATCTGGCACTCATGTCCAGTGAAAACCGGGCGGCTAACGCTCTTGGGCGCAGCTACCCGGGTGGTTTACAGGTGTTTGTGGGTCTTATGAATACGCGCGCCAAGGCGCTGGGTATGCTGGATACACGATACGTGGAACCAACTGGGCTGTCGAGCAAGAACCAGTCCAGTGCCCGTGATCTGGCTACTCTTGTGAGCTTCGCTTATGGGGATCCTACTTTGCGGGAGCTGTCCACTTCGACGGGTTACCAGGTCGAAGTAGGCCGGCGTACCCTCCAATACAACAATACCAATCGCCTGGTCAAGAACCCGTCTTGGGACATTGGTCTGCAAAAGACCGGTTACATCAGTGAGGCCGGCCAGTGCCTGGTGATGCAGGCCAAAGTGGCTGGGCGCAAACTCATCATGGTGTTTCTGGACTCGGCAGGTAAACTTAGCCGCTTGGGTGATGCGGAACGGGTCAAGCGTTGGGTTGAGTCCATTCCCACGGTACCAACCGTCAAGACCACTCCTGTAGCCAGCTTGGCTGTAGACCCACGCGTGGTGACAAACTAAGTCAAACTCAAACGGACCCTAGGCGGGGCTGGACTTGTGCCCCAAGGTCTCCGAAATTTGCCGGGCCGTCTCCTTCAGCTTGGGTAGCCAGCCATCCTCCATACGCTCTGAGGGCGCTGAGATGGAAAGGCCTGCGACCAGTCTGTCCTGGTCATCGTAAATACCTGCGGCCATACACCGCACACCCAGCTCCAGCTCTTCATTGTCATTCGCTTGCCCGTATTGCCGGACCTTGGACAATTCCCGCTCCAACGTTTCCAGCTGTGTCAGGCTATTTTTGGTATGCCCTTGTAAGCCGGTGCGCGCCGCATAGGCGCGTATGCGTTGGGGGTCATCCGCAGCCAGAAAAAGTTTTCCCACCGAGGTGAGGTGCAGGGGAGCGCGCCCACCAATGGCTCGAACCACCTGCATGCCGGATCTTTCGCTGAAGGCCCGCTCCACATAGACGATTTCGTCGCCTTGGCGAACACTGAGGTTGACGGGTTGTTGCGTCAGTTTGTGCAGTTCCCGCATGGGCACCACGGCGGCATCCCGCACGTTCAGGCGGCCTTTGACCAAATTGCCCAACTCCAGCAGGCGCATGCCCAGTCGGTAGCTGCCCGGTTGGGTACGGTCGACAAAGCGGCCGGTTGCCAGATCGTTCAGAATGCGATGCGCCGTCGAGGGGTGCAGGCCAGCTTTTTCGCTGATGTCTTTGAGACTCATGGAGTCTTCGCGGGAGGCGAGCACGTCAATCAGCGTGAACATCCGCTCAATAACCTGGACCGTGGGTTTGTTGGGAATGTCGGAAATTGGTTTTGTCATGGTGCGTATCTATTCTTCTATCTTATCGCGCGGCATCGCGTCGGATGGGCACCATTGGCCGTTCACAAGGATCTGCATGGGCGCAAACCGCGCCTTGTAGCTCATTTTGGGGCTGTCCTGTATCCAGTAACCCAGATACACGAAGGCCAATCCAAGTTGCTGGGCCTGCTGGATTTGCCACATGACGTTGAAAGTGCCAAAACTTGCTGCATCGTCTGGTTCAAAGAACGTATAGACCGCTGACAAACCGTCCTCCAGCACATCCAGGATGGAAACCATTTTGAGTGTGCCAAGTGAACCGTCGGCCTGTGTTTCCCGGAATTCCACCAAACGTGAGTTGACCCGGCTTTGCAGAAGGAACTGGGTGTACTGGTCCACGCTGTCTTCGTCCATGCCGCCGCCCGCATGCCGATTGTTCTGGTAGCGCAGGTACAGTGCATAGTGTTCGGCCACAAAACCCAGTTTGAGCACCCGTGCCTGCAGGCCTTTGTGTCGATTCCATGCGCGTCGTTGGCTGCGGTTGGTTTTGAAAGTATTGGCCTCTACGCGCAGTGGTGTACAGGCCTGGCAGCCGTCGCAATAGGGGCGGTAGGTGAACATGCCGCTGCGGCGAAATCCCTTGCTTACCAGGTCAGAATAGGTGGAGTTGTTAATTAGATGGCTGGGAGTTGCAACCTGGGAGCGTGCCTGGCGATCGGGAAGATAGCTGCACTCGTACGGAGCCGTTGCATAAAACTGCAGGGTTTGGAATGGAAAATCTTTGAGGTCTGTCATGGGTGCATCAGGCAGACAAAATGTGATTCCAGTATAGGGGGGCAAAGTGCCATTCGACCGGCGCAGCTGATCGCGTCTGCGCGATATGTGCCAAAAAAATGCTGCGGGGTATTTCGGTAGCTCCCAGGGAGGCAAGATGGGCCGTGTTCTGCTGGCAATCGATGGCCTCAATGCCATGGTGGCGACAAAAACCCACCAATGCCGCCAAGGCAATCTTGGACGAATCTGGCACCCTCGAAAACATGGATTCTCCAAACACTGCCTTGCCCAAAGTGACGCAGTACAGACCACCGACCAGTTCTCCATCCACCCAGGTCTCTACGCTGTGCGCATGTCCGGCAGCATGCAAGTGGATGTAGGCCCGGACCATGGGCGGTAGTATCCAAGTCCCAGGTTGTCCATTGCGTGACACTTGCGCACAAGCGCTAATAACGTCCACAAAAGCGGTGTTGAACCGGACTTCGCAGTTCGGCGAATTCTGGAACTGTCGCAGTGTTTTGCGCAAGGATTTGTGCAGGCGGAAGTGGGCAACTTGCAGAACCATACGCGGGTCGGGGCTCCACCACAGGTTGGGTTGTCCCTCACTGAACCACGGGAAAATGCCGTTTGAATAGGCGCTTTTTAGGGAGTCGACAGACAGGTCGCCACCTGCTGCAAGCAGGCCGGGCGCTTCTGACTCTACACCCCAGGCAGAGTCCACCGCCGGAAAAGGGTCGCCCGGTTCCAGCCAGTGCAAGGTTGGGGGAGGTCTGGGCATGGGATATGTTATTGATGTCGAACAAAATAGGAAATATATTACCGCGCCGAAAAGACAGGGCATTGATGCGGTTAGAATACTGGCTGTCGGCGTGTAGCGCAGCCTGGTAGCGCACCT
>JAZKDY010000006.1:0-4189 GCA_040387325.1 Pseudomonadota bacterium | reverse complement strand
GGAAATACGGTTTCAAGAGCGGCAAGAGCATCGTCAAGATCCGCTTCACCGACAAACAGCCAGGCACGGCTTGGAACAAGGCAGCCGCCAACGAATACGGCTTTTACTCCAACGTCAACCCCAACGTGGATCACCCCCGCTGGAGCCAGGCGACTGAGCGGCGTATCGGTGAAGACGGCCTGTTCGCCAAGAAACGCAAAACGCTGATGTTCAACGGCTACGAAGCGCAGGTCGGCCAGTTGTACGCGGGCATGGATCTGAAGAAGTTTTTCTGAGCGGCACTTTTTCCATGCGTGCACGCATCAACCAGTATCTGACCAGCCGGTTTGCCAAGCCGCTGGCATTTGTATTGGGTTTGTTGCCGTTTGTCTGGTTGGTGGTGGCTGCGGTCTTCGACTGGCTGGGTGCCAATCCAGCTGAGGCTTTGGAGCGGTCATCGGGGGACTGGACACTGCGCATGTTGTGTGTGGTGTTGGCGATCACGCCCTTGCGCACCATCGCAGGACTGCCACCACTGGCCCGCTTTCGTCGTATGGCGGGCCTGTTTGTGTACTTCTACGCCGTGTTGCACCTGTTGGCCTATAGCTGGTTCGATATGGGGTTTGAGCTGGCGGACATCGCCAAGGACATCATCAAACGCCCCTTTATTCTGGTGGGATTCACCGCAGTGGTGTTGCTGACACCGCTGGCGCTCACGTCGTTTAACCGCGCGATTAAGGCTTTGGGCGGACGGCGCTGGCAGATGCTGCACCGGCTGGTGTATGCGGTTGCAGTGCTGGCCGTGGTGCACTTCTTCTGGATGCGGGCCGGCAAGAACGATTTTGCGGAGGTGGCCGTTTACGCCGTCATTCTGGGCAGCCTGCTGGCCTGGCGGGTGGCGCAATCCATAAAGAAAAAAGGCCTGAAGCCCCCGTCGGAACTACGTAGTCAGCTATAAAATATATAGCTAATGCCAGTGGTGGCCAATGGCGCACTCGCCGCCGGTTTGGCGGGCTTTGGCGGTGGGGGCAAATACAGCGATCCCGTCTGGCCACAACCCGTCAGCGTTGACATACAGGCACCAAGGACAAGCGCACTGACTAGAATTTGCTTTGCGATCAACATGGTGAAAATTGTACTTAATGACTGATTCTGAATACATGGACCGCGCCGAAGCATTGCTCAAGGCGGTGGAAACGGGTTGTGATCGCATCAACGACGAAACCGATGCGGATCTGGACAACCAGCGGGTAGGCGGCATGGTAACCATTACCTTCGCCAACCGCAGCCAGATTGTCATCAACCAGCAAAAGCCCTTGCACGAAATCTGGATGGCCACCAAGGCCGGTGGCTTCCACTACCGTTGGCTGGATGGCGCCTGGCAAGACACCAAGGGGCAGGGCGAGTTCTTTGCTGCGCTCACCCAGAATGCCAGCGCCCAGGCCGGCCAAGCCCTGCGTTTCGTGGCCTGATCAGTTGCGGAACAGATCCAGAATCCTGCTTTTTTCTTCTGCCGGTGGCAAAGGCACGGTCAGCGATTCCGGTTTTTCTTCCATTCCGACGCCTGACACGCCAGAACTTCTGGCGTATTCCTCATAGAACCACTCACCGCCGACGTGGACCACACCCTCCGGTGCAGAGGGCTCGCTGACTGGCACACCTTTGAGGGCAGTCTCCATGAAGGTTATCCACACTGGCAGGCTCAGCCCGCCACCGGTTTCACGGTCGCCCAGCTTGCGGGGGGTGTCATATCCAATCCAGGTAACAGCGGTTAACGTGGGGTTGTAGCCGGCGAACCAGGCATCCATGGAGTCGTTGGTGGTGCCGGTCTTGCCGTATACGTCAGGGCGCTTCAATGTGGCCTGCGCGCGCGCAGCCGTACCGGATCGGGTGACTTCCTGCAACAGGCTGGTCATCATGAAGGCGTTGCGGGCATCAATGACACGTTCGCTATCGGACAACACGGGTGGTTTGGCCTCCACCAGAACCTTGCCACGTTGCTCGGTCACCTTGGAAACCAGCCAGGGGTTGACGCGGTAGCCGCCATTGGCAAAGGTCGAATAACCGACCACCATTTGCATGGGGGTGACCGATCCCGCACCAAGGGCCATGGTCAGGTAGGCCGGGTGCTTGTCGGCGTCAAAGCCAAATCGGGTGATCCATTCCTGGGCGTACTGGGTGCCAATGGAGCGCAGGATCTGGATGGAGATCATGTTTTTGGACTTGGCCAAGCCCCGGCGCAGGCTCATGGGGCCTTCAAAAGTGCCGTCGTAGTTCTTGGGCTCCCAGGGCTGGCCACCGGTCACACCGGCATCAAAAAACAGCGGCGCATCGTTGACCACCGTTGCGGGCGTAAAGCCCTTCTCCAACGCTGCAGAGTAAATGAAGGGTTTGAAGCTGGACCCCGGCTGGCGCCAGGCCTGGGTCACGTGGTTGAATTTGTTTTTGCCAAAGTCGAAGCCGCCCACCAGGGCCTTGATGGAGCCGTCCCGCGGATCGATGGCGACAAAGGCGCCTTCCACTTCGGGTAATTGCGTGATTTCCCACGTGTCCTTGACGGTTTTGGAAACCCGGATCACTGCACCACGGCGCAACTTGATATTGGGTGGTGCTTTGTCAGATAGCCCGGATTGCGCAGGTTTGAGGCCGTCGCCGGTGATCTCGACCAGCATGCCGCCGGTGCGCATGGCCTTGATCTTCTTGGTGTCTGCCTCCAGTACCACTGCGGACATCACGTCGCCGTTGTCAGGGTGGTCTTCCAGGACTTCGTCTATCGCTTCTTCCATCTCGCTGGCCTTCGTGGGTAACACGATGAATTTCTCAGGGCCACGGTAGATCTGGCGCCGCTCGAAGTCCATGATGCCGCGCCGCAGCGCCTTGTACGCCACGTTCTGGTCGGCGGTACGCACGGTGGTGCGGACGTCCAGACCACGGGTATAGGTTTCATCACCGTACTGGGCGTACATCAGCTGGCGCACCATTTCAGCCACATAGTCGGCATGGACCTGGGTATTGAGGGCGCCCGACTTGACCTTGAGCTCCTGGGCCTTGGCGGTTTCAGCCTCTTTTTCAGTGATGAACCCGTTCTCCAACATGCGGTCAATGATGTGGCGCTGGCGGACCCGGGCCCGCGGCGGGTTGCTGATGGGGTTGTAGGCCGACGGGGCCTTGGGCAAACCCGCCAGCATGGCGGCTTCGGCGATCGTGATGTCTTTGAGGGGTTTGCCAAAATAGGCTTCGGAGGCGGCGGCAAAGCCGTAGGCGCGGTTCCCCAGGAAGATCTGGTTCATGTAGATTTCCAGAATCTGGTCCTTGCTGAGCATGTGTTCCAGCTTGAAGGTCAGCAGGATTTCATAAATTTTGCGCGTGAACGTTTTTTCGGATGACAGGTAGACGTTGCGTGCCACTTGCATGGTGATGGTGGACGCACCCTGGCTCTTGGCTTTTCCTACATTGGCCAAGCCCGCGCGCAGCACACCCATATAGTCGACCCCGCCGTGTTGGTAAAAGCGCGCATCTTCAATAGCCAGTACGGCATTGGTCATGACCTTGGGAATCTGGGCAATGGGCGTCAGGTTGCGCCGTTCTTCTCCAAATTCACCCATCAGATCGCCTTCCGCGGAATAGACACGCAGAGGGAGTTTGGGTCTGTAGTCCGACAGGTCGGAAATGTCCGGCAGGTTGGGAAACGCTACCGCCAAGGCGATTGCAATCAATGTGAGCACTGAGAGCGCCCCGGCAAACATCACACCCAAAGTCCACAAGACTGAACGCACAAGCCAGTGCATGGCGGGCTTCTGCATACGCGCGGGCGAAGTATCTTTTTCAGGTGGCGTGGAAGTGGAGGGCATAAAGGGCGGGTGTGGGTTGCCTGGGCATTATAAAAATCCGGTTGTTTTCAACGCGGCCGTCTCAGCGCCTGCATTGTTGCCCGTTCCAGTCTTGGCGGGAAAATCTGCCGTTAGATTTTGACAATGGGTAAAAACCGTCTGCTTTTGGCAACGTTTGAAACAGCTTAAAACAGAAAAAACCTTTGCGGGACAAGGTGCTTACTGATAGCATTGAAGTGATTTCTTAAGTCTGACCGGCACTTGACCGGTATGTTTCAGGGGACCGTTTTGATCTCATTGGGGTCGTTTTTCAGTCGCCAACCGGCTTCCATGTTCGGGTTGGATATCAGTTCCTCCAGTGTAAAGCTGGTGGAGTTGGG
>JAZKDY010000005.1:5388-11336 GCA_040387325.1 Pseudomonadota bacterium | reverse complement strand
CCGGCACAGCACCAGCACCACACCGCCAATGGACAACACGGCGCCCAGCATTTGCCGGGCGGACGCTGGCGTGCCGAAGAAGAAACGCCCGATCAGCAGCATCCACACCGGGGTGCTGGCGCCCACCAGCGTGACGTTGATGGGTGTGGACGTGTTGAGGGACAGGTAGAGCAGGGCGTTGTAGCCACTGGTGCTGAGCAGGGCCAGGAATACAAAACGCCGCCACTGCGGCCACAACACGCTGTCGCGACGCAGCACGCTGCCAGCCAATGGCAGCAGCAGCAGGAACGCGAATGTCCAGCGCAGCAGATTCAGCGTCATCGGCGAAATGAGCGGGCTGACGACCCGGCCCACCACCGCATTACCCGCCCACAGCAAGGGTGGAATGGTCAGCAGCAGGGCAGCGGTCGGTGTCAGGCGTTGGGTCATAGGGCAGGACTGTACTAGGGCAAGCCCCTTGGATTGCTTGCACATTGCTTTCGACCGCTGCTGCGAATGGCAAATCGTGGCACCATGCCTTGCGCCGCCCGTTTGGGCGCATCCATTCAACACAGGAGAGAGCACCGTGAGCCAAGCCCAGTCCCGAGCCATTCAGATAGACCAGCATGGAGGCCCCGAGCAGCTCAAGCTGGTGCAGGTCAGCGTGGGTGAACCCGGTCCCGGCGAGATCCGCATCCGCCACAAGGCCGTCGGCCTGAATTTCATCGACGTGTACCAGCGCAGCGGTCTGTACCCCATGGCCATGCCCCTGCAACTGGGCATGGAAGCCGCCGGTGTGGTGGAAGCGGTGGGCGAGGGCGTGAGCCACTTGCGGGTGGGTGACCGCGCCGCCTACGCCAGCCAGCCGCCAGGCGCCTACTGCGACCTGCGTGTGATGCCCGCCAAATGTGTGTGCAAGCTGCCGGATGGCATCTCTTTCGACACCGGAGCGGCCATGATGCTCAAGGGCCTGACGGCGCAGTACCTGTTGAAGAAGACGCTTCCCCAGGGCGGGCTGAACCCCGGAGATTTTGTGCTGTTTCACGCGGCCGCCGGTGGTGTGGGTCTGATCGCCTGCCAGTGGGCCAAGGCGCTGGGCCTGCGCCTGATCGGGACGGCAGGTTCCAAGGAAAAATGTGCTCTAGCCCTCGCCAATGGGGCGGAGTATGCTATCAATTACGCAGCAGAGGATTTTGCCACCCGGGTCAAGGAGATCACCGGTGGCAAGGGCGTCAAGGTGGTGTATGACTCGGTGGGCAAGGACACCTGGGACAAATCCCTGGACTGCCTGGCCCCGTTTGGTCTGATGGCCAGCTTTGGCAACGCCTCCGGCCCCGTGGCGCCCATGGCACCCGGCATGCTGGGTCCCAAGGGCTCGCTGTACCTGACACGCCAGACCTTGTTCACCCACATCGCCACGCGCGAGAGCACCCAGGCCATGGCCGATGATCTGTTTTCGGTGGTGGGCAGCGGTGCGGTGAACATCCACATTGCCCAGCGTTTTGCACTGGAAGATGTGCAGCAGGCCCACCGCGCGCTGGAGGCGCGCCAGACCACGGGCTGCACCGTATTGACCTTGTGAAGACGGGGTTGTGGGCGGGCGAAGGGTAAAATTGCCCTCCTATGATGAATATTCCTGCATTTTCCATGCGGGCTGGCGCACTGATTGCAGCCAGCCTTTTTTTTGCACCCGTCGTCTGGGCCCAAACGGCAAGCCCCCAAACCGCCGCTGCACAAAAGGCCGCCGACACCCGCAAATGGTCGGTCTACTGGGGCTGGAACCGCTCCAACTATTCCAACTCCGACATCCACTTCTGGGGCAAGGACCACGACTTCACGTTGAAAAATGTTGCGGCCGATGACCTGCAGACTGACGCAACCATGGCAAATGTTTTCGCCATCTACCTGCGCCCCAGCGAGGTCACCATCCCCCAGACCAATCTGCGTGTCGCCTACCAGTGGAACAGCGACACCGCGATTGCGCTGAACCTGGACCACATGAAGTACGTAGTGGCACAGGGCCAATCGGTGCCCATCAGCGGTCAGATTCTGGGTGCCCCCCAGTCGGGCAACCAGGTCATCGGTGACAACTGGCTGAACTACGAACACACTGACGGTCTGAACATCATCAGCCTGGAGATCGAGAAGCAGCGCCCCGTGGACTGGTTTGGCGACAGCCGTACAGCCCGTGTGTTTGCGTTGGCTGGCGTAGGCATTTTGCTGCCCAAGACCAATGTGACACTGCACATGGTCAACCAGTCGCGCAACGACCAGTTCCACCTGTCCGGCTACAGTCTGGGCGTGGGTGGGGGGTTGGAGAAAGACTTCT
Organism: Pseudomonadota bacterium; assembly: GCA_040387325.1. Taxonomy (GTDB): domain Bacteria; phylum Pseudomonadota; class Gammaproteobacteria; order Burkholderiales; family Burkholderiaceae_C; genus Allorhodoferax. The sequence goes on along the minus strand of JAZKDY010000005.1, from coordinate 9,028 downwards.
GGAAAGACTTCTTCGTGCGTGGTGCCTACAAGTTCGGCTACGTCAACATGCCCGATGTGTTGACCAGCGCGCGGGGTGACAAGGCGTCACAAAGTTTCACTTACAACGAATTGTTGATCGCTGCCGGCTGGCGCTTCTAGGCAGCCCTAGAAGCGTGAGGCTAACTCTTCCTGACCCGCAGCAGTTCGTCCAGTATTAAGCAGACCGCGCCAATGCTGATGGCGCTGTCGGCCACGTTGAAGGCCGGAAAGTGACCGCCGTGGAACACCGGTGTCAGCCAGCTCCAGTGAAAATCCAGGAAGTCGACCACATAACCGTGCACCATGCGGTCAATCACGTTACCGATGGCGCCGCCCAGAATACAGGCCATTGCAAAGCTGAACAGCTTTTGGGTAGGGTGGGCCTTCAGCATCCAGAGGATGACGCCAGCGGCAACCAGGCCCAGCGCGGTGAAGAACCAGCGCTGCCAGCCTGACTCGTTGGCCAGGAAGGAAAAGGCTGCGCCAGGGTTGTGCGCGCGAACAATGTTGAAAAAGCTGGTGACCGGCGTGCTGTCACCCAACTGGTAGTGGCCCACGATCAGCACCTTGGTGAACTGGTCCACCAGAATGATGATGAATGCGAGGCCCAGCCATTGCAGCAGGCCGACGCCAGATGGTTTGTTGCCAAAAGTAGAGCGTGCCATTTATGCCTCCGTCGGTTCAGGCGTAGACCCGGGCTTCGCCCGCGCCAAACAGGTTGCTGGTGCAGCGGCCACACAGCGTGGGGTGGGCGGTGTCGGCACCCACATCGTCCCGGTAGTGCCAGCAGCGCTCACACTTTATGGATTTTGAGGCGCTAACCCCCGCCGACAGTGCACTACCCGCTACCAATTGCATAGCAGACGTGATGAACACAAACTTCAAATCATCCCCCAGACTGGACAACAGGGCATGGTCTTCGGCATTCACCGTCAGTGCCACATTGGCCTGCAGCGACGAGCCCACTTGGCCCTCGGCACGCAAGGTCTCGATGTCCTTGTTCACCGTTTCGCGGATCTCACGGATGCGGCCCCACTTGGCCAACAACGCCGCATCGGGCGCGGCAAATTCCACATAAACATCCAGGAAGATGGACCGCTTGGTCGCTTCGGGCGTCTTGCCTTCGGTGCCCAGCACGGCCCACGCCTCTTCCGCGGTGAAGCTCAGGAACGGCGCCATCCAGCGCAGCATGGCCTGGGTGATTTGCCACAGCGCGGTCTGCGCCGAGCGGCGGGCATGGCTGTTGGCGGCGGTGGTGTAGAGCCGATCTTTCAGGATGTCGAGGTAAAACGCGCCCAGGTCTTCGCTGCAGTAGATTTGCAGCTTGGAGACCACGGGGTGGAACTCGTAGACGTTGAAGTGCGCCAGGATGTCGGCCTGCAGCTGCGCCGCACGGGAGAGCGCGTAGCGGTCGATCTCCAGCATCTGTTCCAGCGGCACGGCATCCTTGGCCGGGTCAAAGTCGCTGACATTGGCCAACAGGAATTTGAGCGTGTTGCGCACGCGGCGGTAGGTGTCGACCACGCGGGCCAGGATCTTGTCGTCGATGTTCAGGTCGCCCGAATAATCGGTGGACGCTACCCACAGGCGGGCGATCTCGGCGCCCAGCTTGCTGGTCACGGTTTGTGGGTCCACGGTATTGCCGAGCGACTTGCTCATCTTGCGGCCCTGGCCGTCCGTGGCAAAGCCGTGGGTCAGCAGGCCGCGGTAGGGTGCGCGGTCGTACAGCGCGCAGCCCAGTAAGAGCGAGCTGTGGAACCAGCCACGGTGCTGGTCGTGGCCTTCCAGGTACAGGTCGGCTTCGGGGCCTTCGGCGTGAAAGGGTGGGCGTGCATACGCATCCTTGTGGCTGCCGCGCAGCACGTGCTGGAAGGTGGAACCGGAGTCAAACCACACTTCCAGAATATCGGTGCTCTTGGTGTAATTGGGCGCGTCGGTTGCGCCGAGGATCTCTTCGACCGTCACACGGCTCCAGGCTTCGATGCCGCCCTTTTCCACAATGTCGGCCGCCTGGTCCAGGATGGCCATGGTGTTGGGGTGCAACTCGCCGCTGTCCTTGTGCAAAAAGAACGGCACCGGCACGCCCCAGCTGCGCTGGCGGCTGATGCACCAGTCGGGCCGGTTGGCGATCATGTCGCGCAGGCGGCTCTTGCCGTTCTCGGGGTAGAACTGGGTTTGTTCGATGGCGTCCAGCGCCAATTGGCGCAGCGTCTTGGGCGCCTTGTCGGTGGTGAACACGCCGGGGCCTTGGTCCATGCGGATGAACCACTGGGCGGCGGCGCGGTAGATCACCGGCGTCTTGTGGCGCCAGCAGTGCGGATAGCTGTGTTGGATGGTTTTGGTGGCCATCAGGCGGTCGCTTTGGCCCAGCACCTCGATGACCCGTTCGCAGGCCTTCCAGATGTACTGCCCGCCGAAGAAAGGCAGCTCGGGCGCATACACGCCATTGCCCTGCACGGGGTTGAGGATGTCGTCGTATTTCAGGCCGTGGGCCACGCAGCTGTTGAAGTCATCCACACCATAGGCGGGGGACGAGTGGACGATGCCGGTGCCGTCGCTGGCGGTCACGTAGTCGGCCAGGTACAGCGGTGCGAGGCGGCGGTAGCTGTATTTGCCGCCTTCTTCTGCACTGACCGTGTCATACAGCGGGTGGCGGAACACCAGGCCGCGCAGCTTTTCGCCGACCGCCGTGGCGATCACCGAGCCTTCCAGCCCATAGCGCTCCAGGCACTGCGCCACCAGCGATTCGGCCAGCAGCAGCACGCCGCGTGGCGTGTCCACCAGCGCGTAGCTCAGCTCGGGGTGGGCGTTGAGCGCCTGGTTGGCGGGGATGGTCCAGGCAGTGGTGGTCCAGATCACAGCAAAGGCTTTTTTGCTACCTTCGCCCGGGAGAGCCTTCAAGCCAAAGGCTGCGGCCAAGGCGGCGTTGTCGTTGGACTCGAACGCCACGTCCAGCGTGTCGCTCTTCTTGTCGGCATATTCGATCTCGAACTCGGCCAAAGACGATCCGCAATCAAAGCACCAGTACACGGGCTTCAGGCCGCGGTAGACAAAGCCGCGTTCGATGACGCGTTTGAAGGCGCGGATCTGACCGCCTTCGTTGGCGGGGTCCATGGTGCGGTAGGGGCGTTCCCAGTCACCCAGCACGCCCAGGCGCTTGAAGTCTTCGCGTTGCTGGTCGATCTGCTCGGTGGCGAATGCGCGGCTCTTGGCCTGCATGTCGTCACGGCTCAGGTTGCGGCCATGCAGCTTTTCGATCGCATTTTCGATCGGCAGGCCGTGGCAGTCCCAACCGGGAATGTATTGCGCGTCAAAGCCGCCGAGCTGCTTGCTCTTGACGATCATGTCTTTCAGCACTTTATTCAGCGCGTGGCCGATGTGCAGTTTGCCGTTGGCATAGGGGGGGCCGTCGTGCAGCACGAACAAGGGGGCACCGTGGCGCGCGTCACGCAGCTTTTTGTACAGGCCTTCTTCGTTCCATTCCTTGACCCAGGCGGGTTCGCGCTTGGGCAGGTCGCCGCGCATGGGGAAGGGGCTGTCGGGCAGGTTCAGGGTGCTGCGGTAATCAACTTTGTCAGTCATGGCGAAATCTCAATGGGAGTTGAACGGCCTGCGGTGGT
>JAZKDY010000005.1:2528-5378 GCA_040387325.1 Pseudomonadota bacterium | reverse complement strand
AAATTCGGGTGCTGATGTGAGACTGAAGCCAGGCACGTGCGTCATCACGGTCTTTTTGGATGCCCTGGGTGAGGGCGTCCAGACCGTCGTACTTGAGTTCGTCGTGCAGTTTGTGTAGCAGTTCCACGCGGATGATTTTACCGTAGGCCCCCTCGGGGCCCAAGTCGGCCGGCCAGTCCAGGCAATGGGTCTCCAGCAGCACGCGCCCGCCGTTCACATCGGTCGGGTCCAACGATGGGCGTACGCCCAAGTTGGCCACGCCCTGCAGCGGCTTGGCCGCCAAGCCGTGCACCAGCACCACGAAGATGCCGCTGGCGGCCGGTTTCCAGTGCGCAAAGCGCAAATTCAGGGTCTTGAAGCCCAGCGTGCGGCCCAGTTTGCGCCCGTGCACCACGTGGCCGCTGATGCAGTAAGGCCGGCCCAGCAGGCGGGCCGCATCCTGCATGCGGCCTTGGCCCAGCGCCTCGCGCACGGCAGAGCTGGAGACCCGCAGGCCGTGCACCTCGTAGCTGTTCATGCGTGCTACGTCAAAACCCTGGGCGTCGCCCGCGGCGTCCAAGAGCGCGTAGTCGCCCGCCCGGGCCTTGCCAAAGCGGAAATCGTCACCCACCAGCACGTAGCGTGCACCCAGGCCGCCCAGCAGCACTTGGTCAATAAACTCCTGCGGGCTCTGGTTGGCCAGGCGGGCGTCAAAGGGCAGCACCACGGTCTGGTCCACACCGGCCTTGGCCAGGTCTTCCAGCTTGTCGCGCAGCGTGCCCACGCGGGCCGGGGCCAGGTCGGGTTTCTGATGAAGTTCGGCGAAATAGTCGCGCGGGTGGGGCTCAAAGGTCAGCACCACGCTGGCCACACCGCGCTGCTGGGCCTCGCCCTTTAGCAAGGCCAGCATGGCCTGGTGGCCCCGGTGGACACCATCGAAATTGCCTATCGTGACCGCACTGGCGCTGGCAACGCCAGGGTGCTTGAAACCGCGGAAAACCTTCATGGGTTGTTATCTTTTTGATAGCAGGCCGCGCAAACGCTGCCGGGGCTCGAAGCCAGTTTGTCATGGAAACACTGTATATTGTGACTTAGCAGGGCCCAGACGCATGTCTGGCGCGCACTTGCAGACATTTGCAGTCCGTGTTGGTGGTAGGTATTACCGTTGATGGAGGCGTTGCGTGAAAGTCTTGAAGTTGTCGGCCCAGGGGCTTCCCCAGTCTTGGATATCGCTGGAACAGGCGGTGATCCACTATGCTGCGGGCGAGGTGCGCTGGGAGTCGGGTGGCGAGGTCGCCGTGTTCCACGGCGGGCACAACGCCATGACCGGCCAGCAGTCCATCGTGCGGGTCAACAGCATCATTGGCACGCGCGGTGTGCCTAATATCAACCCCTTCAACCTGCGTCCCGGCCTGACCAACGCCAAGCTTTTCATCCGCGACCGCAATGTGTGCGCCTACTGCGGCGGCCATTTCCATGAAGGTGAGCTGACGCGCGAACACATCATCCCCTTTGCCCAGCACGGCATCGACACCTGGATGAACGTGGTGACGGCCTGCAAGCCCTGCAACCACCGCAAAAGCCACCGCACGCCCGAGCAAGCGCACATGCCTCTGTTGTACACGCCCTATGTGCCCAGCCTGTGGGAAGACTTCATCCTGCGCAACCGCCGCATCCTGGCGGACCAGATGGAGTTTTTGATGGCGCACGTGCCCAAGTCCTCGCGCCTGCTGGATTAGCATTGGGGGCATGAGCAACGCCCCCGCTACCCCCACTCCGTCAGACCGCCCGCGCATCGCGCTGATTGCGCACGACCGCAAAAAAGACACCATGGTCGAGCTCGCCCGTGAGTTCGCGCCCTACCTGCAGCAATGCACACTGATGGCCACTGGCACCACAGGTGGGCGCTTGGTTAACGAAGTGGGGCTGAACGTGGAGCGCATGCTTAGCGGCCCCTGGGGCGGCGACTTGCAGATTGGCGCGCGGCTGGCGGTGGGGGATGTGGATGTCGTCATCTTTTTGCGTGACCCCATGACCCCCCAGCCGCACGAACCCGACATCAATGCCCTGGTGCGCGCCTGCGACGTGCACGATGTGCCCTGCGCCACCAACCTGTCCAGTGCGCGCCTGGTGCTGGCGCAAATGCTCCTGAAACTATAGCTGCTGGCGCAGGTTCCACGCGGGCTAGGCCGCGTTCATCTGCCCAAGACTGAGGCTGAGGTCCTTGGTCTGCCCTTTGCGCCAGACGGTGATATTCACCTTGGCCCCGGGCGCCGTGTCGGACACCAGCGGTGGCAGCTCTGACGACTGGCTGACCGCCGTGCCGTTGAACTTCAGGATCACATCCCCAGGCCGGATGCCCGCCTTGTCGGCCGCCGTGCCTTGTTCCACCGCATTCACCAGCGCACCGGTGGGCTGGTCCAGCCCAAAGGACTCGGCCAGCTCGGGGCTCACTTCTTGAATCGTCACCCCCAGGCGGCCGCGGGTCACTTTGCCGTGGGCCAGCAACTGGCCCTCCACCTTCATGGCCACATCAATGGGGATGGCGAACGACAGCCCCTGGTAGCCGCCGCTGCGGCTGTAGATCTGCGAGTTGATGCCAATGACCTCACCCGCCAGGTTAAACAGCGGGCCACCCGAGTTGCCGGGGTTGATGGCCACATCGGTCTGCAGAAAGGGCACATAGCCGTCGTCTGGCAGCGTGCGCGACTTGGCCGAGACAATGCCGGCCGTCACCGTGTTCTCCAGCCCAAACGGCGAACCAATCGCCACCACCCACTCGCCCACGCGGGCCGCCTTGGGGTCGCCAATCTTGACCGTAGGCAGCTCCTTGGCGTCGATCTTCAGCACGGCCACGTCAGACAGCTTGTC
>JAZKDY010000005.1:0-2518 GCA_040387325.1 Pseudomonadota bacterium | reverse complement strand
CCGATGACCTTGGCCTTGAACTCGCGCTTGTCGCGCAGCTTCACGGTCACCTCATTGGCGTCGGCCACCACATGGGCGTTGGTCAGCACCACACCGTCAGACTTGACGATGAACCCCGAGCCGGTGCCACGTGTGGGCGTTTCACTTGGGCCGTTGGGGCCACCGGGTGGCTGGAAGCGGCGGAAGAATTCGTAGAAGGGGTCATTGGGGTCCAGCTGCGGCACACCGGCGCGGGCGCTGGTCTTGACCATGCCCGCCACGCTAATGTTCACCACCGCCAGGCCTTGCTGCTCGGCAATGTCGGAGAAATTGGTAGGCATCAACGCCCGGCCGGCGGGCGCGTTGGCGACCACGGCGGGCGCGGCATCGGGCACAGGCGGCGCGGGGCTGCGCTGCGAAACAGCGTAGCCGCCCAAAAAGCAGCTGGAGGCCAGCAGGCCCACAAACGTGGCTTTGAGGTAGGTGGATTTTTCGTTGGCGTTCATCGTTGATTACCCATGTAAAAAAACCAATACAAGGCACAGGCGCCGCGGCGCATGTACCCACCATGTAGTGGCTATGGAGCAAAATCAAACACGCCGGGTTCCGAAAAATTTTGCAAAGAAATGTGAAGCGGGTTGTGCGGTGGCCAGTACCATCCCCCGCAGTCACGAACTACAACATACAGGGAGAAAAGCCATGCAATGGACTTGGTTCAAACGCTGGGCAGGTGTTTGCGCGGTATGGGCCTTCGGATGCGGAATGGGGCACACCCAGATACAGGAAGGACTCCAGGAAGCTACTCTCCGGGCCAAGCCTTTTTCACCTCACTACGTACAAATTGGCAACACTGTTTTCGTTTCCGGCCCCTACGAAAACTGGTACATGCGCATACAACAGGGCCTGCAGGCCGGGGCAACGCGAGTAGTGTTTGTGAACGCCAATTCCCGCCGCCACGACAAGCTCGGAGGTGCGAGTTATGTGGCTGGCCAGTTGCGCCGCAAGGAGATCACCACTGTGGTCATCGGGCGCTGTGACACGTTTTGCAGCATTGCCTTCATGGGAGGAGTGGAACGCCTGTTCGGACAAGACCTGCCTGGGGAGAAAACGCGTCTGGATGTGCGGGGCTTTATGGACTACGACACCCGCAAGCTGGAAACCCGATTCCCGGAGAGCGAGTTTGCGCCGTTGGTGAAGATGGAGCCGCGTTTCAACGAGAACAAGGCACTGTGGCTGGATGCCTTCGGCAAGGTGACCGATCCATCGGGAAGCCTGCTGGTGGACGCGGACAGCGCAAGCTTTTGCGCCAGCCGCACCGCGCAAAAAGGCTGCAAAACCCATGAAGGGGTCAACGCTGCATCTTTGGGAGTGGTCACCACCGATCAGCGGGTTGCGCTGACCCTACCCACCATGTTTCCTGCTCCGGAAATCGTTGGCGAGGTGAATGGCGCCGACATAAACGCGTTGCCTGTCAAAGACGATTTCATGCGCAGCACCCTTCGGGATTTTCTCCAGATGCGGGTACCACGCGCTTTGGTGGTGCCATCCATTGCGAAGCCAAGTACCTCCGGGTCTTACAGTGCCACGGGGTTGCCGGATGTAGCAGCCATTGCTCTGATGAAATGCTATGAGGAGACCGGGGCGATATGTCGTCTGTATGCGATGGACTCCGACGTCCTCCGCCAACCGGCGCCTTGAACTCTCCCCCTTCACCGGATCTAGGAATCGTCATGTTCTCTCACCTCTTCGTAGCCACCACCGACTTCGACCGCGCACTGGCTTTCTATGAGCCCGTGCTGCATGCACTGGGCCTGCAACTGCGTTTTTGCGAACGGGAGCGCCCCTGGGCCGGTTGGCAAAAACCGGGCGAGGCACGTCCGCTATTCCTGATCGGCAAACCCTTTGACGGCGAGCACCACCCCGGCAATGGCCAGATGACCGCCTTTCTGGCTGACAGCCGGGCGATGGTGGATGCGGTGTACGAAGCCGCGCTAACCCATGGCGGTGTCAGCGAAGGCGCGCCGGGCCTGCGGCCCCAGTACCACGCGAACTACTACGGCGCCTACTTTCGGGATACGGAGGGGAACAAGCTGTGCGTGGCTTGCCATGAGGCGGAGGGGTAAACGCATGCTCGCTTCTGTAATTGAGTGGACTTCAGCAATGCGGCGGAAGCAGTCGTTCCCTGGCCTCCCCCAAGTGGGGGATAGTCAGCGGCTGACTGGCTCGCTAAACTGACAAATACATGTTGCAAGCAATCAAAGTCGACCCCACCTACGAAGAATGGCTTGAATTCATATTCGACAGGCCTGAACTACCTTATGGCGAACACATCAGTCTCGACGGAGTCTCGTTCGACCCCAACCCTGAAGCTACTGTTCACCTCATTACTCAGACATGTGCGCGCGCGGGGACGGACTTAATAGCGTATTCAGACGCGCAAGTTTGTGCTGGGCTTGACTTCATTTTCAATCCATCGCTTTCAGATCTGTCCTTCGCACTAAAAGAGGAATCTGTGGACGTCAGGGCGCGCCACGATGCC
>JAZKDY010000004.1:0-5541 GCA_040387325.1 Pseudomonadota bacterium | reverse complement strand
GCATCTGGCCCACGATGCGGCGGAACACCCACAGGTAGCGCCCCAGCACCGAGGTCTGGTTCATCAACCGCATGGCGTGGGTCGTGCCTTGTGGCTCCATCAGAATCTGTCGGAAGGTGTTGCGGTTGACCGGATCGCTGCGAAAACGCGCATCCATCAGGCTGCGGGCGTTGTACAGGGCGCGCAGCGTGCGGGCCGACAGACCTTTGACGCCGACGACCGTCTGGTAGACGAGAAAAGTCTCCAGAATGGCGTGCGGCTCGCGCTGGTACAGGTCATCGCTGACCACGTCGATCATGCCGGCCTTGTCGTTGAAACGTTCGTTGATGCGGCGCGGCGCGTGGGTGGACGGATTGAGCCGCTCTTCGATATTGAGCAGCAGAATCTGGTTGAGCTGGGCCACGGCCTTGGCCGCCCAGTAGTAGCGTTTCATCAGCGCTTCGCTTGCGCGCACCATAGAGGTGGGGCGTTTCGCCGACAGGCCGCCCTTAGGCGAAACAGCCCCCTCGGGGGGCAGCGATGACGCGTTAGCGCTGAGCGTGGGGGCTACATTCCGATAGCCGAATGATTCCGCGATGGCGTTCTGCATGTCGAAGATCAGGCGATCTTCGCGCCGGCCAGCGACCAGGTGCAGGCGGGCACGCACGCGCATCAGCAGGGATTCGTTGCGCTGGATCTGCCGCACCTCAAAGGGCGTAGCCAGGCCACTGACGGCCAGCGCCTGCCAGTTGTCACCAAAACCGGCTGCCTTGGCCACCCACAAAATGACCTGCAAGTCCCGCAAACCACCGGGAGATTCCTTGCAGTTGGGCTCCAGCGAGTACGGGGTGTTCTCAAACTTGGTGTGGCGCTGGCGCATCTCCAGTGTCTTGGCCACAAAAAAAGCCTTGGGGTCCATGGCCTTGAAGAAGGCGCTCTGGAACTGCTGTACCAGTTCGGTGTTGCCGGTGATCAGCCGGTGCTCCAGCAGGGCGGTCTGTATGGTGACGTCTTTGGCCGCCTCGGCCAGACATTCGCCCAGCGTGCGCACACTGGATCCAATCTCCAGCCCTACATCCCAGCAACTACCGATAAAGGCCTCCAGGCGGCCTTTGAGCGCCGTGTCGTAATGCGGGTCGAAGGCATCTGGCAACAACACCAGCACATCAACGTCGGAGTGTGGGAACAACTCACCACGGCCAAAGCCACCGACAGCCAACAGTGCGAACGGGTGCTGCAGACCTGCATGGTCCCACAACTGCTTCAGCACACCATCAGCCAGCTGGGCCAGACGGGCCAGGGCCTTGCGTACGTCACGCCCCGTGGCATCGCCTTGCCCCAGGTTCTGCAGCAGCAAGGCCTTGTCGGCGCGGTATGTATTGCGGATTGCCTGCAAGTCTGCCATGGGTGCCGTGCCGTCGTCGCGCAATGCGGGGGTCAGGCAGCGGCTGTGGCTTGCGCGGGCACGAATGCCGGCGTGGGCGGCGAGCCGGCGGACAGTGTCATCACCTCGTAGCCGGTGGGCGTCACCAGCACGGTGTGCTCCCATTGGGCCGACAACGAATGGTCCTTGGTGACAATGGTCCAGCCGTCTTTTTCGGGGCCGTCCTTGATTTCTTTCTTGCCGGCGTTGATCATGGGCTCGATCGTGAAGGTCATGCCTTCGACCAGTTTGTCCAGTGTGCCGGGGCGCCCATAGTGCAGCACCTGGGGTTCTTCGTGGAAGATCTGGCCAATGCCGTGGCCGCAAAACTCGCGCACCACGGAAAAACCGTGGCCTTCGGCAAACTTCTGGATCGCAAAACCGATGTCGCCCAGGTGGATGCCGGGTTTGACCAGCATGATGCCTTTCCACATGGCTTCATAAGTGATGTTGGCCAGCCGCTTGGCGGCGATAGACACCTCACCCACCATGAACATGCGGCTGGTGTCACCGTGCCATCCGTCTTTGATGACGGTGACGTCGATATTGACGACATCGCCCTTCTTGAGCGCCTTGTCGTTGGGGATGCCGTGGCAGACCTGGTGGTTGACCGAGGTGCAGATGGACTTGGGGTAGGGGATGTCGCCGCCGCCACGGTAATTGAGTGGTGCCGGAATGCCGCCCTGCACCTGGGTGATGTAGTCGTGGGCCAGTTTGTCCAGCGCATTGGTGGTGACGCCAGGTTTGACGAAAGGTGTCAGGTAGTCGAGCACTTCGGAGGCGAGGCGGCCCGCAACGCGCATGCCAGCGATGCCTTGGGCATCTTTGTAGGTAATGGTCATGGCGCAATTATCCCAGAGAGTCGGCGCCGGGCCGCGTGTGCAATGCCTTCAGGCTACGCAGACGCGGTTTCGGCCTTCCTGTTTGGCTTTGTATAAAGCGGCATCAGCATCGGCGATCAGCTGTTGCAGCGTGTAACCGCTTTTGTCGGAGCTGGACAGGCCAATGCTGACCTGGTAACGGATGTCTGCAGCGCCGGTGATGACGTGGGCCTCTTCCACCAGTCCGCGCAGGCGGTCGGCAACGCGGCGTGCAGTTTCTTCATTGGCGCCGTCCAGTATCAGCACAAACTCTTCGCCGCCAAAACGCACGACCAGGTCGCCCGGTCGTACCTGCGCCGTCAAGATGGATGCCAGGTGCACCAGGACCTGGTCGCCGGCTGGGTGCCCATGGGTATCGTTGATTTTTTTGAAGTGATCGGCATCCACCATGGCGACGGCCACACAGCGTTGGCCCTGGCGGGCCCGCAGCAACACGCGTCGGCCCATGCGCTCCAGCCCGACCCGGTTCAGTGCGCCGGTCAGGCCGTCGAGCAGGGTCAGGCGGTTGATTTTTTCAGCGTGGCGGTGTGATACCAGCATGATCAGCCCAAAGGCGATGGCTACTTGGGCAAGTGCCGCCACAAAAATGGAAACACCCATGTAAGTGTCGACCGACTGGGCATCCATGTTCTGGGTGGGTGCCAGGCCCAGGTAAGCTGCACGCACCACAAGGGACAGTCCCAGCGCCGCGAACCCGCCCACGCTGGGCCACATCGTCCTGCGAATCTTGCCGTGCAGGCCACGCCACAGGGTTAGGGCGCACACCAGATTGACGCCACCCAGATAGGTGCAGGCAACGATGAAGCGAAGCGTCTGGTTGGGCTGCACCTGGGCGAAATAGGCCGGCAGTGCGAAGGCGACCAGGGTAATGGTGGCGATCCACCGCCAGGAGAGGTCCTGGTCACAAAACAGCCGCAGGCCGCGCAGCACCAGGGCCAGTCCCAAACCAATCAAGGCATAACTGATGCCGCCATGTACAACATCGGGCAGGCTGGTCATCGTGCCGAAAGCCATGCCCAGGCAGGCCACTACGTTGCCGATGGCCCACAGGCGTTGTTCTTTCAATGCGTCGGCGGCCAGCGACGCAGCAATGAGCAATACAGTGGTCAGGACGGTCATACCGACCTGGACGAGTAAGAGGGTGGGGTAATGCAGCATGTTTGCGTGACCGTGCTGCCAGTCTATCAGCGCAATGTGCTCACGTCTCGTGCAATTTTTCTTTCCACAACGATGCGCCCAGCAACACCACCTGCAGCTGTTTGACAAAGTTTTCTGTCATCTCTGCCTCCAGCATGGGCTGGTCCGATGGCAGGTCCAGAATCTCGGGTGCAGCGGCCAGCATGGTCGTTACGATCAGGCCGCAAACCATCTGCACACTGGCCGTAGACAAGTCCTTGTACGCACCCAGGCGGCGGAAATCCTGCGCCATTTCGTTGGTGAAATGCGCTACTTCATTGCGGATAGCCATGCGCAGTATGCGGCTGCCCCCCGAACGTTCACTGGAGACAAACAGGAACAGCAGGCGGTTGTCCACCACGTAATGGTGGTAGACCTGCACCGAGCGGCGCACGATATCTGTATTGGCGGTATCGGTTTGGCGTGCCTCGCGCAGTAGGCGGCGCAATGCGATGCCCATCTCTTCTACCAGCTCAAGCCCCAGTTCATCGGTATTGCGGAAATGCCGGTAGAAGGCATTGGGCACCATCGCGGCCTCACGCGCGATCTCGCGAATGCCCAGGCTGGTGAAGCTGCGACCTTCACCCATCAAGGCCAGTGCTGCCTGCAACAGGCTGTTGCGGGTCAGGTCTTTGCGCTCGGTACGGGAGAGCTTGTCCTTCGGGTCGGTCGTGGGTGTGGGTTTGGCCATGTCTATTGTGTGTACGTTTGTATTCTATTGTTTTTCGTGGATTTGCAAGAATTTAATTGTTGTTCATTGGTAAATTGGTGAGCTTCTCTAAACTAATCTGGGTTTATTGACTATTGGTGTACATATGTACACAATAAAACCATTCCAACCAGGAGCCACCATGCATCCATCCCCCGCAACCGCTACGCACACCACCGCCCACGTTCTGGCCCGTGCCGTGAACACGCCCCTGGTCAAGGCCTTGGGCCACCCTTGGGTGGAATCTATTGTTAGGCTGGATGCGGTGGAGGATGCACTGACCGCCTTGCACCCGCTGTTGTCGTTGACGCAGGTTCGGGCCCGTGTGGTGCGCATCGTGGCGGAGACCGCCACCACCAAAACCTTTGTGTTGCAAGCCAATGCGCTGTGGGCTGGCGCGCAGGCCGGGCAGTATGTGCGTGTGCAGCTGGAAATCAATGGCCGCCGGGTGGAGCGGGCCTATAGCCTGTCGTCGCGGCCGGGGTCGCGCCGCATAAGCTTCACTGTCAAACGGCAGGACCAGGGTCTTGTGTCCAATCACTTGCATGCCGCGGTCAAGGTGGGGGATGTGCTGACCATTAGCCAGGCAATGGGTGAATTCGTTCTGCCCGATACGCTGCCCACCAAGATGCTGCTGCTGAGCGCGGGGAGCGGCATCACACCGGTGATGTCCATGCTGCGCGATCTGAAGGCCCGCGGCTACCTTGGCGATGTGGTGTTTGTGCATGTCTGCAGGGCACCCGACGATCTGATCTTTGCGACGCAATTGCAGGCGCTTGCAGCTGATTTCCCGGCATTGCGTTTGGTACTGCACTACGACACAAACTCTGGGTTGTTCTCGCCGCAGGTTCTGGCCCTACAAGTGCCGGACTTCGCAGCACGCGCGACGTGGATGTGTGGTCCCGCAGGATTCATGGATGCGATCAGCGCGTATTGGGACGCGCAACGTCTGGATGTACCGCTGCATAGCGAGCGCTTCGTAGGCGCGCTCCTATTGCCCAGCACAGCCCCGGGTACACCTGTCCAAGTGTCCTTTGCCAACGGCGGCGCCACATTTACCACCAGCGGCACAGACCCGTTGCTGGTACAGGCCGAGCGCGCAGGGCTGACCCCCAAGCACGGCTGCCGCATCGGCATCTGCCGCTCCTGTCAGTGTGTCAAAACCAGCGGCACGGTGGAGAACCTGCAGACCGGCGAGGTGTCGTCCTCACCCAATGAGCTGATACGCCTGTGCATCTCCACCGCGCGCTCGGATGTGGCGCTGGCGCTCTGAGCGTGCGCAACAAGTAACTAATTTTTGAAACCCGTCTGGAGCCCTCCATGAGCTTTGCCAAACCCACCACCCTGAGCCGCGAACAGGTTGCCGAATTCGA
>JAZKDY010000003.1:0-36614 GCA_040387325.1 Pseudomonadota bacterium | reverse complement strand
ACTTGGGGTTCTTGCCCAGGTTCAGGCCCAGCATGTCGTGCATCACCAGCACCTGACCGGCCGTGCCTTTGCCGGCGCCTATGCCGATGGTTGCGCAATGCACCAGCTCATCGGTCAGCTCTTTGGACAGGGGTGCAGGCACCATCTCCAGCACCAGCATGCTGGCACCGGCGTCTTGCAGCTCATGGGCCTGGCGCTTGAGCAGATCCGCGCTGACCTGGGTCTTGCCCTGCACACGGTAGCCGCCCAGCGAGTGCACGGTTTGGGGTGTCAGCCCCAGGTGGGCGCAGACGGGGATACCGCGCTCGACCAGAAAGCGCACGGTCTCAGTGGTCCAGCCACCGCCTTCGAGCTTGACCATGTGGGCACCGGCCTGCATCAGCACGGACGCGCTGCGGATGGCCTCTTCCTTGGATTCCTGGTACGAGCCAAATGGCAAGTCGCCAATCAGCCAGGCCGTGGCCTGGGCGCGGCGCAAGCCGCGTGACACCATCTCGGTGTGGTACCGCATGTGCTCCAGCGAGACGCCCACCGTGGTGTGCAGGCCCTGGCAGACCATGCCAAGCGAGTCACCAACCAGGATGCTGTCGATGCCCGCCGCATCGGCAACCGCCGCAAAGGTGGCGTCGTAGGCGGTGATCATCGTGATCTTCTCACCCCGGGTGCGCATCTCCAGCAGGCGCGGCAGGCTGATGGGCTTTCGGTTGGGCATGGGGGACGCTGGGGGCAGCGTGCCGTAGGGGGTGGCGTGCAGGGCTGCCGCGTTGCTGTCGGTGGTTTGTTGTGTCATGGGGGGAGGGGGTTCCGGTGACGGTTTTGGTGCGTGAACGGGCGAATACTAACCGTATTGCTGCGGTTTCGTTCGCCCTTTAATTAGTTGAGGACAGAGCTTGCCGCTACGCGGCTGCGGACTGTCCCGCAAAGTCTCAGGTAGGCGAGTAGGCCAGTCGCACGTAGATAGGTGCAAAGGCCTCGGCCTGGGTGATTTCGATCAGGGTTTCTTTTGCCAATTCCAGCAGCGCAATAAAGGTGACCACCAGCACCGGCGCGCCACTCTCGGGGTCGAACAGGTCTTCAAAACCCACAAAACGCCGGCCCTGCAGGCGCTTGAGCACCATGCCCATGTGCTCACGCACCGACAACTCTTCGCGGGTGATCTTGTGGTGCTGTACCAGTTTGGCGCGTTTGAGGATGTCGCGCCAGGCTTCTTGCAGGTCCACCACGTGCACGTCCGGGAAGCGGGGCACCAGCGATTGCTCGATGGTGATCTCGGCCTTCAAAAAATCGCGGCCAAACTGGGGGATGGCGTTCAATCGCGCAGCGGCCAGCTTCATTTGTTCGTATTCGATCAGGCGGCGCACCAGTTCGGCACGCGGGTCTTCGGCCTCCTGCCCCTCGGCCACCTTCTTGGGTGGCAGCAGCATGCGCGACTTGATCTCGATCAGCATGGCCGCCATCAGCAGGTATTCGGCCGCCAGCTCCAGGTTGCGCTTGCGGATCTGGTCCACGTAGACCAGGTACTGCTTGGTCACGCTGAGCATGGGGATGTCCAGAATATTGAAATTCTGCTTGCGGATCAGGTACAGCAGCAAATCCAGCGGGCCTTCGAAGGCCTCCAGAAAGACCTCCAGCGCGTCTGGCGGGATGTACAAATCCTGCGGCATCGCAAACAGCGGCTCGCCATACAGGCGGGCCACGGCAATGTGGTCCACCACCTGCGGCATGGCAGGCAGAAGGACCAGGCCGTCGGTATCGGACTGGCCGGTAGTCGGGGTGACTTGCGTCATGGAATTGCTATCAAAACAATAGTCACCTACCCAGTGTGGGCGGGGGCTAGAGCCTGATTTTGCTTACAGCTCTTTGTTGCTGGTCTGGTAGACGTAGGGCTTTTGCGCGACCTTGGCCTTGCGGTAGCCGACCCAGGCGTCACGGTCCACCAGCTTGTTCCACAACAGGGCCAGGCCCTTGCGTTGCTCCGCCACCAGCTTGGGCTCGGTCTGCTTGAGTTGCTCAATGAACAGCGTGGTTTCGGACTTGTAGTCGGGGCGGCGGAAAAAATTCATGGGGGTGACCTTTTTAAGCTGTGCAGAGCTTCTTGTCGGCATTTTACCGGTGTTCAGGTCATGGGCCCCGACGCAAAACGCCCATTGCGCAGGTCGTCCAGCACCGGCCCGGCAGTAAGCGCCAGTAAAAATATGGACAGGGGCAGGGTGGCGATGTAGCCGTAGGCCTTGAATCCGAACGCCCCCAACAGGGCCCCACCCAGAAAACTGCCCACCAGCAGCCCATGGACCCGCAGCTTGGCACGGTTGGCCACCACCTTCTGGCTGTAGGCCGGGCCGTTGATATACAGCAGTTTGCCCATCTCTATGCCCAGGTCGGTCAGCAGGCCGGTGACATGGGTCGTGCGTATCTCCGACTGCGACACCTTGGAGATGACGGCGTTTTGCAAGCCCATGATGAAACACAGCAGCAACACGGTCAGCGGCACAAACAGTCCGGCAAAGTGGTGGATGGCCGTGCCAAACAGCCCAAAGACCAGCAACAGCGCGGATTCAACCAGCAGCGGCCGGGCAAAGGCGCTGCGCATCTGGCGGCGCTGGCTCCAGTTGACCATCCAGGCCGTAGTCATGGAGCCACCGATAAAGGCTGCCAGCAGGGCCAGCCCGGCGGCAGCCAGCTGGAGCTGCCCCAGCACGATGTTGTCGGCCACCGAAGACAGGATCCCCGACATGTGGGAGGTGTATTCGCCCACCGCCAAAAATCCCCCTGCATTGGTGGCCCCGGCCACAACACAGAGCGCACAACCCAGCCGCAAGTTGGTATCCGCGCTGCGGTGTATGTCGGCCCACCAGTGCATGCGGTAGCTCATGGGGGGCTATCCTGCATGCTGCGATGGGCCGTGCGGCGCCTAGTGGATGCGCATGCCGGGTTGGGCGCCTGGCCAGGGGTTGAGGATGTAGATACCGGGGTTGGTTTTTTCATCGCCATGGCTTGCAGCAAGAACCATGCCCTCGCTGATGCCAAACTTCATCTTGCGCGGCGCCAGGTTGGCCACCAGCACAGTGAGCTGGCCTACCAGTTCTTCGGGCTTGTACATGCTGGCGATGCCACTGAACACATTGCGCATGCGACCTTCGCCGGCGTCCAGTGTCAGGCGCAGCAGCTTGGTGGAGCCTTCTACTGCCGCACATTCGACGATCCTGGCGATGCGCAGGTCGATCTTGACGAAGTCGTCGATGCTGATGGTGGGGGCGATTGCTTCACCACCTGGCACGGTTGCTATTGTTTCAGTAGCGGGTTGAGTAGATTCCACGGGGGCTGGAGGCTCAAACAGCGCATCGAGTTGTTCGGGGGTGACACGTTGCATCAGGTGCTGGTATGGGGCGATGGTGTGACCGCCTGGAAGGCAGCGGTCAGCATCGCTCCAAGTTAAGGGCGTGGTGGACAAGCCCAACATTTTCTCAACCTCTGTGGCGACACCCGGAAGAATGGGCTTCAGGTACAACGTGAGCAATCGGAAGCAGTTCACCAACACGCTGCACACAATTTGCAGTTGTCCCGCGTCGGCTGGATTCTTTGCGAGTACCCACGGTTTTTTCTCATCAGCATATTGATTGACTGAGTCGGTCAGCGCCATGATCTCGCGGACTGCACGACCAAATTCACGGGTTTCGTAGGCGTCCTTAATTGACGCCGCCGCGCCCATGAACGACGTTATTAACGGATCTATCTCATCTTCTGGGCCTGCCGCTTGAGTGTTCCCTTGCAAGAACATAGCGACAAGTTTCCCCTCAAATTTCTTCGTGATAAACCCGCTGGCCCGGCTGGCGATGTTGACATATTTGCCAATCAGATCACTGTTCACCCGCGCCATGAAGTCGTCGGCATTGAAATCAATGTCTTCATTGCGCGCCGACAGCTTGGCCGCCAGGTAATACCGCAGCCACTCGGAGTTCATGCCCAGTTCCAAATACTTGAGCGGGCTCAGACCCGTGCCACGGCTCTTGCTCATCTTCTCGCCGTTGTTCACGGTCAAGAAGCCGTGCACAAACACGTTGTCCGGCGTCTTGCGGCCGCTGAACTTCAGCATGGCGGGCCAGAACAGCGTGTGGAAAGTGACGATGTCCTTGCCGATGAAGTGGTACTGCTCCAGATCGGGGTTGGCCATGTAGGTGTCGAAGTCCACGCCACGTTTGGTCAGCAGGTTTTTCAGCGACGCCAGGTAACCCACGGGTGCGTCCAGCCACACATAAAAATACTTGCCTGGTGCGTCGGGAATCTCGATACCGAAGTAGGGCGCGTCACGGCTGATGTCCCAGTCGCCCAGGCCTTCGCTCTTGCTGCCGTCCGGGTTGGTGCGGACGCTGAACCATTCCTTGATCTTGTTCGCCACCTCGGGCTGCAGTTTGCCGTCCTGCGTCCACTTTTCGAGGAACTCCACGCAACGCGGGTCGGACAGTTTGAAGAAAAAGTGTTCGGAGCTTTTCAGCTCGGGCTTGGCGCCGGACAACACCGAGAACGGGTTGATCAGGTCGGTGGGTGCATAGACCGATCCACAGACCTCGCAGTTGTCGCCGTACTGGTCTTTGGCGTGGCACTTGGGGCATTCACCTTTGATGTAGCGGTCCGGCAGGAACATGTTCTTCTCCGGGTCGAAGAACTGCTCCACGGAGCGCACTTCGATCAGCGAGCCGTCTGCGCGGTCGCGCAGGTCGCGGTAGATCTGGCGGGCCAGTTCGTGGTTTTCGGGCGCGTCGGTGCTGTGCCAGTTGTCAAAACTGATTTGGAAGCCGTCCAGGTACTGCTTGCGGCCCGCGGCGATGTCGGCCACGAACTGCTGGGGTGTCTTGCCGGCCTTCTCAGCCGCGATCATGATGGGGGCGCCGTGGGTGTCGTCTGCACACACAAAGTCCACGTTCACGCCCTGCATCCGCTGAAACCGCACCCAGGTGTCGGCCTGGATGTACTCCATCATGTGGCCAATGTGGAATCCGGCGTTGGCGTAGGGGAGGGCGGTGGTGACGAAGAGTTGGCGTGGCATCGGGACAGGCTTTCAAGGGACAGCCGCCTGATCCCGCGGGGCAAACCCACAAAAGCCCGTTGAAAACCTCAGGCGAATTTTGTACCATTTGGCATATACTTTGGTATATACCATCTGACCGGGGGTTTCACCATGAGCCAAGTCGCCAAATTGTTCGCCAATGGCCGTAGCCAGGCCGTGCGCCTGCCAGCGGCCTTTCGCTTTGATGCCCAGGAAGTTTTCATTCGCCAGGATGCTGAAACCGGAGACGTGATCCTGTCGCGCAAACCGGCAGATTGGGATGACTTTTTTGGCGCGCTCGCCAGTGCCAAGGTTCCGAAGAATTTTCTGGATGCCAAAGAGCGTGCGCAGGGCGCGCAGGGGCGTGACCCGTTTGAAGGCCACGACGAATGACCCGTTACATGCTTGACACCAACACGGTCAGCCATTTGCTGCGCTCACACCCGGCAGTGGCGGCTCGCATTGTGCAGGTGCCCATGGCGTCCCTATGCATATCTGCCATTACCCAGGGCGAGTTGCTGTTCGGTTTGGCCAAACGTCCGTCCGCCAAGGCATTGCACATTGCAGTGCGCGAGTTTTTGCGCCGCGTGGATATTTTGCCGTGGGACAGTTCGGTGGCAGAAAACTACGGCACAGTGCGTGCCCGAATGGTGGAAGTGGGCAAGGTGTTGGCGCCCATGGATATGCTGATCGCCGTCCATGCGCTCAGCGAGGACGCAGTGCTTGTGACCAACGACCAGGCATTTCGGCAGATGACCCGGTTGAAGATCGAGGATTGGACGATGCCAGCCTAACAACCGGCTTCACCGCAACCGCAGCGGGTCCCGGCGGCGGTCCACACCGGTTGGCAGCCTGCTGGCTTTGTCATCCAGCAAACACACCGCCTCCGGATCCGTCCAGTTGAAGAACCCACAAATCTCCAGCCGCTGCCGCTGCGCATCGGCATATCCCAGGGCCATCAGTTCGCTGGTGTAACCCGTCTCAAACAGCAGGTAACTTGCCAGCGCCGAGCCTTTTACATCTGCCTGGCGCGATGACACACCCACGCCACCCAGCATGGTGCGCACCGCGTGGGGCAGGGCGTCGATGTGTTTGGAGGCAATCATGTCGATGCGCTCGCTGGGCGAGATCACCAGCAATTCGAGTGGGCGCAAGGCGCTGGCCTTGCGGGCTGCCTCTGGGACCAGTTTGATGGTCTGGTTGATGCGCTGGGCGCGTTCCACATCCACGGCCAGCGCATCCAGAAAGATATTGGATAACGCATGGCCGGCAATCTGCGCGATGGACGGGTAGGCGGCTGCGGCGGGCAACACCTGCTGGTTCTTGGGCTCGTGCATGCGGCCGGCACCCACCACCAGGATACGGTCGGCGCCCAGGTGGATGGCGGGTGAGCAGGGCGCGGACTGGCGCATGGAGCCATCGCCAAAGTACTCCATGTGGCCGTTGATGTGCAGCTCGGTCGCCGGGAATACGAAGGGGATCGCGCTGGATGCCAGCAGGTGGGCGTGGGTAATCTTGTCCTGCACCGCCAGGCGCTGGCTGCGTATCCAGGGCAACAAACGCTTGTCACCCTCGTAAAAGGTCACGTGTTCACCGGAGCTGTAGCTGGATGCGGTCACGGCCAGCGCCTGCATATGGCCCTGGCGTATCAGGTCGGGCAGGCGTTCCAGCGGCACCAGGCGGGTCAGCAGCTCGGCCAGCGGGGCGTTGTCCAGCAGCGAGCGGGGTTTCACCCGGCGCCACTTGGCCAAAATCCAGCCCATGGACAACAGCGTCAGCCAGGTCGCACCCGAGCGCAGCATGGACAAATGGCCGGTGCGGTAGACCTGGTCGGCGTGGAAGCCGCGCCAGGTTTCGGCGATCAGGCGCACCGTGGCGTCGAAATTGTCTGAGCCGCAGGCGAGGGCAGAGGCATTGATGGCCCCCGCCGATGTGCCGGTGATGATGGGAAAGGGGTTGGGTTCGTTGCCCGCGCCACAGGCCAGGCGGATGTCGGCAATGGCCTCCAGCACCCCCACCTGGTAGGCCGCGCGTGCGCCGCCACCGGTTAACAAAAGTCCTGCTGGGCGGGCGGGAGAGGCGTCGGTAGTGGGCGCTGGCATATGCCAACCATTATGGGAGGCGGTACGCGCTTTCGTAAATGCCCGGTATGCATGAAGGAGACGGGGGTTAACCCCGATTTACCCTCTTTAGGCCTGCCCGCCGGGTGCTTGGATAGACTAGGCGCATCTTTTGGAGAATTTGAATGACCGTGACAGTGCAAGCCATACAAGACGCAATCCAGGCTGTGATCGACCCGAATACCGGCAAGGATTTTGTGTCGACCAAGGCGGTGAAGAACCTCGCGGTGTCGGGTGATGATGTGGCCTTTGATGTGGAACTGGGCTACCCCGCCAAGAGCCAGGTGGCCAGCCTGCGCGCTGCACTTATTGCCGCTGCCAAGGGCGTGGCGGGCGTCACCAATGTGTCGGTCAATGTCACAACGAACATCGTGGCCCATGCGGTGCAGCGCGGCGTGCAACTGCTGCCCGGTGTCAAGAACATCGTCGCCGTGGCCTCCGGCAAGGGTGGCGTGGGCAAGAGCACCACCGCCGTCAACATCGCACTCGCATTGGCCGCCGAGGGCGCCCGTGTGGGCCTGCTGGACGCCGACATCTACGGCCCCAGCCTGCCGATGATGATGGGTCTGCAGGGCCGACCCGAGTCCGCCGACGGCAAGACCATGGAGCCGATGGAAAACCACGGCGTGCAGGTCATGTCCATCGGTTTTCTGGTGGATGGTGACCAGGCCATGATCTGGCGCGGCCCCATGGCCACGCAGGCGCTGGAGCAACTGCTGCGCCAGACCAACTGGAAGGACCTGGACTACCTGATCGTTGACCTGCCACCCGGCACCGGCGACATCCAGCTGACGCTCTCCCAGCGCGTGCCCATGACCGGCGCCGTCATCGTCACCACGCCGCAGGACATTGCACTGCTGGATGCCAAAAAGGGCATCAAGATGTTCGAGAAGGTGGGCGTGCCGATTTTGGGTATCGTGGAAAACATGGCCGTGCATGTCTGCAGCAACTGTGGCCACGTGGAGCACATTTTCGGCGCCGACGGCGGCAAGAAGATGGCTGCGGACTACCACATGGATTACCTGGGCGCGCTGCCACTGGCCCTGCAGATCCGTGTGCAGGCCGACAGCGGCCAGCCCACCGTGGTGGCCGATCCGGACGGCGAGATTGCCGGTATCTACAAGGCCGTGGCCCGCCAGGTGGCGGTGTCGATTGCGGCGCGCAACAAGGATTTTTCGGGCAAGTTTCCGTCGATCACCATCAGCAAGGCGACATGAGCTTAAGCAAAACTGGCCTGTAGCCCCTGTCGAATATGACGATGTCGCTATTGTTTTTATAGTGCATTGTTTTGGAGCATCCCATGCGTAAACCTTTCGTTGCTCTGGCCCTGGTCCTGTCGTTGGCCACCGGTGCGTTGTATGCGCAAGCTGCCACCACGGCGGGCTTCCAGATCAAACCCGCCGAGGCCTACGATGTTTCCAAACTGCCGGACGACCGCTACGGTCGCCTGGTGAAATACGGCGAACAGCTGACCAACCGCACCTTTGCCTACCTGGGGCCCGAGGTCAAAGACAGCAAGATGCGTTACGCTGGCAACAACCTGGCCTGCGCCTCCTGCCACCAGGCGGGCGGCACCAAGAAGTACGCCATGCCCTGGGTGGGCGTGCACGCCACCTACCCGCAGTATCGCGGCCGCGATGACGAGGTGGGCACGCTGGAGCAGCGTGTCAACGACTGCATGGAGCGCAGCATGGCCGGCAAGGCCCTGCCGCTGGACAGCCGCGAGATGAAGGCCTTCACCACCTACATGCACTTTTTGTCCAAAGACGTGCCGGTGGGCGGCAAGGTGGATGGCATGGGTGTGCCCGCGCTGCAGCCGCCCAACCGCCGCGCCGACCTGTTGGCTGGCAGCAAGGTCTACCAGGCCAAATGTGTGGCCTGCCATGGCCCGGACGGCGCTGGCCTGCGCGCCGGTGCGGTGGG
Organism: Pseudomonadota bacterium; assembly: GCA_040387325.1. Lineage (GTDB taxonomy): Bacteria > Pseudomonadota > Gammaproteobacteria > Burkholderiales > Burkholderiaceae_C > Allorhodoferax. The sequence goes on along the minus strand of JAZKDY010000003.1, from coordinate 27,527 downwards.
CTCGGCCACGGGTTACACCTTTCCGCCGCTGTGGGGCAAGGATTCGTTCAACCACGGTGCGGGCATGGGCCGCCTGCTGGAGGCCTATGCCTTCATCAAGACCAATATGCCCCTGGGCACGGTGTACGGCCAGCCGCAGCTGACCGACGACGAAGCTTTTGATGTGGCCGGTTTTGTGCTCAGCAAACCCCGCCCGCAAAAGGCGCATACGGAGCGTGATTACCCCGCACGCTGGAACAAGCCGGTGGATGCACCCTACCCACCCTTTGTGGACGGTGCGCCGGAAGAGCAGCACAGGTTTGGCCCCTTTCAGCCCTTGCAGGAAAACATGAAAACCCTTAAAAGCAGTTTGCTGAAGGCGTCGGGCCGTTAACACTATCAGGGAGACACACACCATGCCAACCCACCTCGGGCTTGCCCTTACCCTGACCTTGGGTGCCGCCTGCACCATGCCGGTGCTGGCGCAGTCAGGCAAATTTGGGGCCTACGCAGGCACCGTGCAGGTCTCGGGAAGCGAGGTGAACCCCAAGGTGAGTTACCGCGCAACGGTCAAGCTCAAGCTACCGGTGACGGAGCGCGACGCGGGCGCCATCACCGCAGACTTCCTGACCGAGGATGCGCCCAATGCCAGTGTCCTGATCTCGCAATGGGACATCGCGTTCAGGGAAAAGGCTGCCGATTCGGACGGCAAGTTCAGCAGCTGGACCTGTGCGCTGGCGGCCCCGGTGGAAGTCGCCATGAAGCCCACCGGCATACTGAATGTGGACCTGGCCAAGAAGAACCACGCGCTGTCCATCACCCTGATGTCCCTGCAGGACGTGGCCTTCAACTGCGTGCATTCCCGCACGGGTGCCTACAAGAAAAAGCAGGGCGTAGGCTTGTACATCGGCACCGGCTTTCCGGGCGGGCAAGCGCTGAATCCCTTGCCCCTGACCGATCCGGCGCACCTGGCGGCCAAGTACACGCTGATGCCCACCGCAGACACCAAGGGCCAAGGCCCTATTGTTCAGGAATGGGATCTGCGGCTGGCACGCTGATGGGCGCCGTAGCGCACCACAACTAGCGGAAGGGCGACAGCTCGGTGCGCTCGTAATCGCCGTCGTCGCGCCGTGGCGCGGATGGCGCCGCTGCGAGTGCGGGTTTAGGGGCAGAGGCCCCCGCTTTGGGCGGGCGCTTTTTCTGGCGGCGGTCGAGTATGGATGGTGGTTCTTCGGCTGCGGGTGTCGTGGCCGCGTCGTGCGACCAGACCACCGGCGGGGGCAACACCGTGAAGGGGCAGCCGCAATCGGGTGCAAAGCGCCAGGTGATGGTGCATTTTTTGGCATGGTCCACCGTGGGCTCAAACCGGTCCAGGCCGCGCAGCAGCTGGATCTCCAGCGCTGGGGCGTAACGCAACAGCAGCTCATGCCATTGCACCAGTACCAATTGGATGTGCAGCTCTTCGGTGTTGTTGCTATTGGTGACGGTATTGACCTCGCACGCCAGCCATTCCGAAGGGATGCCATGGCGGCGCATGGTGTCCTTGAGTACCACGCGCACCAGTTCCCGTTGGATGTCGGCATGGGGCCGTACGCTGGGGGGGATCGATTGGGGTGCCACATGGGGCACGGGGCGCGACTCTGCCGCGTCAGTGGGGACGCTGTGTCTGAAAAAATTGAACATCCGCGTTCCTCCTTGGCCTTATGGCCCCAACTGTACCGGATCGCCCCGATTTATAGAAGCCCGCCGGGGTCCCCGCGGCGCTATTTCTTGCCCTGCAGCGGGATGGAAAGTTTGTCTTCCTGCGGCTTGTGGGGCAGCATTTTGACCATCGCAAACCCGCCCACCAGCAGGCCAACCACCACCAGGGCCAGCACCAACCGGTTTGCAAGGCGTTGTTGGCGCTCTTCCTCGCCCAGGTCATCCAGGGCCGCGCGCACATTGCGCAGCGCAATTTTTTCGGCTGCGCGGTGGGCCCGGGCGCGTTGGGCGTGGGGATCGTGCACTTCGACCAGTCCGACGACGTTGCCAAACGGGTCCACAAAGGTCGCGGTCGGTGGGTTGCTGGCGTCCAGCAGGGCGGGCGGCGTCTGCGGGTTGATGCCCAAGGCCTGCAGGCGCTCCAGTTCCTGCCCCAGGCTGTCGACACCCCAATAGGCCAGTACGCTGCCATGCGCCTGGGTGTGATCCCCGTGCTCCTCCACCAGTTCCAGCCATGAGCCGTCCAGCCCGTACCGTAAAACGCCATCGGTGGCGGGGTAGGGCAACACGTCCAGCCACTGGCTGTACCAGTGCCGGGCCTGGGCCAAGTCCCCCACGGTGTACCGCACCGAACGCAGCGCTTCAATCATGGACCGGGTTTCCTCAAGAAATGGGGGCAGGATGGATCGATGATTTTAGGGCGCGCCTACCGGCCAGCACACGTATGCTGCAATCTGTCGCACGCGGCTCGCCGGTGCAGGCGGGCGGGCATACAGTCCGCGTTTGCTTTTCACTGCTGAACCACAACCATGACAACTTCCCCTCGAAACTACGCCAAACCTGTGCTCGCCCTTGCTGCGACGCTGGCCCTGGCGGCGGCCCTTTACTATGGCTACGGCGCCTGGCAGAAACTACATCCCAAAACCGCAGGCCCGATCCGTGTGACGGCACAACCCCAGCAAATCTGGATAGAGGCGGGTGACACCAGCCAATCCCTGAACTTTGACTTTCTGGTGGAAAACCTGGGCCCTACACCACTGGGCATCGACAGCATCGAGGTCACCGCATTTGACAGCAGCGGCAAGCCGGTGCTGCGCCGTTTCATCGACAGCAATGGTTTTGCACCCAGCATAGAAACCATGCCCGGGCGCGTGGTTGCCCCTGGCGCCAGGATCCTGGTGTTCAACCCCTTCCACACTTTCAGGCCCGACGTCGAGCTGCACCGCCTCAGTTTCGCCTTCAGCACCAGCATCCCGCAGGAGGCGCCGGATGCCAATGCCACCGTCACCATTGAGCCGCGGGTGTATGCCGGCAAAACCGCGCTGTCGCTGCCCCTCAAAGGCAAGTTCATGGTCCACGACGGCCACGACTACTACGCCCACCATCGGCGCCTGAACACCGAACATCCGGCCGCCAAGGACCTGGGGTTGACGCAAAACTTCATGCGATACAGCCTGGATCTGAACAGCACGAATGACAACTTCGACCTGTTCCGCGGCAAGGGCGCCAAAAACGAAGACTGGTACGCCTGGGGCCAGCCCCTGTATGCCACCGGTGACGGCACGGTGGTCGCGGCGGTGGATGCGGAGCCGGACAACATCCGCGGTGGCGAGAGCTTCTTCAAGCCCGAGAAACTGAAGGCAACGCCCATGCACTTCTACGGCAACTACTTGGTCATCGACCACGGCAATGGTGAATTCAGCATGCTGGGCCACCTGCAGAAGGGCAGCCTGGCGGTCAGGGCCGGGGATGCGGTCAAACGGGGCCAGTTGGTCGCCAAAATGGGCAATAGCGGCAGCTCCCACAACCCGCACCTGCACTACGAGTTGCGCACCGGTAAAGACCTGAAGGTGGAGGGGCTGCCAGCAGTCTTTCGCGGCTACCGCAGGCACCTGGGTTCCAAGGTGCTGGATGTGGCTGCCGGCCCGGTGGACACCGGCGACATGCTCGAAGCCCCCTGACCGCGTGTTGAAGCGGATGGCGCCCGGCTTTACTTGGGCATGTTCGTGATCTGCACGCTGGTTATCTTCCACATACCGTTGGTGCGCACATACACGTCGATGTAGCGGTAGTGCGAGACAAAGGCCTTGCCGTCGTAGTTGCCGGTGATACGGGTGCGCCCGCTGAGCAGAGCCGTGTCACCATACAGGCGCACCTCAAAGTCTTCCACCGTATAGGGGTTGATCGTCAGCTTGGGGGACAACAAGCCGTCTACAAACGAGGCCTTGGTCTCGATGTCGGCACCCCCGTCGATCTGGCGAAAGTCCTCGGTCATATTGCCTTCGATACCTGCTTTGTCCTTGCGCACAATGGCCTGGTCCCAGGCATGGGCCTGGCGGGTCAGCTGGGCCATGTCGGCGGCGCGGCTGGTGCTGGAAGTGGGGTCAGAGGTCGCCATGCTGCCGCAGCCTCCCAGGCACAGCAGTGCCAGCAGGCTGGCGGCAATGGCCATGCGTCGGATTGTTTTCATCGTGTCAATGGGCTCACAGGATTGCAAAGGGGCACAGCATAACGACTGGCAGCACATTTCCCCTTGGCCGATGCTTGGGGCCGAGATGCGCTAAGGTAGCGCCATGACTATTTCATTTTGGACACTGGGCTGGCGCACCCTGTGGCGGGACCTGCGCTCCGGCGATTTGCGCCTGTTGATCGTGGCGGTGACGCTGGCCGTGGCCGCACTCACCGCGGTGGGCTTCTTCGCCGACCGGCTCAAGGGCGGGCTGCAGCGCGACGCGCGCCAGTTGTTGGGGGGGGATGCCGTCATATCCAGCGACAACCCCACCCCGGATCACTTTGCGGCCAAGGCCCGCGAGCTGGGGCTGAACATGGTGTCCACCGTCGGTTTTCCGACCATGGCCCGTGCGCCTGACGCGCAGGGCGGAGCGGCCAAGCTGGTGGCCTTGAAGGTGGTGGAGCCGGGTTACCCGCTGCGCGGTGCGCTGCGGGTGGCAAGCAGCCCTGAAGCGCCGGAGGCACCCACCCGCGCTATTCCCCAGCCGGGCCAGGCCTGGGTTGATGCGTCACTGCTGGAGTCGCTGGGCCTGAAGATGGGCGACACGCTGCTGCTGGGTGACGCCCAGCTGACCGTCCACACCGTCATTGTGGTCGAGCCTGACCGTGGTGCGGGCTTCATGAATTTTGCCCCCCGCGTGATGATCAACACGCAGGATATCGCCGCAACCAAGCTGATACAACCGGCCAGCCGCCTGAACTACCGCATGGCCGTAGCCGGTGCGGACAAGCCGGTCCAAACCTTTGTGGCCTGGGCCGACGCGCAGGTGAAGCCGGCCAACGGCAGCGGGCTGCGTGGCGTGCGCGTCGAGTCGCTGCAGGGCGGTCGCCCCGAGATGAGCCAGACGCTGGACCGCGCCGACAAATTCCTGAGCCTTGTCGCACTGTTGGCGGCATTGCTGAGCGCGGTGGCCGTGGCGCTGTCGGCCCGTGCCTTTGCCGCAAACCACCTGGACGATTGCGCCATGCTGCGCGTGCTGGGCTTGCGCCAGCGCACCATTGCCGCGGGGTATGCGTTTGAATTTGCCATGGTTGGCCTGTTTGCCAGCGCGCTGGGCGTGCTGGTGGGCTACGGTGTGCACTACCTGTTTGTCGCGCTGCTCGCCGGCCTGGTGGATGCGGCGCTTCCGGCGGCCACCTTCTGGCCGGTGTTGCTGGGCATGGGCATGGGCCTGACTCTGCTGTTTGCCTTTGGCCTGCCACCCGTGCTGCAGCTTGCCCAGGTGCCGCCGCTGCGCGTGATCCGCCGTGATGTGGGCAACCTGCGCCCGGTCACCTTGGGGGTGCTGGCCATTGGTGTCCTGGGCTTTGCGGCGCTATTGTTGGCTGCCAGCAGTGATTTGACGTTGGGCATGATCGCCGTGGGCGGGTTTGGCGGCGCGGTGCTGGTGTTTGCGGCGCTGAGCTGGGTAGCCGTCAAGGTGCTGCGGCGCAGTGTCAACGAGACCACCGCGCCGCGCTGGCTGGTGCTGGCCACACGCCAGGTATCGGCCCGCCCGGCCTACACCGTGGTGCAGGTCAGTGCACTGGCCGTGGGCCTGCTGGCCCTGGTGCTGCTGGTGCTGTTGCGCACGGATTTGATCAGCAGCTGGCGCAAGGCCACACCGCCGGATGCGCCCAACCGTTTTGTCATCAACGTGATGCCGGACCAGTCGGACGGTTTCCAGAAAATGCTCAAGGACGCAGGGGTGGCCCGTTTTGACTGGTACCCTATGATCCGCGGGCGCCTGGTCGCCGTGAACGGCCGTGCCGTGACACCGGACGACTACACCGAAGACCGTGCCAAACGCCTGGTGGACCGCGAGTTCAATGTCTCGTTCAACGCCAACCTGCCGCAGCAAAACGATGTAACGGCGGGCACATGGACGCCGGAGGAAGCCGGCGCCATCAGTGTGGAAGACGGCATTGCCACCACACTCAAGCTCAAGCTGGGCGATGTGCTGCGTTTTGACATGGGCGGGCAGCAGACCGAGTCCAAGATCACCTCGCTGCGCAAGGTGGACTGGGGCTCCATGCGGGCCAACTTCTTTGTGATCTACCCGGTCAGCAACCTGGAGAACGTGCCCACCACCTACATGGGCGCCTTCAAGGCACCGCCTACCAAGGGTTTCGACAATGCCCTGGTGCGCCAATTTCCGAATGTGACCAATGTGGACATGACCACCACCATCGCCCAGGTGCAACGCGTGCTGGACCAGGTGATCCGCGCGGTGGAGTTCTTGTTTGGCTTCACGCTGGCGGCGGGGCTGGTCGTGCTGTTTGCCGCTGTCACCGCCACGCGCGAAGAGCGGGCCCGCGAATACGCCATCATGCGCGCCGTGGGCGCCAAGGGCAGCCTGCTGCGCCAGGTGCAACGTGCCGAACTGGCCGGGGTGGGCTTGCTGGCGGGTGTGCTGGCGTCCTTGGTGGCTGGTGGCGTTGGCTGGGCACTGGCGCGTTTTGTGTTCGAGTTTGAATGGACCGTGTCACTGTGGGTGCCTTTGTTTGGTGGCCTTGCCGGTGCCGTGCTGGCCTTGGCCGCAGGCTGGTGGGGCCTGCGTGAGGTGCTGAACCGACCCGTGGTGGAAACGCTGCGCCGGGCGGCAACTTGACAAACGGATGATTTGCTACTACTTTAATAGCGATACCTCTATATCCGACGGGGGCTAGAGGCCAATTTGTTGTAAGCTTTACCCTGTGAAAAGGCGGTAGTCCGTATGGTCAAACCCTGCGTGCCAGGCTAAGGCAATGAAAACTGCCGCGTCGATACGCTCGCATCTGCTGTTGCTGGTTTTGGCGCTGGCCATCCCGCTTGTAGTGATGATTGGCCTTGAGATCGTTGCGCAGATGCAGCAGGCCGTGGCACACACCAAGAGTGCGCTGCGTACGCTGGCCAAGACCATGGCCAGCAACACCGGTGGCAAGATCGCCAATGCCAGCCAGACCCTGGAGCGCCTGGCGCTGCGCCCACGCGTACAGGCGGTGGATCCGGCCAACTGCGACCCCATCCTGGCCGATCTGGTCCACCTGAACCCCGACTATGCCAACGTGGCGTATACCAATCTGGATGGGCTCATCGTCTGTTCGGCCGTACCGCAGCCCGGTGGCAAGCTGATCAGCGTGGGCAATGCGCCCTGGTACAAGGCATTTTTGCAAAGCCGCAGCTTCACGGTGGGCGAACCCTATTTGAGCCCCATCACCGGCAAGTGGGTGTCCGTGCTGGTGGCACCCATCTGGAACGGGCAGCGCGAGATGGTGGGTTCGGTGCACATCCCGTTTGACCTCAAATCCTTTGACCCGAATATCCCGTCCGACTACCTGCCGCAAGGTAGTCGGTACGGCTTCTTCCGCGACGACGGCGTCATGGTCTGGCGCAACCTGGACCCCGAGGGTGTGATCGGCACCCGCCCCAATGCAGAGGCCGCACGGCGCATCGTGGAGCTGCGCGACGGCGAATTCGAGAGTCTGGCCATCGATGGCATCACGCGTTACTTCTCGGTGGTGCCCATGCCCGATGTGGGCTGGGTGGCCTTTGTCGGGGTACCTGCCACCGAGGTTTATGCCGCCGCCAAGCAGCGTGCCATCACCGCAACCACGGTGGCACTGTTGGTTTTGGTGGCACTGGTGCTGTTGGCGCTGGCGATGGCACGGCGCATCAGTGAGCCCATCGTGGCCCTGGCCAAGACGGCACGTGCGGTGCAGGGTGGCAATAGCCAGGCGCGCGCGGCCGCCGGGCATGGGCCCAGTGAAGTGGATGCGGTGGCCAATGCGTTCAACGCCATGACGGACAGCCTGCAGGCATCGGCCCACACGCTGGAAGTGGAGGTGGCCGAGCGCAAGCTGGTGGAAGCCCAGGTGCGCGAAGTGGCCTTCCACGACCCGCTCACACATTTGCCCAACCGCCTGCTGCTCAATGACCGGGTGAGCCAGGCCCTGGCCGGTGGTGCGCGCAGCGGTGTTTACTCGGCACTGATGTTCCTGGATCTGGACAACTTCAAACCGCTGAACGACGTGCATGGGCACGAAGTGGGGGACTACCTGTTGATTGAAGTGGCCGACCGGCTGACCAGTTGTGTGCGCCAGATCGACACCGTGGCACGGTTTGGGGGTGATGAGTTTGTGGTGATGCTCACGGACCTGCACAGCGACCCTGTCATCGCCCGTGCTCAGACCCAGGCGGTGGCGGAAAAAATCCGTGCGCTGCTGGCCGCACCCTACCTGCTGACAATCACCCACGCGGGACAGCCCGATGTCCTGGTGCAGCACCAGTGCACCGCCAGCATAGGCGTGGCCCTGTTCGCCAAGCCCGGGGCGAGCCAGGCCGATATCCTCAAATGGGCCGATGCGGCCATGTACCAGGCCAAAAAGGTCGGCGGCGACACGGTGGTTTTTGCGGGGACCGATTAAGCAACGTTATCAATGGGTGCATTGCTTCAAACGCACAATACACACTCCACTTTTCAGCAGACACCCACTATGGCAAACATCGCATTTCTAGGTACAGGACTTTTGGGCAGCGCTTTGGCCGAGGCCGCTGCCAGGCGTGGTGACACCGTCACCGCATGGAACCGCACGGCAGACAAGGTGGTGGCGCTGGCACCATTTGGAGTCAACGCTGCAGTGACTGCGGCGGATGCAGTACGTGGCGCATCCCGTGTGCACCTGGTGCTGAAGGACGATGCGGTGGTGGATGCTGTCATTGCCGCGGCACTGCCCGGGCTCGCACCGGACGCCATCGTGCTGGACCACACCACCACCTTGCCGGCGTTGACCGCTGCACGTGCCACGCGCCTGGCGGCCCAGGGCGTGGCCTACCTGCATTGCCCGGTGTTCATGGGACCTGCCGCTGCGCGCAAAGCACAGGGAACGATCATGGTGGCGGGACCCAAGGTCTTGTTTTCGCGTGTGCAGACAGCCCTTGCGGCCATGACCGCGCGGCTGGAGTTCATGGGGGAACGCAGTGACCTTGCGGCCATCAACAAACTGTTTGGCAATGCCTTGATCATTGGTGTGTCCGCCGCCATGGCCGACATCCTGACCCTGGCCCAGGCCAGTGGTGTAGACCCACAAGACGCGGTCAAGCTGCTGGGTCTGCTGGACCTGAACGGCATGGTGGGCGGACGGGGTGTCAACATGGCCAAGGCGAACTTCGAGGCCAGTTTTGAGCTGGACATGGCGCGCAAGGATGTGCGCCTGATGCTGGAGACCGCCGGTAGCCGCCCACTGGCGGTATTGCCCTCGATTGCTGCCCGCATGGACCAGTTGATTGCCGCCGGCCACGGCGCCAAGGACGCCTGTGTGCTGGGGATTGATGCGGTAACGCCTGGCTAATTTTCGGTGCGCAGTCGGCGGTACAGCGTGTTGCGGCTGATGCCCAGCAGGCGGGCCGCTTCCGACATATTGCCCGCGCATTGGGCCACCGTGCGCTCGATGGTTTGACGGGATTGTGTGCGCAGATCGGCTGCCAACTCCGTGCCTGGCATGGCGTCCTCTACAAGGCTATTGGACTGTTGCAGGGCCTGCAGCAAGTCATCCGGCAAGTGTTCCCAGGCAATCGTGTCGTCGTCTCCATCCAATAGGGCACAGGCGGTGCGCAATGCGTTGATCAACTGGCGCAGGTTGCCGGGCCAGCGGTAGGCCTGCAAGGCCTGCAGCAGGTCGGGTGCGATGCAGACGCTGCGTTCGGGCACCAGCGCGTGTAGCTCGCGCGCCAGCAGGTGCTGCAGGTCGCTGCGTTCGCGCAGCGGTGGCAGGCGCAGCGTCAGCCCGTTGAGGCGGTAGTACAGGTCTTCACGGAAGCGCCCGGCCAACATCTCGGCGGGCAGGTCGCGGTGGGTGGCGCAGACCAGACAAAAGTCCACCGCCACCGGTTTGCCACCACCCAGCGGCACCACCATGCGTTCCTGCAGCACACGCAGCAGGCGGGCCTGCAGACTCAGCGGCATGTCGCCAATCTCGTCCAGAAACAAGGTGCCCCCATGGGCCTCGCGGATGCGGCCCGGTGCGCCCTCGCGCCGTGCGCCGGTAAACGCACCGCTCTGGTAGCCAAACAGTTCGGCCTCAATCAGGTTTTCCGGCAGGGCGGCACAGTTAACGGCCACAAAGGGCTGGTCACGCCGCGGACCGCTCTGGTGGGCGGCACGGGCAAATACTTCCTTGCCCACGCCGGATTCGCCTTGCAGCAAGATGGCGATGGGTTTGCCCAGCAGTTTGCGGGCACGGGTTATTGCGGCCTGGAAAACGGCATCACCGGTGTCCAGCGCGGCCAGTGCATCGGTGCTGTTGGGCGCCACGTCCTGGACTGGGCGAACATCGGTCGCGCGGCCATTGCGCGCCGGGTGCGACAGACGGCCCGCCTCCACGCGCACCCAGGCAGCGCGTCCGTTGGCGGTGTGCACCACATGCGGGGTAGACGTCGACCGTTGTCCCCAGTCCATCAACTGTTCCATGGACTCGGCCAGCACCGTATGCACGGGCGTCACCAGCAGGTTCTTCCAGTTCAAGCCCAGCAGTTCCAGCGCCGCAGCATTGGCACCCACCAGCATGCCGTCTTCCGACACGGCCAGCAGACCCTCGGCCACGGTGCCTATGCCCTCGGGCTGGCTGTGCAGGCGCAGGCGCAGGCCGCTCCACTGGCGGGTGTCGTGGCGGGTTTCAAACAGCCGGTGTTCGATCATCCGGGCCGCAGAGCGCACCAGCCCCAGCGTGTGGCGGTGGTAGCCGCGGTGGTCACCCGACACATCCAGCGCGCCCAGGATACGGCCCTTGGGGTCGAGTATGGGCACGGCGGCGCAGGTCAGAAAGCCATTGCGCTCCAGGTAGTGTTCGGCCGCGTGTACCACTACCGCATGTTCTTCGGCCAGCGCCGTTCCAATGGCATTGGTGCCGCGAAACTGCTCGTGCCAGGTGGCTCCCAGGCGCAGGGCCACACGTTCGGCGCGGCCTATGAATTGCGGGTCGCCCAGCGTGTGCAGCAGCATGCCGTCTGGCCCGGCCAGGATGCTCATGCTGTCGGTGCCACGGGTTTGCTCGTGCAGGAATTCCATGACCGGGCGGGCATGGGCAATCAGCTCGCGCTGGCGCTCCAGTTCGCGTGTCAGTTGTGCACCCGATGCATTGGGTGCGCCGGGCATGCGGCCCACGGGTTGCAAGCCAGCCTGCCAGCAGCGCAGCCAGGAGCGCGCCAGGTCGCGCTCTATCAGATCGGTGGGCAGGCGCCCATGGCTGACCAACTGGCGGCGGGCTTCGCGCAGTTGGCTGGGTACCGAGCGTTCCTGCAATGCGGGTGCGGGCATGGGCCTTGTCTCCTGTTTTTCTGGCATTGTGCGCCAGCCCCAAAAGCCATTTCAACCCAAATGGCGCATGACCTGTTCCGTTTTGACACAGTGGGTGCGCCGCTTTGGCGCAGCCAGGGCAATACCTGGCAGCTCAAACCTACCGCAGCGGATCCGCGCAGGGCCTTTGCCTCCATTTTGTGTTCAAACCCAGCATTGGCATGTTGCCTGCAAAGCAGCGTGCACGAAACCGCGTGGTCGCCTACTGCGCACGCGGCGTAGTGAACAACATTTCAAAACAATCTGGAGACAACCCACATGCTGTACGCAAAACCCGGCTCGCCCGAAGCACCCCTGCAATTCAAGGTGCACTACGACAACTTCATCGGTGGCAAATTTGTGCCACCGGTCAAGGGTGAATACTTTGAAGTGATCACCCCCGTCACCGGCAAGCCCTACACCCGCGCCGCCCGCTCCACCGCAGCGGACATTGAACTGGCGCTGGACGCCGCCCACGCTGCGGCAGACGCCTGGGGCAAAACCGATGCCGCAACCCGCTCCAACATCCTGCTGAAGATTGCCGACCGCATCGAAGCCAATCTGGAACTCTTGGCCTATGCCGAAACCGTGGACAACGGCAAACCCATCCGCGAAACGCTGAATGCCGACATCCCATTGACGGTGGACCACTTCCGTTACTTCGCCGGTTGCCTGCGGTCACAAGAAGGTGCCCTGAGCAACATCGACGAGAACACCGTGGCCTACCATTTCCAGGAGCCACTGGGCGTGGTGGGGCAGATTATCCCGTGGAACTTCCCCATCCTGATGGCGGCCTGGAAGCTGGCGCCCGCGCTGGGTGCTGGCAACTGTGTGGTGCTCAAGCCTGCAGAGTCCACGCCCATCAGCATCCTGATCGTGGCCGAACTGATTGCCGACCTGCTGCCACCCGGCGTGCTGAACATCGTCAACGGTTATGGCCGTGAGGCGGGCATGCCGCTGGCTACCAGCAAACGCATTGCCAAGATTGCGTTTACCGGGTCCACCTCCACTGGCCGCGTGATTGCACAAGCCGCAGCCAACAACCTGATCCCCGCCACGCTGGAACTGGGCGGTAAATCGCCCAACATCTTCTTTGCCGATGTGATGGACAAGGACGATGGTTTTCTGGACAAGGCCATCGAAGGCATGGTGCTGTTCGCCTTCAACCAGGGCGAGGTCTGCACCTGCCCCAGCCGCGCGCTGATCCAGGAGTCGATCTACGACAAATTCATGGAGCGCGTGTTGAAACGTGTGGCGGCCATTGTGCAGGGTAGCCCGCTGGACACCGACACCATGTTGGGCGCACAAGCCTCCAAAGAGCAGATGACCAAAATTTTGTCCTACCTGGACCTGGGCAAGCAAGAAGGTGCCGAGGTGCTGATAGGCGGTGCACAGGCCCATCTGGGCGGCGACCTGGCCGGTGGTTACTACGTGCAGCCCACGCTCTTCAAGGGCAACAACAAGATGCGCATCTTCCAGGAAGAAATTTTTGGCCCGGTACTGGCCGTGACCACGTTCAAGGACGAAGCCGAAGCCCTTGAGATTGCGAACGACACCTTGTATGGTCTGGGCGCCGGGGTGTGGAGCCGCAATGGCAATGTGGCCTATCGCATGGGCCGCGCCATCAAGGCAGGCCGGGTGTGGACCAACTGCTACCACGCCTACCCGGCGCACGCAGCATTCGGCGGCTACAAAGAATCAGGCATTGGCCGCGAGACCCACAAGGTCATGCTGGACCACTACCAACAGACCAAGAACCTGCTAGTGAGCTACAGCGAAAGCAAGTTGGGCTTCTTCTAAAAGACCGCCGACTGACTGACTGACATGGTCGACAAAGTCATCGCCACACCCGTGGCGCTGGAACTGGTGGCACAGCTCAAGGCCAAACACGGCCCTGCGCTGATGTTCCACCAAAGTGGCGGTTGCTGCGACAACAGCGCCGCCAACTGCTACCTGCCCGGCGAGATAACCATGGGCGCCGGTGATGTGTACCTGGGTGAGATTGGCGGTTGCCCGTTCTACATCGGCAAAGGCCAGTATGAGTATTGGAAACACACACAACTCATCATCGATGTGATCGACGGGCATGGGGGCACGTTTTCACTGGAGGGGTCGGAGGGCAAGGCCTTTCATACCCGGTCGCGGGTGTTTACGCCGGAAGAGTTGCGCGAACTCGAAATCGTGCCTTAGCCAGACGATCTGTCCGCAGCCACTGCTATCCGTGCTTCGCGCTGGTGAACGCGACTATCGACGCAAAGGCAGTCGTCAGAGCCGACTCCAGTTGCTGCAACGCGGGCTCCGGGTCCTCGGTCTTGTCGAGCTTCTCCAGCACTGCCGACTGGCGGACCACATCGACCAGAGCCATCGAACCGGCAGTCCCGCGAAGTTTGTGGAGAAAGGCTTTTGCCGCCGCAAGGTCCTGCACGCCATACAGCGCGCGCAGGCGTTCGCCGCAGTCGGCGTACAAGCCTGTGAATTTTTTCAGGAATTCGCCGTAGGTCTGGGCGTCCTGCCAAAGGCTCAGGCCAGTGGCCACATCCATCCCTGAAAACGCCTCTCCAGCGGGCCGGGGCGTCTGCGCCACGGTGTCACCCGTGTCGGGCAGGATGTGCAGCGGCGCCAGTTGCAGGATGGTGGCAATCAGTTCCTCCACATTGAAGGGTTTGGCCACAAACGCGTTCATCCCCGCCTGAAGCGCCACCTCCTGCTGGGCTTTGAACGCGCCCGCCGTCAACGCCACAACCGGCAAATCCTTGGCATGTGGCAGTTGTCGCAGTTGGCGCGTTGCCTCATAACCATCCATCACCGGCATCTGTACATCCATCAGCACAATGTCGGCTGCGTGGGGGTGCTCGCGCAACCAGTACAGGGCGGCCCGGCCATCGTTGGCCAGTTGCACATAGGCGCCTTCGGCCGCCAGAATACGTTGCGCCACCTCGCGGTTGAGGTCGCTGTCGTCCACTACCAGCACCCGCAATCCCAGCAGGCGCATGCCGCGGGGTGCAGGGTTGGCGCGCAGTGGCGCCAGGTTACCCTGGCCGCGTCTGCGCAGGGCATCGGCCACGCAGTTGTACAGCGCAGAGCTGGTCACCGGTTTGCTGAGCACGCCATCCACAAGGTCGGCATGGGGTTGGCGCAGCAGTTCCTCGCGCGCGAATGCCGTCACCATGAGTACGATGGGGCAGCCGTTGTCGCCAAATGACTGCCGTATGGCCTGGGCGGCCTGCAGGCCATCCATGCCCGGCATCTTCCAGTCGACCAGCATGACGTCGAAACTACCGTGTGCGTCGTGGCGTGTACGCAGCTTCCGGATAGCATCTTCGCCCGATTCGGCATTGGTGGGGACCCAGCCAATGGATCGCGCAGTGTTGCTGAGGTTCTCCCGTGCGATTTCGCTGTCGTCTGCGATCAGCACTTCCAGCGTTGCCAGTTCCGGCACGGCGTACTCCTGGCTCGCGCGCCATTCGAAGGGAATCGTGAACCAGAACTCGCTGCCCTTGCCGGGTTTGCTGATGACGCCAATGTCGCCCCCCATGCCCAAGACCAGGTGGCGGCAAATGGTCAGCCCCAGGCCGGTCCCGCCGAAACGCCGGGTGGTGGAGACGTCGGCCTGTGAGAAGGGCGCAAAAATCTGCCCCTGTTTGTCCAGGGGAATGCCCATGCCCGTGTCGCGCACGGCGAACCGCAGTTTGGCGATTTTGTCATCCTGTGCCAGCAAATCGATCGCCACCGTGATGGAGCCCAGCTGGGTAAATTTGATGGCGTTGCCGGTCAGGTTGATCAGCACCTGCTCCAGTCGCAATGCGTCCCCGATCAAGTTGCCACCGATGTGAGGCGCCGGGGCTATCGCCAGCTCCAGGATCTTGTCCCCGACATTCGCCGACATGATGCTGGCCAGGTTCTCCAGCACGTCACCCAGTCGAAACGGTGCGTGTTCGATTTCCAGGCGGCCGGCCTCGATTTTGGAGATGTCCAGAATGTCATTGATGATGGACTGCAAGGACCGCCCGGCGTTGCGGATCTTGCCGACCAGATCCCGAGCGTCGGCATCCAGGGGGCTCTGCTGCAGCAGATAGGCCAGCCCCAGAATCGCATTCATGGGTGTGCGGATTTCATGGCTCATATTGGCCAGGAAGTCGGCCTTGGCGCGGTTGGCTGTCTCTGCCTCCTGGGTGCGTGTCTCCAGATTGCGGTTGGCGACCTGCAGCTCCGCAGTGCGGTCCAAGACCCGCTGCTCCAGCTGGGCATTGAGCGAGCGAACCGATTGTTCGGCGTTTGAGCGTTCGGCTATCTCGTGTTCCAGGGTTTCCAGCATGCCGTTAAAGGCATCCGCCAGATGCCCGATCTCGTCTGCAGTGCTCTTGGTTGCGCGCAGGCGGTAGTTGCGCTGCTCCATGACGCGTTGGGCCACACTGCTGACCGCCTGTATGGGGACGGATATCCATCGCTGCAGCAGGGATGAGATCACCACCCCCAGGGCCAGGCTGGCCAGCAGCACCCCGCCCAGGATCGCCAGATAGTTCAGCAGCCAGGCGCGGATGTCATAACGCTCCTTCAGGTAGATCGTTCCCAGAGCCACGCTGCCGTTGCCAGCAATCCGCTTGAAGACGGCCAGCTCTCCCACATCGAACTGCACACCCTCGGCCTGCGGGTTTGTCGGCAACAAGTGGGTTTGCGCTTCATCGTGTACATAACGGGCGAACAGGCTGCCCCGGGTGGTGTAGATGGCGGCTGCAACGATGTTGGGATTGGCGCGCAGTTGCGCCAGATTTTCATTGGCGACCTTCGCGTCATCGAACTCCAGCGCCGTGACACTGCCCTGGCCCAGAATGGCGGCCAGGGTGACCAGTTCGGATGCCAGCTTGCTGCGCTGTTCCATGAGGTCGTGGTACAGCAACGCACCCCCTGCCACCAGCAGCGTGACAAAGTTGGCCACCAGCACCATCAACAACAATTTGTGGCGGACCGAGCGTAGGCGCAATGGTTTCATCATGGCTTGCGGGTTTCAATTTTTTGCGCCACGCCCAACAGGCGGGCGCTGATCTTCAGGCCACTGAGTTCGGCTTGCGCCAGCGACACCTCAAAGCGTACGCGGTCATCCACGGTGACGAAGTTGATCACGCTGCCCGCAGCCAGGGCACCGACTGCATCGGTCACCGTCAAAACGGAGCGTGCTTGCAGGTTGTCCTGCAGGCGTTTGAGTGTGGTGCTCTCGTCGCGACCGACGAAGAGCATTTGTATGCCCGCCATCGCCTCCCCGGGCTTCAGGCGCCGGACCTCGACGGTGCGACCACCGGGATGGTGTGCCATCTTGATGTGGCTGAGTTCAACTGCAATCTCGTCGGCCCCCAGCACACCAATGGTGACGGGTGTGTCGGCCTGTGCAAATACCGAAGCTGGCCAGTCCACATACGATGCAAACTTGTACAGGTAGGCGGCCTTGATCTGGTCTTCGATATCGGCGGCCATGGCGCCACCTGGCGCGGTCCACAGGGCCAAGCAGGCAAACACCCAGTACAGGCAGCTGAATCCGTGGCGGCACATCGGCCTAGGATCCATCTTTGCGATCACTGGCCAGGCCACACAAGAGGGCCACCTTGGCGGGCAGGGTCGTTCGGTCGAAGGGTTTGAACACAAAGTCCGCAGCCCCCGCCTGCAGGCACTGCGCCAGAATCAGGTCATCCCCTTCGCCGGAGGTCATCAGGATGGGCACATGCGCCAGATGCGGCATGGCCTTCAACTGCCGTGTCGCGCCCAAGCCGCCAAGTCCGGGCATCTGCACGTCCATGATGACCAGGTCCACAGGGGTGTGTTGCAGAAAATCGATCGCATCTTCGCCACTGACGGCATACGCCAGCTGGTAGTGCGCCTGCCCCAACACCATGTTCACGATCTTGTGCTGAAACTCGTCGTCGTCCACGACCAGCACCCATCGTTTCTGCGCGAGATGGCTGGGTTCACTTGGTGAAAACGCGAGGTTCAACAGGGGCCTCCCACGGCATTGATAACAAGGCGAATTTGCAGGCAATGGACCGGTCAAGCTTAAACCATGTGTCTCCAGCGGGCAAGGCACACCCCGCCTTTGCGCGGTGCCGATATTTATGGTTCAATGAAAAAGCCGCACCCCCTTGCCCAAAGGAGACGGCATATTTCGCCCGCAGACAGAGGCGAATGGGAGGACCAACAGTTGCGAACGGACCATATGCGTGTTTTTGAACTTGCAAAAAGCAACCGTTCGTTGAGCCGGTGTGTGCGGCGGGTTATGGCCGCACTGTTGTTCGTTGCCCCTGCGTCCATGGTGTGGGCTACGGGCACCACCACCACGGTGAACTTGAGCAGCCTCAGCATCGAAGAATTGAGCACCATCAAGATCACGTCGGTATCACGCCGCACCGAACGACTATCCGATGCGGCGGCGTCCATCTATGTCATCACTGGCGAGGACATTCGCCGTTCAGGTGCCATGACACTGCCAGAGGCCTTGCGCCTGGCACCCAATCTGGAAGTGGCCCGTGTTGGCACCGGACCCTACGCCATCAGCGCACGCGGGTTCAACAATGGCATAGGCAACAAATTGCTGGTGCTGATGGACGGGCGCACGGTCTATACCCCGCTGTTTTCCACTGTCAACTGGGATTCGCAGTTCGTGCTGCTGGAAGATGTTGCGCGCATCGAAGTCATTAGTGGCCCCGGCGCAACCTTGTGGGGCGCAAACGCGGTCAATGGTGTGATCAATGTCATCACCCGCAGCGCGCGGGACACGAAGGGCACTTTGGTGGGTGCCAGCGGCGGCAACCGCGAGTCCGCGGCCTATGCCCGCCACGGAGGTACGCTGGGCGAAGACGGCAGCTACCGCGTCTATGCCCAGCGCCTGAACCAGGCAGGCAGCCAGCTGAGCAATGGCAAAGCGGTTGCCGACGGCTGGCAGAGTGGCCAGTTGGGCTTTCGCGCGGACTGGGGTGGTGGTGTGACCCTGCAGGGCGACACCTACCGTGCACAGGCTGAGCCGGGGCCGCTTGGCGCACCCCTGCTGTCGGGCTCCAATCTGCTGCTGCGCTGGACGCGGCAGTTGGCCGACGGTTCAAACGTTGAACTGCAAACCTATTACGACCAGACCGAGCGCGATGATCCGCTGACCTACCGCGACCAGGCGGCCACGTTCGACATCCAGGTTCAGCACGGCCTGCGCCTGGGTACTGCGCAGCGCTTGTTATGGGGTGCTGGCTACCGCGTCGCGCAGGGCAATACCCAAACGCATTTCAACAGCCTCAACTTTCTGCCCCAGGTCTTTATGCCGGCCGACCGCAGGCTCCAGTGGGGCAGCCTGTTTGTGCAGGATGAAATCGCCATCAGCCCTGCCGTCAGCGTGACACTGGGCATCAAGGCGGAGAGCAATGTCTATACCGGTGTAGAGTACCTGCCCAGCGCGCGGTTTGCCTGGAAGCTGGCAGACAACCAGTTGTTGTGGGGCGCCCTGTCGCGGGCGGTACGGGCGCCAGCCCGTCTGGACCGCGACTACTACGTATACCTGGCACTACCCGGGCGACCCCTGATGCCCGTCATCAGCGGCGGCCCTGACTTCCAGTCAGAGACTGCCAACGTGGCAGAGCTGGGTTACCGTGCGCAGCCTAGCGACACCCTGTCGTATTCGGTGACCGGTTTTTACAGCGACTACGACAAGCTGCGCAGCGGGCAACCACCCCCCGGCGCCTTGGTGCAGAACATGATGGAAGGATCGACCCACGGTGTAGAGGCCTGGGCCAACTATCAGCCTACACGGGACTGGCGGTTGAGCCTGGGGGCGACCGCCTTGCGCCAGAACCTGCGCATCAAACCTGGTAGCAGGGACCCCACTGGCCCCAGTGCCCTGGGCAATGACCCGGACCATACATGGCAATTGCGGTCGTCGTGGAGTATCACCAGCCGCCACCAGCTCGATCTGGCGGTGCGCCATGTCGCAGCCTTGCCGTCACCGGTGGTGCCCGCCTATACCGCGGTTGATGGCCGTTTCAACTGGCGCCTCAGTCGTGATGTGGATGTTGCGCTGTCGGCCCAGAATATCTTCGATGCCGGGGGACACGCCGAGTTTGGTGCGGCGGCATCCCGCAGCGTGTTCAAACGCAACATCGCGTTCACAGCCACCTGGCGCATGTAGGGCCTGCGGCCGTCACTTCGTAGCCAATACGCCTTCAATCTTTTTCTTGTCCAGATACTGCACGTAGTCCCCAACGGACTTGGCCACACTGCGGTTGCCCATCAACTCCTGCATCGCCACCTCACCCAGTGATTTGAAAGCCTGGAACATATTGGTGTTCGCTCCACCACTTTCGCTCCTGGCAGCCCGTACCTCGGCCGTGCAGTTCTCGGTGAGCAGGCGCGTAACCAGATTTGCCATGTTTTTGTTCGACTGGACGGTCTGTTCTTCAGTAGCCGCCGAGAGTTCGCGGATGTCGGGGTGCGCGGTCATGGCCATGAAGATCCAGCGGGCCAGTTCTTTGCGGTCTTTGCCGGTCGTGTTGTCCACCAGGCAGGTCCCCAGCGTATCTGATGGGGATGCTGCGAATGCGGCATGTGGAAGGATGAAGGTGAGGCTAAGAATCAGAACAGAAATGGGGCGCATGGCTGTACAGGTATTGGTGGGTATGGATGCTTGGTGAATCTGGTGTTTGAAATTGTGGCAGTTCCGAAGGTGTTTATCAAAGAGCGTTTCACGCTACTGGCCTTGTGTCCCGCTGCACCACGTGCTCAAACTGCAAAACAGGTTTTGCCAATGCCGTGCGCAGAAAGGACGGATGCAGTTCGACGTTGTCCAACTGGTCGCAGGCAAACCATTGAAACTCCAGCTTGCGGTTGCCTTCACTGCCCCAGTGCGTGCGCAATTTATCGAGAAGCGCGGATTGTGGCTGCAAACGTGTCTTGAAGTACATGCCCAGCTCGTGCTGGGGTTTGCCCGCATGGGTGAAGAAGTTCTCAACAACGTAGAGAAGTTCGTCGACCTCGACCAACGCGTCTATCTCTTCCTGCATTTCGCGGGCCAGGGTTGCGCGCGCGTCTTCTCCGGGTTCGATACGACCACCAGGAAGCGCCCAGTACATATCGCCTTCCAATCTGTGTAGTAGTACGGACTCGTCGTGAACAATCACGGCCGCGGCGCGCAGCTGGAAGCGTACGCCCCCGATGTCAACAGAGATCACGGATGCGTGCCAGCGGCATGTCGTTCTCGATCAGTTTTCCGCTATCCAGTTTCAAGGCAATCCCGAAGCTGGCCTGCACCGCCCTGAACGCTCTGGGCTCGGGCCGGGTGTCCAGCCAGGCCAGCACGTCACCGGCACATTGTTCTGTGCTGGCCTCCGTAGTGTCAACCTGGAAGTCATAGACCTTGCCCATGTGGATCGTCTTGAACTGGCCCGCCGCCAGACCAATCTCCCGGTCGCCGCGGTCCTGTTCCCGGCGCGACAACTCCTCCAGAGCGCAGTTGACACCCACCAGGTAAACCGGCAGCCCGTCCAGGTCTTCCAGCAAGTAGCGCCAGTCTTCGCGGTGCCACAGCACGGTATCAAAAATCACGTCGATGCCATGGCGCACGTACTCAGACAGCGCGGCGTGCATGGCGCGGCACAGGGCTGCATGTTTCAGGGCCACCAGCACAGGGTCTTGTTCGTTCCAGGCCTCCCAGTAATCGTTGGGCTCCATACGGCGAAAGGCATCGAGTTGCAGGTGCTGGATGGGTCTGCCCCGGCGCGCCTGCAAGG
The DNA here is from genome assembly GCA_040387325.1 of Pseudomonadota bacterium. Classification (GTDB taxonomy): domain Bacteria; phylum Pseudomonadota; class Gammaproteobacteria; order Burkholderiales; family Burkholderiaceae_C; genus Allorhodoferax. The sequence goes on along the minus strand of JAZKDY010000003.1, from coordinate 6,292 downwards.
CCCGCGCCAAAGAACTTTTGCCGGAGCTGGACGTTCCGTTCAACACGATGATGTTGGCGGGTGGCGGCAATGTGTGTCGGGGGACGGTGGGCATATCAGATGGGAGTATTCATGTGTGGCGCTGGGGTGTATTGTCCACGCCACGGCGCTGCTGCCACAATCGCGCATCTCCACCCGCCTGCGCAGAATGCGCCACAGCCTTTATGTACGACACCATCAAACTCCTCCATTTGGTCGCCGGCATCGTGTGGATGGGTGGCATGACCTTCATGCTGTTGGCCTTGCGACCCGCTGCGCTGGAGGTGCTGGAGCCCCAGGTGCGGGCGCGGCTGATGGGCGCCGTGTGGCGACGATTTTTCAACCTGGTGCTGGGGGCGATTGTGGTCTTGCTGTTCACTGGCAGCCACCTGTACACCAGCGCATTCCGGGCGGTGAAGGCGGCAACGGGTACCGGCAGTGTGCCGCTGGGCTGGAACCTGATGTTTGGCATCGGGGTGGCCATGGTGCTGATTTTTGGTCACATCTACTTTGCGGGTTTTCGCAAGTTCAAGCGCGCCCTGGCAGCGAATGAGTGGCCCGTGGCGGCTCAAGCCGCCGTGCAGATCAACCGCCTGGTCATCCTCAACTTTGTGCTCGGCTGGCTGGCGATTGCCGCCGTGCGTCTGGTGCACTAAGCCCTAATCCGGGCTATCACACGTCTACAGCCACTCGCGCCACACGGCCAGGGCCACCGCCAGAATCACCGGACCCAGGAACAGGCCCACCAGCCCGAACGCAGCCAGGCCACCCAATACGCCAAACAGGGCCAGGATGAAGGGGATGTCGCTGCCGCGTGAGAGCATGACGGGCCGTACGATGTTGTCCACCCAGGACACTACCAACACGCCCCACAGCAGCAGGCCTATGCCGGCATTGGTCTGGCCCGTGAACAGCAGCCACACCGCAGCTGTACCCCAGACAAAGGGTGTGCCAAACGGTATCAGTGCCACCAGGGCCGTCACCGCGGTCAGTGTGGCGGGTGCGGGCAGGCCTGCCACCCAGTAACCCAGGCCCGCCACCAGGGCCTGCACCAGCGCGGTCAGCACAATGCCGTAGACCACGGCACGGGTGGTGTTGCCCACTGCGTTGACATACCCATCGGTGCGCTCGCGCAGCAGGCCCTTGAGCACGGTGCGCGCCTGCTCCAGTACGCTTTTGCCATGCAGGTAGGCAAAAAACAGCGTGAACAGCGACAGCCCCAGTTTGACGATGTTTTTGCCAACACCTCCCAGCAGCGTCCAGAGTTCGGTGTCCAGCTTGCCCAGCAGGCTCTTGAGCTCGGTCTGCCAGCGCAGGGGTTCGGCCAGTACGGCGTTGAGCCAGGCCATCAGCTCCGGCCCCACAATGGGCAGCGACGCCACAAAGGCCGGTGGATGCAGGCGGCCGGCCTGCAGCTCTTGCGCCAGGTAATCCGCCAGCACACTGACATCGGCGCGCAACAAATGCAGCAGCCACAGCGTGGGCAGCACCACAATGGCAGCCATCAACAGGGTCATGCACAGGGCGCTGGTCCAGTCACGCCCACCGGTCCAGTGGAGCAGTCGCGCATACAGCGGCCAGGTGGCAAACGCCAGAATACCGGCCCACAACATCGACACCACAAAAGGCGCCAGCACCAGCGCCACCGCACTGCCCAACGCGACCACCAGCAGGCCCAGCACCGCCAGGCGAATCGTTTCAGCGCGTATGGGGTGGTCTGCCATCACGCCACCTGCACCATCAGGGCGCCCAGCTCGGCTGACGCTACCAGCACAATGCCGTTTTCTTGCGCGTAGCGCCGGGCGTTGTCGGTCACAGGGGTCAGGCTGATGTAGCGTGCGTGTTGCGCGTCCTGCGCCAGTTGCGCCTGGTGCAGTGCGCGCAAGGCCTCGACCCCATGGTTGGCGGCCTTCCAGCGTTTGCAGCTCACCAGGGTCACCGCGCCGTTTTTGGTCAATTGCAGGTCAGCAGCGGGGCTGTTGAGCCGTGTGACGGCGTAGCCTTCTGTGGCAAAAGCCTTTTCCAAGGTCGCGGCAAAGTCCGTCCACGGCATGTTGCCCGCACGGGCCAGCGCGTCGGCCACCTTCTGCGGATTGGGCAACTGCCACTGCCGCCAGGCACTCATGGCTGCAATCACTACAAAAGGAAAGGCACCCATCATGCCCACCACCACATAAGCCTCGGGCAACAACGCACGGGCGGCGAAGGCAAAAACCACCACGATCAGCAGGCTGTACCACCATGGTGAGCGCAGCAGGACCGCAAAGAGGGAGTTTTTCGCCATTTTTAACTTCATACGCCTACCTGTTATCTGCCTGTGTGATCACGGGCATGCAGTGTACGGGTCAATGCTTGGCCCCGCGGGTGCCTGGGTCGCCTTCTTAAAGCACACGCAAGGGCTGCAACAGCACGACCAGGGCCCCGGCGCCGCCCTGTGCGGGTGGTGCCTGCACAAAGGCCACAATTTCTGAGCGCTGCACCAGCCAGCGGTGCACCTTGTCCTTGAGCACCGGCGCCTTGCCGGGTGAGCCCAGGCCCTTGCCGGTGACGACGCGCACGCAGCGTATGCCTTGTTTGTGTGCCTCGCGGATGAACGCGCCCAGGGCCTCACGCGCGTCATCCGTGCGCAGGCCGTGCAGGTCGATCTGGCGCTGGATGCTCCATTTGCCGCGCCGCAGCTTGTAGGTCACATCCGGCCCTACGCCGGGTCGGCGGAAGCTCAGGCGTTCATCGGTCTCCAGCAGCGTGGTGATGTCCACCTCGTCGCTGATGGACTCGGTATAGGCTGCTGCTTCGTCCAGCAGGTGTTGCACGGGTGTGGGTGCTGGCGGTGCGGGTTTCAGGCTGACGGTCTTGTGCTCGGGCAGGCGCTGCACCTGGCCGACGGCCGCCTGGAACAGGCTGCGGTGTTCGCGTGCGCGTTTGGCCTCCAGTGCTTTTTGCGCCGCCAGTTGTACTGCGCGCTCGGCTTGGGCGGCGATTTCTTTCTTGACCTGCTTCAGATCGGCCAGCGAACCCACCTTGAAGGGTTTTGGAGTGGCGGTCACAGCAGGCCTTTTTCGGCCATGGACAGCGCCTGACCCGGCCCCACGATGATGTGGTCCAGCACGCGTATGTCCAGCAGGGCCAGCGCGGATTTGAGCGTCTGTGTCAGCGCTTCGTCGGCGCGGGAGGGCTGCACCGTGCCGCTGGGGTGGTTGTGCGCCAGCACCACGCTGCTCGCCTGGTGGTGCAGGGCGCGCACCGCGACCTCACGCGGGTAAACCGATGTTTGTGTCAGGGTGCCTCGAAACAGCTCCTCCATCGCCAGCAGCCGGTTCTGCGCATCCAGGAACAGCACGGCAAACACTTCATGACCTTTGGCGGCCAGGTGCAGCTTCAGGTAGTGTTTGATGGTGTCGGGGTCGGCGAACACTGTGCGCTCCTTCAACTGCTGGGCCATGGCCCGGCGCGCCAGCTCCAGCACCGCCACCAGCTCGGCCCGTTTGGCCGGACCAAGGCCCTTGACCCGCTTCAAATCGTCCGCCGTGGCATGCAATAAACCCGAAATACCGTCGAAGCCCCCGTCGCCATTAGCTGAGGCGCTATCTTTTTTGAGGTGCAGCAACTCATCTGCCATCTGCAGCACGCCCTTGCCCTGTATGCCGGTGCGCAGCAGCAGGGCCAGCAATTCGGCATCGCTCAATGCGCCGGGGCCGCGCGCCAGCAGCTTTTCACGCGGTCTGGCGTCTGGGGGCAGGTCTTTCAGGGGCATGGTATGGGAGGGCGCGGCCGGGGGCTTTGGCCGGGTTTCTACAATAGAGGCCAGTTTAATGCTTGCCCCCGCACCCCGTGGCCCGGCAGCACTTATCGAGATCCTATGACCGCAACGACGACTCCCTGTGTGGAAGCAGGCTCCTTCCTCACCCTGCATTACCGCCTGAGCGGCCCGGCTGGGGACGTGATCAACACTTTTGGCGGATCGCCCGCCACACTCACGCTCGGCACCGGCGAGCTATCCCCGGCCGTGGAGGCCTGCCTGATCGGCATGGAGGAGGGCACCCGCCGCACGTTTGATCTGCCCGCCGGCGCCGCCTTTGGCGAGCGCAACCCCGAGATGCAGCAGTGGTTGTCCAGCAAGGAGCTCAAGTCGCTGGGCGACCCCAACGAGCAGTACGCCGCGGGCGATGTGGTGCAGTTCCCCACCCCGGACGGCCAGGGCCAGTTTGCCGGCGTGGTGCTGCAGGTGGCGGAAGGCAAGGGCGTGCAGTTCGACTTCAACCACCCGCTGGCCGGGCAGCCCGTCGCTTTTGAAGTGCAACTGATCGGCATCTTATGAACACGACCCAACCCCAGGAAATCCTGCTCGCCGAACCCCGCGGCTTCTGCGCCGGTGTGGACCGCGCCATCGAGATCGTGGAGCGCGCGCTGACGAAATTTGGCCGCCCCATCTACGTGCGCCATGAGATCGTGCACAACACCTATGTGGTGAACGACCTCAAGGAGAAGGGTGCTATCTTTATTGAAGCGCTGGATGACGTACCGGCGGGGGCTACCCTCGTTTTTTCTGCGCACGGTGTGTCCAAGGCGATCCAGATGGAGGCCCAGGCCCGGGGCTTCCAGATTTTTGACGCCACCTGCCCGCTGGTCAGCAAGGTCCACGTGGAAGTGGCCAAGCTGCACAAAGAGGGTTATGAGTTCATCATGATCGGCCACAAGGGCCACCCCGAGGTGGAAGGCACCGTGGGCCAGGTTGATGACGGCAGCATCCATCTGGTGGAAGATGTCGAGGACGTGGCCCGCATCACACCTTCGCAGACGGCAAAACTGGCCCTGGTGACACAGACCACACTCAGCGTGGACGATGCCGCGGACATTGCCGCCGCCGTCATCGCACGTTTCCCCCATGTGCGCGCACCCAAGCAGCAGGACATTTGTTACGCCACCCAAAACCGCCAGGACGCGATCAAGATCATGTCGCCCCAGGTGGACATCATGATTGTGGTGGGCAGCCCCACATCGTCCAACAGCAACCGCCTGGCCGAGTTGGCGCGCAAGCTCGGCGTTGAAAGTTATATGGTCGACAGCGCCGCTGAATTGCAAACCACCTGGTTTGAAGGCAAGAGCCGCGTGGGGCTGACCGCCGGCGCATCTGCACCGGAGGTCCTGGTGCGTGAGGTGATTGACCGCATCCGCGCCCTGGGCGCCGTGTCGGTGCGCAAGATGGACGGTATTGAAGAAACCACCAAGTTCCCGCTGCCCAAGGGGCTGCGGATGGATGCATGATCTTCCGCTGAAGTGCTATATTTTGGATAGCGTATTCACCAATGTATTCGGGGGCTACAGCCCAATTTGACTTAAAGAGAATCGGTACAACCATGTTAGACATCAACCTGCTGCGCAAAGACCTGGATTCGGTCGTCGCCCGCCTGCAAACCCGCAAGAACCCGCAAGCCTTTCTGGATGTGGATGCTTTCAAATCGCTGGAAGCCGAACGCAAGACGATCCAGATGCGCACCGAAGAGCTGCAAAGCAAGCGCAACACACTGTCCAAACAGATCGGCATGTTGAAGGCCAAGGGCACACCGGCTGAGGTCGATGCCGTGATGGCGGAAGTGGCCGGACTGAAGACCGAGCTGGAAACCTCTGCCGCGCGCCTGGACGTCATCCAGGCCGACATGCAGACCCTGTTGCTGGCCGTGCCCAACCTGCCGCATGAGTCGGTGCCGGTGGGTGAAGATGAACACGGCAACGTGGAAGTGCGCCGCTGGGGCACACCCACCGCCATGGCCTTCGAGATCAAGGACCACGTGGACATTGGCACACCACTGGGCCTGGACTTTGAGATGGGCGTCAAGTTGTCGGGCTCACGTTTCACCGTCATGAAGGGCCCGGTCGCCCGCATGCACCGCGCCTTGAGCCAGTTCATGCTGGATTTGCAGACCCAGGAGCATGGCTACACCGAATGCTACGTGCCCTACGCCGTGAATGGCGAATCGCTCAAAGGCACGGGCCAGCTGCCCAAGTTTGAAGGCGACCTGTTCGCTGCCAAAAAGGGCGGCCAGGAGGGCGAGGCCCAGCCCGACCACACCGCGCTGTACCTGATCCCCACCAGCGAAGTGCCGCTGACCAACTTCGTGCGCGATACGGTGGTGGCCGAGGCCGATCTGCCGATCAAGCTGACTGCCCACACTCCCTGCTTCCGCTCCGAGGCCGGTAGCGCCGGGCGCGACACCCGCGGCCTGATCCGCCAGCACCAGTTCGACAAGGTGGAAATGGTGCAGATCGTGCACCC
>JAZKDY010000002.1:0-6164 GCA_040387325.1 Pseudomonadota bacterium | reverse complement strand
ATGTACCCACCGGTGACAAGGATCCGTTTGCACTGCGCCGCCATGCACTGGGTGTTATCCGCATGTTGGTCGAGAAGAACCTGCCGCTGGAGCTGGGCGCCCTGGTGGCCAGCGCGGCCCCGGCGTTTGGCGACAAGATCACCGATGCATCCGCCGCGATCACCGACTTCATCTACGACCGCCTGGCCGGCTCCCTGCGCGAGCAAGGTTACAGCGCCCAGGAGGTTGATGCTGTATTGGCCCTGCGCCCGCAGCGCCTGGGCGACATTCCCAAGCGCCTGACTGCCGTGCGCACCTTCGCTGCACTGCCCGAAAGCCCGGCCCTGGCAGCAGCCAACAAACGCATCGGCAACATCCTGAAGAAGGCCGATGGTGATGTAGATGCACATGTCAGCGAGATCCTGTTGCAAGAGGTTGCCGAAAAGGCCTTGTACGCAGCGATGCAATCTGTGCTGCCAGTGGCCCAAAGCCAATGGGAAGCTGGCGACTACACCGCATCCTTGCAGTCCCTTGCCGCGCTGCGCGTACCGGTCGATGCCTTCTTCGAAGACGTCATGGTCAACGCAGAGGCGCTGGACCTGCGCCTGAACCGCCTGGGCCTGCTGAAAAGCCTGCACGTTGCGATGAACCGTGTCGCCGATCTCTCCAAGCTCGCGACCTAACCTGCAAGCAAGCGAAGGGCACCCGTGAAACTCGTCATCCTCGACCGCGACGGCACCATCAACGAAGACAGTGCCGACTTCGTCAAGTCCCCGTCCGAATGGGAGCCCTTGCCCGGCGCGCTGGAAGCCATTGCACGGCTCAACCACGCAGGCTGGCATGTGGTGGTGGCGACCAACCAGTCGGGCCTGGGCCGTGGCTTGTTTGACGTAGCATCGCTCAACGCCATGCACGCCAAGATGCATACCATGCTGGCGGCGGTGGGTGGCCGGGTCGATGCGATCTTCTATTGCCCGCATGCGCCCGACGAGGGCTGCCGCTGCCGCAAGCCCGAGCCCGGGCTGTTCGAGCAGATCGGCGAGCGGTATGGCATTTCGCTCAACGGCGTCCCAGCTGTGGGTGACGCTCCCCGCGATCTGGTGTCCGCCGTGTCCGCAGGGTGCGCGCCGCATCTGGTGCTGACCGGCAAGGCCGCAGCCTACCGCGACCGCGTGCTGCCCGAAGGTTACCCGGCCGACACCGTTGTGCACGACGACCTGGCTGCCTTTGCCGAATACATCGTCATGCAGGATGTGCGACCATCACAGGCGGCCGATCTGTAGTGCTGCGGTTTTGATAGCGATACCTTCAATATATACGGGGGCTACAGGCCCATTTGACTAAACATGTCCTTTCTGCGATCGATCCTGCACATGGCCTGGCTGGTGCTGACCGTGATCCCCTACACGCTGGCCATCATCCTGGTGGCGGTGCTGCGTCTGGACCGTTCCTACCGTTACCGCATCGCTTCCGCCTGGCTAGGCTTGAGCAGCATTGGCAGCGCGCGCGTGCTGCTGGGCATCCACACCCGTGTCAGCGGCATGGAGAATTTGCCGGTGGGAGAGAAGAGCCCCGCCGTGCTTCTGGTCAAACACCAGTCCACGCTGGAGACTTTTTTGATGCCGGCGTTGATGCCGCATCCGCTGGCCTATGTGTTCAAGAAGGAGCTGCTGTATGTGCCCTTCTTTGGCTGGGCCATTGGCCTGCTGGACATGATTTACATCGACCGCAGCTTGCGCACCCAGGCCTTCAAAAAAGTGGTTTCGCAGGGCAAGGAGCGTTTGGCACAAGGCACCTGGATCATCATGTTCCCCGAAGGCACGCGGATCGCACGTGGCCAGAAGGGTGTGTACGAGACCAGTGGCACACGGCTGGCCGTGCAGACCGGTGCGCCCGTGATCCCGATTGCAGTGACATCCGCAAAGTGCTGGCCGCGCAAGGCATTCATCAAGACGCCCGGCACCATCGACGTGTCCATAGGCAAACCCATTCCCAGTGAGGGCCGCCACCACAAGGAGCTGATGCAGGAAGTGGAAAACTGGATCGAAGCCGAGATGCGCCGCCTGGACCCCGAGGCCTACCAGTAGTGGCAGCCCGGTCGCCCACTGTGAATACCATGCGCGGCTTCTTCCAGTACACCTTGGATCTGTTTGATGCGCTAGCCCCCGCGGAGGTTGCCCCATCCGCTCCTGAAACAATAGCGCCAATCGCACATCCTCCTCGGTTGCAGCCATCCCCCGGGGTGAGCCATAAACTGGCCCAACCCCTGAGCCAGGCGATAGTCCCCGCCGCTTTTACCCACCCGCACGCCAACCGCGAAGTGCGCTTGGGCGATGCCACGGTGGGCTACCTGTTTCAGCGCGCCAAGCGGCGCACGATAGGGTTTGTCGTGGGGCCCGATGGCCTGGTAGTTCGCGCACCCAAATGGACACCACTGGTTGAAGTCGATGCAGCATTGCGCGAGAAGTCGCAGTGGATCACCCGCAAGCTGGGCGAGTCGCGCGAGCGCCAGGCCCGACAGCACGAAGCCCGTATCGAATGGTGTGATGGTGTGGTGTTGCCGCTGTATGGCGACGCCATTCAGGTCGTGCTGGACCCCAGCCATAACTTTGGCGCGGTGGGTGCACAGCTGGATGCAGCCACGCCGGACGCCGCATGCCGCACCCTGCGTGTGGGCCTGCCCAGGACCGCCACGCCCGAGCAGATCCGCGACGCCGTACAGGCCTGGCTGATGCGCCAGGCGCGCGACTATTTTTTGCAACGGCTGGACCATTTCGCACCCCTGTTGCAGGTGCAGTGGCGCAAGCTCAGCCTCAGCAATGCGGGCACGCGCTGGGGCAGTGCCAAGTCGGATGGTTCCATCCGCCTGAACTGGCGTCTGGTCCACTTCCGCCCGGCGGTCATCGACTATGTGGTGGCCCATGAGCTGAGTCACCTGCGCGTCATGGACCACAGCGCCCGCTTCTGGGACACCGTGCGCAGCGTGGTGCCCGACTATGCGGAACTGCGCGGGCTGCTCAAGGACGATGCGATACCGAAGTGGTAGGGCAGGCGCTCAGCGCCCCTTGTCCAAACCCAGCAACGCCTCTTTCAGCTGCGCATCAACCGGCGAGTCGCCTACCCAGATTTTCAGCACCATGCCAAAAAACTCAGCGTCACCCACCGGGGCGCCCTGGGGTTTGCCGGCAATGTGGAAGGTGGTGCCGCCGCCAGGAACAAAGTCCATGGCGAAGGTGTCGCCGGGCATCAACTTGGTCTGACCCGAGAAAATCTCGATCAGGCGGGTGGACGAGCCCGTGTGTTTCTGCACCTGCTCCTTGGACGCGTTGGCTTGTAGCCCCTTGATAAAGGCCACGCCGAGGTCGGTGCCCGGCAGCTCCCGCAAGGCGACAAAGCTCAGGCGTTTAGGCCCCGGAAGGGCCAGCAGGTCTTCGGGCGAAGTCACTTTTTTTGGTGTGTACAGGGCCAGGTCGTAAACCTTGAAGACCACACGCATCCGTGTGCCTGCGCCGTTGAGCTGGAGGGGGGTACCGCCGAGTTGGGCGGTGGGTTCGAATTTGCTGTTGGTGGGTGCCGCCCACGTGAGGCCACATGCCAGGGTCAGCAAGCCCGCCAATACAAACGCCCGGCCTTGGACGGCCCCAGTCTTCAACACCTGCATGGATAGGTCTCCCTTGTTAGACCCATGATTTTCTTGCGCGAGGCTTACGCGAAAATGTCAGCCAGCCTCTGCGGTGCTGGCAAATCGGTAGACCCCGTCGGCCCCCAGCGTGCGTTGCAATTTTCCGGCAAACCACAGCGCATGCAGATGCGCCACCGCCTCGCCCATCGCAAATGTGGTCTGGTGCATGTCCAGCGGGCGTTTGAACATGACCGGCAGGATGTCAAAAGCGCTGCAGGCGCGGCTCGCGCAAGCGTCTTCCACCTCAGCCAGTCGGTCGCGGTGGTGGTCGTGCAACTGCTGGATGCGGGTGTGCATTCCGGTGAAGGGCTTGCCGTGGGAGGGCAGCACCAGCGTGTCCTCTGGCAGGTCGCGGAACTTGTCGATCGAGTCCAGAAACTGCACCAGTGCATTGGATTCGGGCTCCTGCTCGTAGACGCTCACATTGGTGGAAATGCGCGGCAGCATCATGTCGCCGCCAATCAGCACGTTCAGACTTTCGCAGTACAGCGCAATGTGTTCTGGTGCGTGGCCATAACCGCTGATGCAGCGCCAGGCCCGCCCGCCAATGGACAGTTCCATGCCGTCCATCAGCCGCCGGTACTGCGGTGGTACAGATGGCACCAGGGACGGGAAGTACCCCGTGCGGCCCTTGATCTGCTCCACTGCCTCGGGGCTGTTCAGCCCGTGGGATGCAAAGTATTCCGCTGCACGGTCACCCCCAAACCCGGTAGGGCCCAGACAACCCAGTCGTGCCACCTGGTAATCGGTGGCGCTGATCCACAGGCGCACATTCCACCGATCGCACAGCCAGTGCGCCAGCCCGATATGGTCCGGGTGCATGTGGGTGACGATGACACGCAGGATGGGCAGGCCTTCGAGCTCGTTGGCAAAAATCGATTCCCATTGCGCCTTGGCCTCGTCGCGGTGGATGCAGCAATCCACAATGCTCCAGCCCTCCACACCATCCATGCAATCGCGCAGCAACCACAGGTTGATGTGGTTCAACGCGAACGGCAGCGTCATGCGTATCCACTTCACGCCGGGTGCGACGTCCAGTGTGCCGCCCATGGGGGCCATCGCCTCGCCCAGCGGGTAGTGGAGCTGCATTTCCAGTTCGTTCATCGGAGGCGCGCCTTTTTATTACATAATTGACGTTTACGTAAACGTCAACAAAACGGGCATTCTAGGCGGCGTCTTTTGAAGACACTGTCGCCCTTGTTCACACAGAATCCATGAGCACAACCTACAGCATTGGCGATCTGGCCCGCGAGTTCGATCTGACCACCCGCGCCATCCGGTTCTATGAAGACCTGGGGCTGCTGGAGCCCCAGCGGACCGGCCCCGGCGGGCGTTCGCGCGTCTACAGCGGGCGCGACCGTACGCGGCTCAAGTTGACGCTGCGGGCCAAACGCCTGGGCCTGTCGTTGACAGAGGCCAAGGACATCATCCAGATGTACGACAGCCCGCGTGACACTGGCGCGCAACTGCAGAAGTTTCTGGACGTACTGGCCCTGCACCGTTTGCAACTGGAATCCCAGATGACCGACCTGCAGGCTAACCTGGACGAGCTCAAAGCGCACGAAAAAGAAGCCCGCGCCCTGCTGGCCAAAGCGACCAAGCCGGCGGCAAGCCCAGCAACTAAGCGGGCCAAGGCCTGATTACATCCCGCTGCCTTACCCCTAAAAACCCCCAACACCTACAACAGGAGACACCCCATGAACAACCTGCCCGGCCTGAATTTCCAACTCGGCGAAGACATTGACGCCCTGCGCGACGCGGTGCGCGAATTCGCCCAAGCCGAGATCGCCCCCCGTGCGGCCGAGATCGACAAGACCGACCAGTTCCCCATGGACCTGTGGCGCAAGATGGGTGACCTGGGCGTACTGGGCATCACCGTGGGTGAGGAATATGGCGGCGCCAACATGGGCTACCTGGCCCACATGATTGCGATGGAAGAAATCTCCCGCGCCAGCGCATCCGTGGGCCTGAGCTACGGCGCCCACAGCAACCTGTGCGTCAACCAGATCAAGCGCAACGGCACGGATGCACAGCGCGCCAAATACCTGCCCAAGCTGATCAGCGGCGAACACGTGGGCGCGCTGGCCATGAGCGAGCCGGGCGCGGGCTCGGATGTGCTGAGCATGAAGCTCAAGGCCGAAGACAAGGGCGGCTACTACCTGCTCAACGGCAACAAGATGTGGATCACCAATGGCCCGGATGCCGACACGCTGGTGGTCTACGCCAAGAGCGACCCTGAGCTGGGTGCGCGCGGCGTTACCGCCTTCCTGATCGAAAAGGGCATGCCCGGTTTCAGCATCGCGCAAAAGCTCGACAAACTGGGCATGCGCGGCAGCCACACCGGTGAGCTGGTGTTCAACAACGTCGAGGTGCCGGCCGAGAACGTGCTGGGCACGCTCAACGGCGGCGCCAAGGTGCTGATGAGCGGGCTCGATTACGAGCGCGCGGTCCTGACCGGCGGGCCGCTGGGCATCATGCAGGCGGTGATGGACAACGTGGTGCC
>JAZKDY010000001.1:13193-28583 GCA_040387325.1 Pseudomonadota bacterium | reverse complement strand
CCGGCTCGCGCTTGGGCAGGTCGCCGCGCATGGGGAAGGGGGTGTCGGGCAGGTTTAATGTGCCGCGGTAGTCAACGGGTGTTGGTGTGGAGTCAGTCATGGTGGCTTGCTCAATCTAGAAATTCGGGTGGGGCCTGGCCGGCACAACAGTAGTTGCGCGGCACAGAGGCGAGACTCTCTGTTGGGAGAGAGGTGACGCGGGGCAAGGTGCGTCGCTGACCATCAGGCTGGTCGGCCCGGTCAAATTCGGGCTGCGAACCAGGCCCGTGCGTCGTCGCAGTCCTGGTTGATGCCCTTGGTCAGGGCGTCCAGGCCGTCGTATTTCAGCTCGTCGTGTAGTTTGTGCAGCAGTTCCACACGGATGATTTTACCGTAGGCCCCCTCGGGGCCCAGTTCTGCGGGCCAATCCAGGCAATGGGTTTCCAGCAGCACACGCCCGCCGTTCACGTCATTGGGGTCCAGCGAGGGGCGTACACCCAGGTTGGCCACACCCTGCACCGGCTTGTCGGCCAGGCCATGGACCAGCACGGCAAAGATGCCGCTGGCGGCGGGTTTCCAGTGCGCAAAGCGCAGGTTCAGTGTCTTGAACCCCAGCGTGCGGCCCAGTTTGCGCCCGTGCACCACGTGGCCCGATATGCAGTACGGCCGACCCAGCAAGCGGGCGGCATCCTGCATCCGGCCCTGGCCCAGAGCCTCGCGCACGGCGGAGCTGGAGACGCGCAAGCCGTGCACCTCGTAGCTGTTCATACGGGCCACGTCAAAGCCCTGGGCATCACCGGCAGCGTCCAAGAAGGCGTAATCGCCCGCACGCTTGGCGCCAAAACGGAAGTCATCCCCCACCAGCACATAGCGCGCACCCAGGCCTTGTACCAGCACGTTGTCAACAAAGGTTTGCGGTGACTGCCCGGCCAGCTTGGCGTCAAAGGGCAGAACGACGGTCTGGTCCACGCCGCAAATGGCCAGGTCGTCCAGCTTGTCGCGCAGCGTGCCAACCCGCGCCGGGGCCAGCTCCGGTTTTTTAAACTGGGCGGCAAAAAAATCACGGGGATGCGGCTCGAAGGTCAGTACGCAGCTGGGCACGCCGCGCTGCTGGGCTTCGCCGCGCAACAGCGCCAGCATGGCCTGGTGGCCGCGGTGTACGCCGTCGAAATTACCTATCGTCAGCGCACAGGCCGGTGCTACGCCCGGGTGGTTGAAGCCGCGAAAAACCTTCATGGATTTGTTATCTTTTTGATAGCAGGCAGCGCTAGGGGTTCTAGCGCGCTAAGCCAATTTGTCACAGAAACAGGGTATATTGTGACGTAGCAGCGTGCCACTATCGAAGTGGCCAGGGCTGCAGAGATGTGCATTTCCGGTGTGTGGTTGATTTAACCGTTGCAGGAGGCGTGTTTTGAAAGTCTTGAAATTGTCGGCCCAGGGCCTGCCACAGTCATGGATTTCGCTGGAACAGGCGGTGATCCACTACGCGTCGGATGAAGTGCGTTGGGAGTCTGGTGGTGAAGTGGCCGTATTCCATGGCGGCCACAACGCGGTTACGGGCCTGCAATCCATCATTCGGGTCAATAGCATCATTGGCACCCGTGGCGTTCCCAATATCAACCCGTTCAATCTGCGCCCCGGCCTGACCAATGGCAAATTGTTTGACCGCGACCGCAATGTGTGCGCCTACTGCGGCCAGCGCTTCCATGAACACGACCTGACGCGCGAGCACATCATCCCCTTCGCCCAAAAGGGTGTGGATACGTGGATGAACGTGGTCACCGCCTGCCGCCCCTGCAACCACCGCAAGAGCCACCGCACACCCGAACAGGCCCATATGCCCTTGTTGTACACGCCCTACGTGCCCAGCCTGTGGGAAGATTTCATATTGCGCAATCGACGCATCTTGGCCGACCAGATGGAATTCCTGATCGCCCATGTGCCCAAGTCCTCAAGGCTGCTGGTTTGACATTTTTGGCACCTCTCTGACCAAATCGTTACAACTAGTTACTTTTTTGGCATGTCAATCGTCGCTTAATCGCGGCAGATGCGGTTCCCGCGGTTCGACTCGAAAGAGAAATGAACCACAATCTTCGGGTAGCCCCCCTCCTTTTTTCAAAGTTCGCCCCTGTGGGCACTTTTTGACTCCAGACAGACCGCATCGTGAACCGCGAGCAATCGATTTCCCCCGTTAAACGCACAACAGGCTCCCCGCCGCAAAATCCGGCCGTGCGTCTGGCACGCATGCTGATTGCGCAAACCCTGGCCTATTTTGCGGCGCACGAAGCCAAAAACCTGACCTTGGTGCGCAACCGGCTGATGGAGCTGGTCGACGACAAGCCCAGTCTGGGTCAGGGACAAAACCTGCGGTCTGCCCACTTGTTGTTGGGCAAATACGCCCAGCAGTTCAACCGCGGCTTCCAGCAGACCCTGGCCGATTGCCTGAGTGAAGAACTGACCACCATCGTCCCCCAACTGGCGCAGGCCGGGCATTCCCAAAGTGCCGATGATGCGCTCAATGGCATGAGCCTGAGCCTGCTGGATGTTGGCGAAGTAGAGCGTGTTTTGTTGCTGGACCGCATTGCCCAGCGCTTTGCAACACGTTACGACGCCGTGCTGGAGCCGCTGACCCAGCGCCTGAGCGTGTTATTTGGCCACGACAAGACATCCATCCACGACAACCCTTTCCAGCCCATGGTGCTGCTCAAGGCCTTTGCCAGTGCCTGGGACAAGTGTGAGCTCGATCCGCAGGCCAGCGTGGACCTGGTGCAATCGCTGGACCCCAACTTCTGGCTGGACCTGACACCCCTGTATACCGAGCTCAACGACACCCTGGTCCGTGCTGGCGTGCCGGGCTCCCGTGCTCTGCGCATCAAACACGGCAACAGTGCCCACGCGCCGTTGGCGTCCCGCAGCGGCAGCATGCCGCTGAATTCGCAGCCTGCGCCATTGGACGGCCCTGAATCGTCACGCGCGCCCTTTGCGTCCAATGATGGGGGTGGGCAGCGCTCCGCATGGTCCTCGCTGGACACCGCAGGGCGCACGGTTGCTGCACATGCCAGGCAGTTTTTGCAGCGGCTTGGTTTTGGCGCCCAAGGCAGTGGCGGCAGTGCCTCCCAGAGTGGCGGCAGCCAGGCCGGCGGTGCCCAGGCCTCCGGTGATCCTGATAGCGAAATCCAGACCCGGCCCAATTTTGCGGTAGCCAGTCCGGCGCTGATGGGTTACCTGGGGGATCTGCAAGCCGGCGCCCGCGCCCATGCCGAATCGGCACCCCGCCAGCGCTACGAAGGCCAGGACCTGGCCGAACACAACGTGCTGCGCCAGATGCGCGACCGCGACGAGATCCGCCACGCGCCTGAACTGGACCGCGGTACGGTGGACGCGCTGGCCGAAGTCTTTGACTTCGTGTTTGCCGACCAGGCCATTCCGATCCAGATGAAATTCATCATCGGTCGCCTGCAGATCCCGGTGCTCAAGGCGGCCATGATTGACCGCGACTTTTTCCTGTCCGACCAGCACCCCGCGCGGCGCCTGGTGGATTCTCTGGCCGGTGCATCCGTTGCCTGGGCGCCCGAGAAGGGCGAAGAGGACCCGTTGTACGTGCGCATCGAACACACCGTGCAGCGTGTGTTGACCGAGTTCGAGAACGACCTGACGCTGTTCGTCGACCTGCTGCGCGAGTTCACCGAATTTTTGTTCGAATCCGAACAGCAGGCGCAGGTCCGGGTCGAGCCGGTGGCCGAGCAGGAGCGCACTGGCGAGTCATGGGACCAGGCGCTGGAGCATGCCGACGAGCTGATCCATGAGCGCATACAGGCCCTCTCGGCCGAACAGGCCGTCGCCCCGTTTCTGCTGCCCTTCCTGACCACCCAGTGGCGTGAGGTCATGGCCCGCGCCTGGATGGACGAGGCCACGCGTGACCAGAATTACGCCCAGGCTACCAAAACCATGGAGCAGCTGATCTGGTCCATACAGCCCAAGACATCCGCCGAAGAGCGGCGCCAACTGGTCGCCATATTGCCCGACATGGTGCGTCAGCTCAATGTGGGTCTGGACACGATTGAATGGAATGGCAAGCCCCGCGCCACCTTCACCCGCAGGCTGATCACCACCCATACGCTGGCCATACGCTTGACCCAGTCCATGCCGCTGGATACCGGCTCAGCCGCGCTGGAAGACCGTGAAGGCCAGGTCGCCATGCAACAACTGGACGAGCGCCGCGCCGCGCGCCAGTTCAGCGCCGTCGACAACTTCGATGCCCAGGCCCAATCGTTCAAACGTGGCATGTGGTTTGACGTGTCCATCGAGCAGGGCACCCACATCCGCTGCCGCCTGAGCTGGGTCAGCCCCATGCGCACCCGTTTGTTGTTCACCAACCGCGATGGTTTTGACGCCTTTGTGCGCTCGGAACGCGAGGTCTCGGCCATGCTGCGCCTGGGTCGCATGCGCGTGCTGGACAACGAAGCCATTGTCGGCCGCGCACTGGACAAGATCATGGTCGGCGGAGATTTGCAGCTGGCAGCTTAGGCTGCCGTATACGCTACTAATTTGGTAGCGTACTAGTCATATTTCACGGGGGCTAGAGGCCTATTTCTTATAAATGTAGTAGCCGGGGCGCAACACCTTGGCCACCGGGTTGGTGCGCAATCGGAACGCATCCGGCATGCCAGAACCCAGTAGTGGGCGCAGGTAGAGCCGGAAGGCATCCGTCACATCCGTGCCGTTGGCGGTGATGAAGTGGTCTTCCATCACCCGCGTCTTGCCAGCCACGGCGTCCAGCGGCAGCAGCTCGTAGTCCACCGAGTAGAAGCCGGTGCGCTTGATGGCTACCGAACCATCACGGTCGCCCCACATCGCAAACTGCACGGCCTTCTCGCCGACCTCGCGCGCCTCACGCTGGTCCACATCCGATACGCAGCCGATAAAGGAGCGCTGCAAATAACCCAACGTGTCGCCGCGCACCCGTTTGATGCCCAGTTTGCTTTTGATCTCTTCGCACAGCAGATCGGCCAGCGCGCCACTTCCTGATAGCTGCACATTGCCGTGGGCATCATGCTCCAGGTCCTTGGCCAGTTGCGCGGCGATGGATTTACCCGAGGCGTCGTGTATGCCTTCCGACACGGCCACCACGCAGCGCCCCAGCCGGTCGTAGGTGGCTTTCACATCGGCCAGGAATTGCGCCAGGTCGAAGGTGCGTTCGGGCATGTAAATCAGGTGCGGGCCATCGTCGGGGAATTTCTTGCCCAGTGCCGAGGCCGCGGTCAGGAAGCCGGCGTGGCGGCCCATAACCACCGCCACATACACCCCGGGCAGGGCCGCATTGTCCAGGTTGGCGCCGGCAAAGGCCTGGGCCACAAAACGTGCGGCCGATGGAAAGCCGGGTGTGTGGTCGTTGCCCACCAGGTCGTTGTCAATCGTCTTGGGGATATGGATGCAGCGCAACGCATAGTTGGCCTTGCGCGCTTCTTCACTGACGATGCGCACGGTATCGCTTGAATCGTTGCCACCGATGTAGAAGAAGTGGCCAATCTCGTGCGCCTGCAACACCTTGAAGATCTCGTGGCAGTAGGCGACATCGGGCTTGTCGCGCGTGGAACCCAGCGCGCTGGACGGGGTGTTGGCCACCATCTCCAGGTTGTGGCTGGTCTCCTGTGTCAGGTGGACAAAGTCCTCGTTGACGATGCCGCGCACGCCGTGGCGGGCACCGTACACGTGTGCGATGTTGTGGAATCGCCGTGCCTCCAGCGCCACACCCACGAGGGACTGGTTGATGACGGCGGTGGGGCCCCCGCCTTGTGCGACCAAAATTTTTCCAGATGCCATGGTGCGTGCGTCCTATGTGAAAAGGTGGCGGTTCGCTAAAAACTATCGTAGCAAGGTATCGGCTTGTGTGGGTGGTGCTATGGGTGTGTTTGCAGCAGTAGCACCATGTCAGTCATGTCCATTTGGCTGGCCAGTCGCAGTGCCGTCAAGCCCTCCTGATTGACCAGTGCAGGGTCGGCTCCTCTGTTCAGCAGCGCCCGCACGGCCGGTGCCTGCCGGTGGGTCACGGCCAGCATCAACGCAGTATTGCCCCTGTCGTCGCGGGCGTTGATTGCAACACCTTGGGTCAGCAGCCTGTGAATGGTCTCGACCTGGCCACCGCGTGCGGCCTGCAAAAATTGCTCCGTAGCCGTGCCCACAAGCATTTCGCGTGCGCGGCGGTTTGTGTCTGCCAGTGGGGGGGGCGGTGGCGCGGCAGCGGGTGCGGCTGTTGCTGCAGGTGCAGTCGGCGCTGCTGGCGCGCGCATGATGGATTGCTCCCGGGTTTCAGATCTTCCATCGCGCGCAGAAGTTTCTGCACTTGCGATCTGATCGGAGGTGTTGTTGCTCATCTTCGCGGGGCCAGCAGCAACCTCGGCTGCGGCGGGTGGTGCGTTGGCGGTAGCCTTTGCTGTTTTCGCTGCAGGGGCGGGTGAGGCCATCGGCGCAGGCGCGGGGCCAGGTGCAGGTGCACCCAGTGCGATTTGGCGGTCTTCTGGCGCGCCCTGGTCGATCTGCAGATACAGCAGGCCCGCCAGGCCGACCACGGCCAGGCTGGCAACCCAAGAGAACGTCCATTGGGGCTGGTTGGCGGCGGTTGTAATGGGGGCGCTGCCATCAACCCGTTTAACCTCGGCGGCCTGGTCCCGCAGCATTTGGGAGTGGGCTCGCGCGGCGTTGCGCACGCGGTCGGACGGCCGGCGCGGGTCTTGCCCTGCCGCCTCGGCGTAGCGCTCCAGCAACTCGTCGCGCGGCTTGGTCATGCGTACTCCTGCAGCAATTCTTTCAAGCGGCTGCGCGCGTAACGCAAGCGGCTTTTGGCCGTCTCAAAACTGACCCCTGTGGTTTTGGCAATCTCCTGCACATCCATGCCCGCTTCGGCTTGCAGCATGAAAGCCTCGCGCTGGTTGAAAGGCAGTTGTTCGATGGCATCGAGCAAAGCCAGGGCCTGCTCCTTGGACTCCAGTCGTTTGAGTGGCCCAAAACCCGAGTTGGCCGCCAGCTTCTGCACCAGGGCCACGCTGTCGTCCTCGTCACTGTCCAGGCTCACATGCTGCCTGGCCGTGCGAAAGTAGTCGACCAGGCGGTTGTGGGCCAGCGTGAACAACCAGGTCTTGAATTTGGCGGTGGGCTGGTAGTTGGGGGCCTGGCGGGCCAGAGCAAACCAGACGTCCTGCAACAAATCATCGGCCACGGCCTGTACGCGCACACTGCGGAACACATACCGCCACACGCCCATCTCATGCCGGTCGTACAGCAGATTGAAGGCCTGCAGGTTCCCCGCAGCGTAACGCAGCATCAGCGACTCATCGGTGTCAGTTGCAGGGTCGGTAACGCGGGCCATGGCCCGCATTATGGGCCGCCTCCTGCACTCAGTAGCGGCGTGCGGGTGGATCGGGCACGTAGGACAGGCTGTCCGAGTTGGGAAAGGGATTGGGCACCCGGCTGGGGCGATCAACGATCACACCGGCTGCAACCAGGTTCTCGCGGCTGTCGTAGCGGATGGTGATGATTTCATGTGGCTGGGATTGCAGGCGCTCAAAACTGGTGTGTGACACGTAGGAATCCTCACGCTGGCCGTGTCCTGTACCCAGTTTTGCGGCTGAGCGGCTGCGGTCGGCCATGGCTTCGGCTGGGGCCGCACTGGAAAGTTCAGCCGAGCCCATGCTCTTTTGCAGTGGGGGTGACGCCGCAGCGGGTGGTGCAGAGGGCGATGCGCTGTCCCGGCGCGACTCGTTGAACTCGCGCTCCTGGCGGTAGGGCAGGGGTGTGGGCGCGGCAATGGGTTGGGGCACACGTTCCTTGAACAGCGCAACACCAATCACCCCCACCTGGTTGGGCCTGCCGGTGCGCTCGGCATAAGAATCCTGGGACGCAGCAAACTCAAAGGCTGCCACCTCGGAATTGCTCTTGCGCCAACCGGTGATCTGGTAGTTGGCATAGGCTCCAAACACATAACCGGTCTGGCCCCAGCTGGCGGTTGCACCGTTTAGTACATTGATGCCATCTACCGAGGTGACGGCCATCACCCGTTCGCCTGACTTGTTGCGCACGGCGATGGCATAGCGTGCACCGGGTGCGCCCGCCACCCAGTATTCGCCCCTGCTGTGGTAGACCGGTAGTGTGGCGCCGGTGTTGCGGTCTATGACGGTGACATCGGCCAGGCGACCAATGGCCTGCGCCTGTAGGCCACTGCAGGCCAGGACAACGGCCATACCCAGGCGGCTCAGGTTTGTATACATGTCGACTCCAATTTGGTTGAGGAGTGGATTGAAACGAACCAGGTCGCGTGATGGGGTTAAACATTTGCCAATATTTTTGGAATGTATGCCGACATGCAGTCTGATCCCAGGCATTCGTGCGCTGTCAAACAGACCCCGCGCGCTGGCTGCGTAGCATGGGCCTCATGTTCATCCACCACAAAGGTCACCATGGAAACTTCTCTCAACAACCCCCAAATTCTCATCCTTGCCGGACTGGTCGTGCTGCTGCTGGTCGCCCTGTTGGCGCGCCATTTTGAGCAGCGCCGGAATCCCCGCGCTTCGCGCAGCCGGTTTGGAGACGACCACAGTCAGGCCATCACCGAGATGGGTAACCGCACCCGGGCGGAGGCGCAGCGCAAAGAGCGCGAACGGCTGGCGCAAACCACCCCCAACCTGGGCCACTGAACGTTTTTCACAAGCCCCCGCTAAGCGACCTGGCGGACAGACGCTCAGCAGGCAGGGCCTCAAAGTGGGGGTATGCGGTCTATCTTGACCGCGTACAACCTAAGAGGACCTGCCATGAAATTCTTGATTCCATCCGTTCTGTTGATCTCCGTTCTGGGCCTGGGTGCATGCACCGGACCCATGGGGCCACAAGGCGCAACCGGCGACACGGGTGCTACCGGCAACCAGGGTAATACCGGCAACACCGGTAACACCGGTCGCCAGGGCAGCACCGGCTACACCGGCGCAACCGGAGCAACGGGTGTCCAGGGCAATACCGGCAATACCGGCTACACGGGTGCAACCGGATCCACAGGCTCAACGGGCGCGACCGGCGACACAGGCGCAACCGGCAACCAAGGCAACACAGGCTACACCGGTGCAACCGGTTCCACCGGTAGCACGGGCAGCACGGGCGCCACAGGTGCCAAGGGCAATACGGGTAACACCGGCAACACGGGCAGCACCGGAACCTCCGGTGGCGCAACGATTGTGGTGGTTCCCCCAACCAAGTAAGACCGCACCAGCCGTCCGGGACGTGTAAGCACACGGACCGGCGGTGGCAAAGTGGCCTTGCATGGGAACGCTCCTGAAGGGCGTCGGGTTTGTCTATACAATTTTCTCAGTCCTATTTCTGGCACCTGAGAGCCCCATTCCATGCATCCCTTGTTCAAGCGCGTCAGCGCAATGGCGTTCGCGCTTCTGTCGATTGCGGCCCAGGCCGAGTCCCGGTTTTCGTTCGCCAGTACTCCCGGTAAGTTGCCCAAGAATGTGGTGCCACTGGAATACAAAATCCATATCGTTCCGGATCTGGTGGCGCTCACCTTTAGCGGCACCGAAGAGATCACCATCGACGTACGCAGCCCTGCGCGCAAGATTGTGCTCAACGCCAACCAGATTGAAATTGATGCTGCCAGTTTGAACGGCCAGGGCGCAGAGCAGCAAAGCCTGCAACCGCAGTTGGACAAGGAGCAGCAGACGCTGACATTCTCACTGCCGAGGCCTCTGGCCACGGGGCGCTACACCCTGTCGCTGCGCTACCGGGGTGTCATCAACCGCTCGGCACAAGGCCTGTATTACGACCGGTACAAGGTGGGCGCAGACGAGAAGATCATGCTTGGCAGCAATCTGGAGGCCACCGATGCGCGCAGCTTCTTCCCGTCATGGGACGAGCCGGTGTTCCGTGCCCGCTTCCAGATGACGGCCGATGTGCCGGCAAGCTTTACCGCGATCTCCAATATGCCGGTACAGCAGGAGCAAACCTTGCCCAATGGCTGGAAGCGTTTCAGCTTCGGCATGACACCAACCATGTCCACTTACCTCGTGGTGCTGGCCGCGGGCGAGCTGGAGCGCAGCAGTGCCATGCAAGACGGTACCGAGATTGGTGTGGTCACCACCGTGGGTAAACAGGCGTCTGCGACCTATGCACTCAGGGCCAGCCAGGATCTGGTGCACTACTTCAACCATTACTTTGGCGTGCCTTACCCCTTGCACAAGCTGGACCACATTGCCGTGCCAGGTGGTTTTGGCGGCGCCATGGAGAACTGGGGTGGCATCATCTACAACGAGACCACCATGCTGTACGACCCGGCCAGGAGCCCGTTGTCCACACAACAACGCGTGTTCAGCACGGTGGCGCACGAGACGGCACACCAGTGGTTTGGCAACCTCGTGACCATGGCCTGGTGGGACAACCTGTGGCTCAACGAGGCCTTTGCTTCGTGGATGGAAAACAAGGCCACGGCCCATTTCAACCCGCAGTGGCACTTCGGTCTTATGGCAAACGACACCCGTGAAAGCGCCATGGCACTGGATGCGCTGAAGAGTTCACATCCCATCTACCAGCCAGTGAACAATGAGAGCGAAGCCGCAGAAGCCTTTGACAGCATCACCTACGACAAGGGGCAGATTTTTGTGGGCATGCTGGAGGCCTATTTGGGAGAAGAGGCCTTCCGCTCCGGCATTCGCAATTACATGGCGAAACACCAGTACTCCAATACCACCAGTATCGACCTGTGGGAGGCACTGTCAGGCGCATCGGGTAAACCGGTCGCCAAAATCGCCCAGGACTGGACGTTGCAGACTGGCTTCCCGCTGGTCAGCGTGGACGCTGTGTGCGAGAAGGGTCACCGCAAAATCACGCTGCGCCAACAGCAGTATCTGCAGGACCACAGCCACAGCCACCGGCTGTGGAGCGTGCCAGTGCAAATAGGCCATGTGGACGGCAAGCCAGACTACGTGCTGCTGCAAAAGCGCAGGCAGACGGTATCGCGGCCCGGCTGTACGGAGCCGCTGGTCATCGACCCCCAGAGCGTGGGGTATTACCGCGTACAGTATTCAGCGCCATTACTGGCCCACCTCACACAAAACCTGAGCCAGATGCCGGACAGTGCCCGTGTCAAGGTGATGACCGACGCCGGTGTGTTGTTTGGCGATAGCCGGCTGTCGGCGGCAGCTTACTTTGACCTTGTCAAGGCGCTGGGTGATGAGCCCCGCGTGGCCGTCTGGAAGCTGGTGCTGGACCGCCTGCAAAGCCTGGACGAATTGGCCCGCGACGATGCACAGCGTCCACAGTTGCGCGCTGCCGTGCGTCATTTGGCGACGACCATCGCAGGCCCCAAACTCGCGCAATTGGGGTGGGAGGGCGTGGCGGGGGAGTCGGTAGACCGTGTCCAGTTGCGCACGGCCTTGCTGGGCTTGCTGGCCGACATGGGTGATCCGGCTGTGGTGGCAGAGGCCCGTGCCCGATTCGTACGTTACCTGGCTGCGCCGCAGAGCCTGGAGCCGGCATTGCGGGGCGTTGTAGTGCGCACGGTGGGCCGGTATGCCGACCAAGCCACTTACGACACACTGCTTGATCTGGCGCGCAAGGCCGAAGGCACGGAGGACAAAGACCGCTTCTACACTGCTGCATTCTCGGTGCTGGACCCCCAGTTGGCGCAGCAGGCGATGCCGCTGGCCTTGTCAAAAGAGGTACCACCCCTGGTCGCCAGTCGTGTGCTGATGCGGCTCAGCCAGGCACACATGGCACTGGTCTGGGCCTTTGCCCAACAGCATGCAGACGCCTTGCTGAAGATGCAGCCGGACTATGCGCGCAACGAGTTTTTCCCGTCGCTGGTGTGGCATACCAGTGACCCTGCCTATGCCGACGCCTTGCAGTTTTTTGTCAAAACCCACCATGCAGCCGATGCCCAGATTGCGGCGCAACGCAGCGCCGAAGGCGTACGCCTGCGCGCCCAGCGCAAGGCGCGGCTGCTACCGCACTTGGCGCGGTGGTTGTCGGTATAAACGCTGGGCCGGCCCCTATACTTGGTGCGTAAATTTTGGGCTAGCCGCAGCAGATGATTGAGGAAATCTCTTCTATGCAATCCATGGACCAAACCGGTATCAGTCTGCGCCATATGTTGCGGCGCACGCTTGCAGCCCTGTGTGTGTTGTTGTTGCCGGTGGTAGCTCTGGGTGCACCTTTTGCGTACATCACCAACCAAATCGACGACAACGTCTCTGTCATCGATACGGCGACAAACACGGTCACTGCGACCATTGCTGTGGGCGACTTCCCCGATGCCGTTGCTTTCAATCCCGCCGGCACCCGTGTGTATGTGACCAACCGCGGGGACGCCACAGTCTCCGTCATCAACACGACCACCAACACAACGGTTGCGACGGTGAGCGTGGGTGTAGATCCCCGGGGGGTGGTCGTCAACCCGGCGGGTACCCGTGTATATGTGGCCAACAACGGTAGCAACACTGTCACAGTGTTTGACGCCGGCACCAATACCGTCGTTGCCACCATTCCGGTCGGGTCCTTTCCCCAAGGTATCGCCATCAATGCCGCGGGAACCCGTGTCTACGTCGCCAACTATGGCGATGACACGGTGTCGATCATCGATACCGCCACTGACACCGTAATCGGCGGTCCGCTGGCGGTAGGCAATGGCCCGCTGGGCATTGCCGTCAATCCCGCAGGCACCCGCTTGTACGTTGGCAACAGCCTGGAGAACGTGAACGCCGCCTTTGAGGGTACGGTCTCGGTCATTGAAACCACGGGCAACACAATCATTGCTACGGTTACCGTCGGCCAGGACCCCTATGGCATCGTGGTCAGTCCGAATGGCAGCCGAGTTTATGTGGCCAATTGTTGTGCCCAATCCGTGTCGGTGATGGAGACCACGGGTAATACGGTCATTGCGACGCTGAGTGTGGGCAATAACCCGGCGGGCATTTCCATTAATCAGGACGGTAGCCGGGTTTACGTGGCCAACTTGGGGGACGACACTGTCTCCATCATCGATACCGCGACCCTTACGGTGCTGGGCACCACGGTGACGGTAGGCAATCAACCGCAGGCCTTTGGCAACTTTATCGGGCCTGGTGTTGCGCCCTCAACCGACAACACCCCAACAGACCCCATCCCAGCACTGCCCACGCTGCCCGGTGTGCCCGGCATAGGAACCCAGCCCACGGCACTGAACCTGGGCGGCGGCCAGGGTCCGACCTTGACCGACTGTTTGCTCGCCACGGCGCGCAAGCTGTTTGGAAACGATGCGACCTATCTGGGGCAAAACGCCAACGGTGTTGCCAGGATTTCCATCAACGGCAGCCGGGTGATTGCGTTCTATCCCCTACAGGCCAGCACCGGCACGCCCGGCGGCGAAGGCATCCACTTGACCGGCTCCAATGTGCTGAACGTGGGCACCAGTTGCGGCAATTTCAATGTGGCACCGGCGCTGGCCAATCTTGCGGAGTTCGGTACTCTGATCAGTGGCATGGGTCTGACCGCGTCCATCAACACCCAGGGTGTGCTGACCCTGGTGGTGGGCGAAAAGGTGTATGCAGCGCGACCCGATTACCTGAGCCGTTTGGGCTTACCCGGCACGGCGCAGGCGCCTAGTCTGGTCCTCGGCCCAGACGGTGCTTACCGTTTTACCGACAGTGCTGGCACGGTGCAGATTCTTCTGCCTGCATTTCTGGACACCGATGCGCTTGCCATCCAAGCCTCAGCCCAACAGGGTGGTTGGATCCACATCGACGCCGACGGCACGGCCTTGTTCACCCTGTTCAATGGACTGCGTTTCCTGCTAACGGCGGACATGACCCTGAACCGGGTCGGACCCGAGAACGCAGCTTTACTCTCCTGGCAGGATGGCCCCAGGCACTACCAGTTCCGGGGTAGTACCTTGGTACTGGCCCAGGGCGTCAGCCTGCAGGCGCGTTAGCAACCCCGCAGGCCGCTGGAGGCGCTGGCCGTTGCGCGATACGTCGATCAGTTTGTGCAGCAAGGCTCCGCGCCTGGCACGATTCCCTGTGCAGGGTACGTAGTGCAAGTGCAAAGGTGTGGGGTCATGAGGGCCACATAAACGGCACGATGTCAGCCAGGATGTGGGCAAAAACCACGGGAAAGAGCCTGCGAGTACGGAGGTAGTAAAAGCCCCAGAAAATGCCCAAAGCGCCGATTGACGATGCCGCAACCGGACCTTGGTACAAATGGTAGAGCAGCCTGACCAGGACCGGTATTCCAATGGCTATTGACATGCCGTAACCGCGCAAACCGCGGGCAAGCACGCCGAGTAAAAACACCTCTTCAAAGGTGCCGTTCACGATAGCAAACGCAACGACGGCCCACGTAGACACGACCGCACCTTGAACCATGCCCTGAATCGGTTCGGGGCTCTGTCCATACTGCAGCGGAACTGCGAACAGCCAATAGAGACACAGACCGACCAGATACAGCAAGGCCCCCTCCAAAACTCCCCTGATGGAGGGTTGGGGGGGTAGGCCTCGAACGTCCAGGCATCGCCATTTGAGGAATGTGATACCCACATACGCACAGAATATTTCGGTGAAGATGAGGGAGATGAAGCGACCATCGGTGAAGCCAGGGTCCGCTGCGTTGGTCAAATCTGAGGCACCTGTAACCGAAACGGATTGGGTCCACGCGGCCACGGACATCAGGGACCCGAAGATGGCCCACCCGAAGCAAATAGCCGTTATCCAGAATGTTTCCCAAGCCGTAATGGCACTGCGGCTTTCCGTGTTCAATGTGTTGTCCATGTTGTCAGGAGATGCCGACCCCGCGCGGGGCGACTGGGGAAAAGTGGCGTGCGTCGTGTCAACCGATCATAAGCGTTGCCCGTCCTGCGACGCAGCCAAAAGCAGGTCCAGCCGGCGCGCGCGCGTGGCAGCCCGCTTGGCGCTGACGATGCGCCAGATCATCTGGTGCCGGTAGCCCGCTGGCTGGGCTTCAAAGAACGCCCAAGCCGCCGTGTTCTTGCGAAACAGCTTCTCTTCCTGTGGGCTCAGCGTCGCCGTTTCGGTCTGTTCGTAAGAGTAGATATTGGACTTGGCTTCGCGCCGGAGGGCAAATGCCTGGATGCCAGCCGCTGTCATGCGGCCCTCCTGCGTCAGAACCCGCACCCGTTCGATATTGATCGCACTCCAGATGGATGTGGGTTTGCGCGGCGTGAAGCGGATGAAGTAAGCCGCGTCATCCATACGCTTGCGCACGCCGTCAATCCAGCCCACACACAAGGCCTCATCCACCGATTCGGGCCAGGTGATGCTGGCTTTGCCCGTGTCGCGCTTGTAGAAGCCGACGATTAGTTCGGTTTCGGTCGCCGCATGCTGGGCGAACCAGTCGCGAAAGTGCGCGGGGGTTTCAAAGAAGTTCGGCATGCCGGAA
>JAZKDY010000001.1:0-13183 GCA_040387325.1 Pseudomonadota bacterium | reverse complement strand
GGCGATGCGGTGGGCAAAAAAAAGCCCTCCGATTGGAGGGCTCCTGTTGGCAGACCGGTCGGCTGTATCAGGCAAACACCCCCGCCGTATCCTGCATCCGGCCAGACACCTCGCCCAGGTGGTGCAGGCTGTCCCCAAAGGTCATTTCCAGCTGCGTCAGTTTCTTGAAGTAATGGCTGACGATGTATTCGTCCGTCACGCCGATACCACCGTGCAACTGCACCGCCTGTGCGGCCACAAAACGCATGCTCTGGCCCAACTGGTACTTGGCGCGGGCCATGGCGGCCCGGCGCTCGGGGGCAGGGGCGTTGAGTTTCAAGGATGCGTAGTAACTCATGGAGCGGGCCAGTTCCAGCTGCATCTTCATGTCAGCGGCGCGGTGGCGCAGGGCCTGGAACGTGCTGATGACCACACCAAACTGCTTGCGCGTGTTCAGGTACTCGGCAGTGATGGCCATGGTCTTGTCCATGACACCCACGGCCTCGGCGCAGCTTGCGGCAATGCCAATGTCCACAGCGTGTTCCAGTGCGGTCAATCCGTCCGCTGTGATCAGCGTGGCAGGTGCATTCTTCAGCACCAGCTCGGCGGCGCGGCTGCCGTCTTGCGTGCCGTAGCCGCGTGTGGCCACACCAGCGGATTGGCGCTCGACCAGGAACAGGGCCAACTGGCTGTTGATCTTGGCGGGCACGATGAATGCACCGGCCTGGTCGCCCACGGGTACTACGCTTTTTGTAGCATTCAACACATAGCCGCCGGGGGCTTGCGTCGCTTTTGCTTCGCATACATCCAGCTTGTAGCGGGCTGTGCGTTCCTGGTAGGCCAGCACCACCAGCGCTTCACCGCTGGCAATCTTGGGCAACCATGTGGCCTTGGTGGCGGCGTCGGCATAACCGGCCAACACACCACCGGCGATCAGGGATTGGGCCAGGGGCTCGAGCACGATGCCGCGGCCCAGCTCTTCCATCACCACCATGCCTTCGACCGGGCCCATGCCCAGGCCGCCATCGTCCTCGGGTACATACAAACCACAGAGGCCCAGCTCTGCCAGTTCGTTCCAGGCCGCGCGGTCGAAGCCGCCGGCCTTTTCAGCCGCACGGCGTCGCTCGAAGGTGTAGCCCTTGTCTACCCATTTGCGCACGGCGTCGCCGAGTTGTACCTGGTCGTCAGAAAAATCGAAATCCATAACTTTCTCCTGCTTAGCTCAAAACGGTTTGAGCCACGATGTTGCGTTGAACTTCATTGCTGCCGCCATAAATGGTGGTCTTGCGCATATTGAAGAAGGTCGATGCCAGTGGCGCATTGGCCACTGCACCGCCGGGGAAATCGCCTTGCCAGCCGGCTTCCATGGCTTCACGGATGAGGGGCAGGGCAAAGGGGCCGGCGGCCAGCATCATCAGCTCGGTGTAGCGCTGCTGAATCTCGCTGCCGCGAATCTTCAACAGGCCGGCAATGTCCAGCGAGTTCTTGCCCGACTTCTCGGCGGCCAGCACGCGCAGCACCAGCATCTCCAGTGCAACCACGTCGACTTCCATCTTGGCAACTTCGTCGCGGAAACGGGTGTCGTCCCACAGGCCTTCGGCCTTGGCGATGCGCTTGAGGCGTTCCAGCTCGCGCTTGGCGCGGTTCACGTCGGCAATATTGGTGCGCTCGTGGCTCAGCAGGTGCTTGGCATAGGTCCAGCCCTTGTTCTCTTCACCAATCAGGTTCTCGGCGGGCACGACGACGTTGTCAAAGAACACTTCGTTGACTTCGGCGTCGCCGTCCAGCAGCACGATCGGGCGCACGGTCACGCCGGGCGATTTCATGTCGATCAGCAGGAAGGAGATACCGGTTTGCGGTTTGCCCTCGGTGCTGGTGCGCACCAGGCAGAAAATCCATTCGCCGTACTGGCCCAGCGTGGTCCAGGTCTTCTGGCCGTTGACCAGATAGGTGTTGCCCTGGCGCTCGGCGCGGGTTTTGACCGATGCCAGATCCGAGCCGGAGCCGGGTTCGCTGTAACCCTGGCTCCACCACACCTCACCGCTGGCGATACCGGGCAGGAAACGTTTTTGCTGCTCTGCATTGCCAAAGGCCATGATGACCGGGGCGACCATGACCGGGCCAAAGGGCACGACGCGCGGTGCGCCAGCCAGTGCGCACTCTTCTTCAAACAGGTGTTTTTGAACCGAGTTCCAGCCCGGGCCGCCGAATTCCTTGGGCCAGGCGTGGCCCAACCAGCCCTTTTTGCCCAAAATCTTGGCCCAGCGCTGCATATCGTCACGCGTCAGGTTCAGCGCGTTGTGCACTTTGTGGGCGATATCGGCGGGCAGGTTGGCACCCACCCAGGCGCGAATGTCTTCGCGAAATTGTTGCTCTTCAGGGGTAAATGCCAGATCCATCAAAACTCTCCAATTAGGTGTGTGCCCCCACGCTCTACCGCTGCGCGGGCCGCTGCCCCCCAAGGGGGCTAACTCGCTTTGGGCTGGCCCGGCGGCGAGTTGTGCCCAGTTTTTAGCACGGTCGTTCGATTTGCTCTGTCAAAGTTGTGACAGGCGGCGAGAATCTGGCCCCCTCGGGCTTTGTCTCGCTCTAGCGGTAGAAGGATTCGACCGTGCCCTTGAGCTTGATCATCACCGGATGGCCTTTGCGGTCTACCGTCTTGCCGGCTGGCACCTTGACCCAGCCTTCGCTGATGCAGTATTCGGCCACATCGGTGCGTTCCTTGCCGTTGAGGCGGATGCCGATGTCGTGTTCAAACACGGCGGCGTTGAAATGCGGGCTGCGCGCGTCGGTGGACAGGTGGTCGGGCAGGGCGGGGCGTTGGGTGGTTTCGGTCATGGCTAGGGTCTTCTTTTACAAAGCGGGTTGATTGAAATCTTGGCGGGATTGTTCTGGTGGGGCAACGCCCAGTTCGGCACACAGTTTTTGTACGATCTGGTGCAGGCTGGCCACTTCGGCCTCCAGGCGGGCTATGCGTTCGGCAGTGTTGCTGCTGGACTGAGTTTCTGCCGATCGGCCAGATGCGGACAAAGCGGAGGCGTCTACCGGCCCACACAGCAGATGTGCCCAGCGTTGCTCGCGCGCTCCACTGGTGCGGGGCAGCTTGACAACCAGTGGACCGCCTTTTTCTGCGGAACGGTCTTGCAGCTCTTCCAGAAAACCTTCGACCGAGGAAATGTCCGCAAAGCGGTACCAGCGTTCGGCGTTCAGGCGCAACTCACCCGCGGTTTGCGGGCCGCGCAGCATCAAAAGGCCCAGCACCACGGCAGATTGCTCGGGCACGCCCACCCCGCGCTGGAAATTGTGTTCGTAGCGGGCGACGCGGCTGCCGCTGGCGGGGCGCACCAGGTTCAGGGGCAGCAGCGTGTCGAGTGCGGTGGCGATTTCGGCTTCCGTGAGTTCCATCACGGGGTCGCGGCTGCTTTTCTGGTTGCAGCCCAGCATCAGCGTATTCAGTGACAAGGGGTAGCTGTCAGGTACGGTGCGGGCCTTTTCCATCAGCGTAGCCAATACACGAGCCTCATTGGGCGTCAGTGTGATGGGCGATGGGGGTTGCGATTCTGTGCTGGGGGTCATGTCGGGTGGTTGATGCGGAGCGGTACGTGCCAATTGCGGTTGCGGGCCCAATTATCGGTGTCTTGCAGCGCAGGACCGCGCGGCGATAATTCCGCCCTACATGAAGAACATCGTTATTCTGATTTCGGGCGGCGGCTCCAATATGGCTGCCATCGTCAAGACGGCGCAACGCGAGGGCTGGGCGGATCGGCTGGGCGCCAAAGTTGCTGCTGTAATCAGCAACAAAGCGGATGCCAAGGGCCTGGTATTTGCAAAAGAGCAGGGAATTTCAACCGCGGTGTTGGACCACAAGGCCTTCCCCTCGCGTGAGGCGTTTGATGCGGAACTGGCCGCATTGATCGACCGCTACGACCAGCCACATGCGCCGGTACTGGTGGTGCTGGCGGGTTTTATGCGCATCCTGACGCCCGGGTTTGTGGACCGTTATGCCGGGCGCCTGGTCAACATCCACCCCTCTTTGCTTCCAGCGTTTACCGGGCTGCACACCCACCAGCGCGCAATTGACGCGGGCTGCAAGTTTGCCGGTGTGACCGTGCACCAGGTCACCAGCGTGCTGGATGAGGGCCAGATACTGGCGCAGGCCGTTGTGCCCGTGCTGCCTACGGATACGGCAGACACCCTGGCGGCCCGTGTGCTGACCCAGGAGCATGTGATTTACCCCCGTGCAATCGCCGATTTGCTATATAAATAATAGCGTATTCCCCATATATGACGGGGGCTGTAGGCTGATTGTTCTTAAGTGATGCCCGCTAGGGCAGGTCAAGTCGCTGGGCAATGGCGACCTCGGTCAACGCCCACTGGGCTGCCAAATCGGCGACCGCTTGCGATAGCGCCTCCGCATCACATTGTTTGGCGGCATGCTCAAGCTTGCCTGCGCAGTCGCCCAAGGCCAGTGCTCCACTCATGCGGCTGGCACCGGCTACCTTGTGGGCCAGTGCTGCGACTGCGCTCAGATCCTGCGCAGCATTTGCCAGGGCCAGCTCTGCCAGATTGGCACGGGTGCCGGCCGCAAATGTTTGCAACACGCTGGCGATCAAAGCCGGTTCATTACCGAACATGGCGCCCAGCACACTGGCGTCGAATACGGGGAGCCCGGGGGCTGCGCCGATCGGGTGGGGAATTTCGGATGTGCTCATCACGGACTGGGTGCGGGTGGGCGGAGGTTTGTGCGGGTAGTTACACAGTGCTGCAGGACAGCCGCTCAGTTTAGCGCCGCGCGATGTCAGGGGCGTGGGGAGAAATCAACGCCATAATCGCGGTCTGCACGGAAAAGCAGCAACCCATTAGCCCATGAACCCAGATATTCCCTATTTGCTGGTCGTAGAGGACGAACCCACGCAGCGCCAGATACTGACCGAGTACCTCTCGCGCCAGGGTCTGCGCGTGGCTGCCGTGCCCGACGGGCGGCTGATGCGCGAGGCGTTGGTGGCCGAAATGCCCCAGCTGTTGCTGCTGGATGTTGGGCTGCCGGGCGAAGACGGATTTGCATTGGCGCGCTGGTTGCGGGAGCGCCATCCCACGCTGGGCATCATCATGGTCACCGGTGCGTCGGATTCCGTGGACCGCATCGTGGGCCTGGAAACCGGGGCAGATGACTACGTCACCAAACCCTACGATCCGCGCGAACTGCTGGCACGCATCAAGAGCGTGCTGCGCAGAACCCAGGTGTTGGCGGCGCACCGCATGGCGCCCATGGCCAATAGCACTGAGGCACAACCGATTCCGCTGGGACGCTGCAGTTTTGACCGGGGTCGGCGTGTGTTGTTGACGCCGGACGGCATGCACGAACAATTGACTGCCACAGAATACGACTTGCTGGACCTGTTCTGCCAGCACCCCAATCGCCCGTTAACCCGTGAATGGCTGCTGGAGACTACCAGCCAGCGGGACTATGACGGCAGCGACCGCAGTATTGATCTGCGGGTGACCCGGTTGCGACGCAAGATCGAACTGGATGCCGACAAGCCACAAACCTTGCGCACCGTTCGCGGCGTGGGTTATATGCTGGTTTTGGACAAGGCCTGATACTGCGACTGGTTGGACGCCGACATGGCGCGCAGCATGGGGTGCATGGTGACGTTGGCCCTGGGGTCGACCCGGGAGCGGCGGTCGCCTGAATCGGCAGCACGCCAGACCTCTCCGAACATGTCTACTATCTCCACGCGGGTGAAATACTGGGCGATTTCAATGCACTCCGACAGGATGTTGGATGCAAACACGTGGTCGCCACCGCCTACGGGGACTACATAAAAAGCATTGCTCATGTTCTTTGGCTCTACAGAAAAGGTCAGGGGTTTTTGTCTCACCCGGCTTCGCTGTGGCGCGCACTGCACACACCGCCATCGCTGGGATGTGAGAAGTATGCGGACCCCACGTATCACCTCCATGTCATCACGGGAGGGCTTTGTATCGTTTGTATCGCCGCTCAGGCGACCAGTGTGCGCACGGTGTTCAACAGCACGTCGCGGGTGAATGGCTTGGACAGGCAGGCGTCGGCCAGGGCTACGGCGCTATCGGCACCCACGTCGCCATCCGAATAACTGGCCAGCAGAATGAAGCGAACAGCATCCAGCGCCGGGTTGGAGCGCACTTTGGTGAGTAGTTCGTAGCCGTTCATGTAGGGCATGCGCACATCCGAGATCACCACTTCCGGCGCGGCAGTCAGCACCTGTTCCAGCGCGGCTCGGCCATCGGGCGCCGTACTGACGTCGAATCCTTCCAGCGTGAGCAGAGTCGCTATCAACTGGCGGATGCTGGGTTCGTCATCGACGATCAAGACGCGGGTCATACGCGAATTGTGCAGCGGTGCGGGCGCGCTCAGCGTGTCAGGCCTTGTTGGTGTCCGATACCTTGGCAAAACGCGGCTGTTGGAGGCCGTCGACCACTACCTCTTCGTTGAACATGGCTGCAGGACGCACCCACAGTCCGTGTTCGCCGTAGAGCGCGCGGTACAGCGTCAGCGGCTCCAGTGTTTCGCTGTGCCGCACGGTATCGACCACTTCGTACAAGTTGCCTTTGTAATGGCGGTACAGGCCGGGTGGGGTAGTGATCAATGGGGGGAGGTTTTCCGCTGGCATGGGACAATCCTATCCTATGCACCCAAAAGCTCTTCTTGATGCCTGCGCCGAACTGGTCAGGCTGACCCTCAAATTCGACCATCCTGCGGACGCCATCGTTTCGCGCTTTTTCCGCGACAACCGGGGCCTGGGGCCCCGTGAGCGGGCCACCATGGCCGAAACGGTCTACACCGTATTGCGTAAAAAGCTGCTGTTTGACCACCTGGCGCCTTCAGGCAGCGGCCCCAAGGAGCGCAGGCTGGCCATTTTGGGCTTTTACGGTCCCGGCGATTTCCTGCGCAGTGCCCTGAGCGAGCAGGAAATCAACTGGCTGGACCAATGCGAAAAGGTCAGCCCGCATGATCTGATGGAGCGCCACCGCCACAACCTGCCTGAGTGGCTGGTTGACCCACTGAAAGCGCAACTGGGCGCGGAGTTCTGGCCCTTGGTCGAGACTTTGAACCTGGGTGCCGGACTGGACCTGCGGGTCAATACTTTCAAGGCCAAACGCACCGATGTGCAAAAAGAGTTGAACAAGGCTGGCATCAAGGCCGTCAACACACCGTATTCCCCCTGGGGCTTGCGCATTGCCGGCAAACCGGCACTGAACAAGAACGAAGCCTTTGTGCGCGGTGATTTCGAGGTCCAGGACGAGGGCTCACAGCTGCTGTCCATGCTGGT
The DNA here is from genome assembly GCA_040387325.1 of Pseudomonadota bacterium. Classification (GTDB taxonomy): domain Bacteria; phylum Pseudomonadota; class Gammaproteobacteria; order Burkholderiales; family Burkholderiaceae_C; genus Allorhodoferax. Next base: position 5,891 of record JAZKDY010000001.1, on the reverse strand, counting down.
GGACGCCAAACGCGGTGAAATGGTTGTCGATTTTTGCGCCGGTGCCGGTGGCAAGACGCTGGCCCTTGGCGCTGCCATGCGCAGCACTGGCCGCCTTTATGCCTTTGATACCTCTGCCCACCGCCTGGATGCCTTCAAGTCGCGCCTGAAGCGCAGTGGCTTGTCCAATGTACACCCCGCTGCCATTGCCCATGAGCGGGACGACCGCGTGAAACGCCTGACCGGCAAGATGGATCGCGTTTTGGTCGACGCGCCCTGCACCGGTTTGGGCACTTTGCGCCGCAATCCCGACCTGAAGTGGCGCCAAAACATCCAGGCTGTGGAAGAAATGGCGGTCAAGCAGACGGCCATCTTGCAAAGCGCCGCCCGTATGTTGAAACCGGGCGGCCGCCTGGTCTATGCCACCTGCAGCGTGCTGCCGCAGGAGAACGAAGCCATCGCCGAAGCCTTTTCCGCTGCCAATCCCGAATTCGAACCCCTAGCCGCTGGGGATATCCTGGCCGAGCTGAAAGTGGAAAACGCAGCCACGCTGTGCAGCGGTGGGGAAGCGGGGCAGTTATACCTGCGCCTGTGGCCGCACCGGCACGCGACGGACGGATTTTTTGCTGCAGTGTGGCAAAAGAAATAAAGGCGTCGGTCTAGGCGCGATCCTCTAAAATCGGCTTGCGCGCCGGACCCCATCCGGCCCTACAAGAACTATTTCTCGTTGTACGTAAAAGTGATCCGACCATGTTGTTACCCGATTGGGCCGTGTTGAATTCCGCCATTGACTGGCTTGCCAACGGAATGTGGGATCTGCATTGGTGGCAAATCGTGCTGTTCACGCTGGCCATGACCCACGTCACGATGATCAGTGTGACCGTGTTTCTGCACCGCCACCAGGCGCACCGCGCGCTCGACCTGCACCCCATCGCGTCGCATTTTTTCCGCTTCTGGCTGTGGCTGACCACCGGCCAGGTGACCAAGGAATGGGCCTCCATCCACCGCAAACACCACGCCAAATGCGAGCAGCCGGATGACCCTCACAGCCCGCATGTGTACGGCATCAAAACCGTGCTTTTGCAGGGATATGAGTTGTACCGTACTGAGGCGCAAAACAAGGAAACCCTGGCCCGCTACGGACATGGCACTCCCAATGACTGGATGGAGCGCCACGTTTACACCGGGCTCTCTACGGTAGGGCTGGTGCTGATGTTGACGATTGACCTGATCCTGTTTGGTGCCGCCGGACTGGTGGTGTGGGCGGTACAAATGGCGTGGACGCCCGTCATGGCAGCCGGCATCATCAACGGTGCAGCCCACTACTGGGGCTACCGCAACTTTGAAGCGCCCGACGCCAGCAACAACATCTCGCCTTGGGGCATCCTGATCGCTGGTGAAGAGTTGCACAACAACCACCATACCTATCCCACATCGGCCAAACTGTCGGTTAAGCCCTACGAGTTCGACATCGGTTGGCTTTACATCAACCTGATGCAGCGCGTTGGACTGGCAAAGGTCAAGAAGACACCGCCCAAGGCGGCCTTCGGTGCCATACGGCCTGTGGCAGATGAAAAAACGCTGGAAGCCCTGATAGCCAACCGATATGAGTTGATGGCGGGCTATGCTAAGAGCATGCGTAAGGCCGCCCGTACCGAGCTAGAGGCCATGCGCGCCCGCAGCGCCGACGCAGCCGTTATCAAAGCCGCCAAGCGCTGGATGCACCGGGATGTGGAAAAGGTCCCCGCATCAGCCGCTCCTGAGTTGGCAAAGGCCCGTGCCGCTTCACCCATGCTGGACAAGATGGTCACCATGCGTGAGGAGTTGCGCCAGATGTGGCTCAACACATCGGTGTCGCGTGAGCAGCTGGCGGTTGAATTGCAGGCCTGGTGCCACCGGGCGGAAGAGAGCGGGATTGCTGCTTTGCGCGATTTCTCGATGAAGCTGCGTACGGCGCACGTTTAAACTTCGCCTTTTGCGCCGTCAAAAAGCCCGTTTACAGCGGGCTTTTTTGTGCATGCGTAGTTTTTGTCCGCTGCTCGCTCCAGAACCAACTAACGCTGCAGACGTAAAAAAGCCCGCACAGGGCGGGCTTTTTCGGACAAAGGAGAACCTGAATTACTTCAGCTTCATTTCCTTGTAGTCCACATGCTTGCGAGCTTTTGGATCAAATTTCTTGATCAGCATCTTCTCGGGCATGGTTTTCTTGTTCTTGCTGGTCGTGTAGAAATGACCAGTACCTGCTGTGGATTCCAGCTTGATTTTTTCGCGTCCGCCTTTGGTTGCCATGGTTTTGCTCCTTATGCCTGGCCACGTGCGCGCAAATCTGCGAGCACAACATCAATACCCTTTTTGTCGATCAAACGCAGACCTGCGTTCGAAATCCGCAGGCGAACCCAACGGTTTTCTGTCTCGACCCAGAAACGGCGGTATTGCAGGTTCGGCAGGAACCGGCGCTTGGTTTTGTTGTTGGCGTGGGAAACATTGTTCCCGACCATGGGGCCTTTGCCCGTAACTTCACATACGCGTGCCATGAGGACACTCCGATACATTAAAACGGCTATCACTGGCGACCAAACTGCCTGGAAAACCTGGCCGGTCTGATCTCGCTTTAGCCTCACCTCGCCAATGAAAAAGGGTGGCGGTAACCCCCCGTCGATCGCTCGACGGTGATTGCTATTGAGTCCAAACCCTCACGGGTTGAATTCAGCAAAGCCTTGGATTATAGCCAATTTTCACCGCCGGGCTGTCCCAAGGTGTTCTGAGCCGCTTGGCGGTCAGCCCCGACAGGGAAAAACGCCCCCTTCGGGGGGCAGCGTAGTACGCGAAGCGACCAGCGTAGGGGCTACAGCGTCATTCTTGTTCAAGGAAACGCTGCGCATCCAGTGCCGCCATGCAACCTGTACCAGCGCTGGTAATCGCCTGGCGGTACACATGGTCCTGCACGTCGCCAGCAGCAAAAACGCCAGGAATGGAGGTCTGTGTCGCAAAACCCTTCAGGCCGCCCTGGGTGATGATGTAGCCGCCCGCCATTTCCAGTTGGCCCTGGAAAATCTCGGTGTTGGGCGAGTGGCCGATGGCGATGAAGCAACCGGTGAGCTTGATGTCTTCCGTCGTGTTGTCCTTGGTGCTGCGCACGCGGATGCCGGTCACGCCGGATGCATCGCCCAGCACTTCGTCCAGTGTGCGGAAGGTTTTGAGCTCAATCTTGCCACTTGCCACCTTTTCCATCAGTTTGTCCACCAGAATGGGCTCGGCCTTGAACTTGTCGCGGCGGTGCACCAGGTAAACCTTGCTGGCGATATTGGACAAATACAGCGCTTCTTCGACGGCGGTATTACCGCCACCGACCACGCAGCACACCTGGTCCCGGTAGAAGAAGCCATCGCAGGTGGCGCAGCCGGACACGCCTTTGCCCATGAACGCCGTCTCAGACGGCAAGCCCAGGTATTTGGCCGATGCGCCGGTGGCGATGATCAGCGAATCGCAGGTGTAGGTCTTGTCCCCGGTCAGCGTGAACGGCCGCTTGGACAGGTCTACGGAGCCGATGTGGTCAAACAGAATTTCGGTCTTGAAACGCTCGGCGTGCTCCAGAAAACGCTGCATCAGTTCGGGGCCCTGCACACCGTGCACATCGGCTGGCCAGTTGTCGACCTCCGTGGTAGTCATCAATTGGCCGCCCTGGGCCATGCCGGTCACCAGAACCGGGTTGAGGTTGGCGCGTGCAGCGTAGACAGCGGCTGTGTAGCCAGCGGGGCCCGAGCCCAGAATAAGGACTTTGGCGTGTTTGGGATCGGACATGGAGTAGTAACCTTTTGTTGCGGAAGACGAGAGCGGGGCCGTGTACATTTCGGGGCAATGCAGGCCTTTTCAATGCGAACCCGATTGTAAGAAGTGCCGGCGCGACTGTCCCGGAGCGATTTTGATGACAATGCTGAGTAACCTGGATTTGATTCGCAGGGTGTCCCTGTTTTCTACACTTACGCCCGAACAAGCCGAGGCGCTGGCGGCTACGGTATCCAAAAGGCGTTTCAAGCGTGGCGAGATTCTGGTGGAGCAGGGCAAGAAGACCGACGCCCTCTACATTGTGCTGACTGGCCGCACCCGCGTGCTGATGACCGATAGCAAGGGCCGCGAAGTAATTTTGGCGACCCTCGCATCCGGTGACTATGTGGGCGAGATGAGCCTGATCGACAACGCACCCCATTCGGCCACGGTAGTTGCGGACCAGCAGGTCGACGTGCTGGTGCTGGGCCGTGACAGTTTTTTGCGCTGCCTCGGTGAAAACATCGAAATGGCCCACGCCGTGATGCGGGTGCTGGTTCAGCGTTTGCGCAAAGCCAGTGAAAACATCAGTTCATTGGCGTTGGTGGGTGTTTATGGCCGCGTGGCCAAGGTATTGCTGGAGTCTGCGGTGCCGGATGCCAACGGCGACCTGCTGATCCGCGACAAGGTATCGCGCCAGGACATTGCCAAAATGGTGGGTGCCTCACGCGAGATGGTCAGCCGGGTCATGAAAGATTTTGAAGAGCAGGGTTTTATCCAACTGCTCGATTCCGGTGCGGTGCGGGTCATTGAGCGGCGTACGCATCCGCGGTGAGCCTGGCGTGCGTTAAGCTTGCCCAGACTGCCTGTTTTTACATGACTTATTCCCTCCATACCCTCCATTCTTCCACCCCGCCCAGCAACCCGGCGCCCACCGGCATGGGCCGCTTTGCCAATGAAATTGCGCTGATCGGCGGCCTCGTTTTTCTGGTGTTGTGGCTCACGGCCTTGCTGAGTTATTCACCCCAGGACGCTGCGTGGTCTACATCGGGCGCTGGCCTGCCCATTGCCAACAAGGTCGGGCGCCTGGGCGCCTGGATGGCCGACGCCAGCTATTTTCTGCTGGGTTATTCGGCGTGGTGGTGTGTGGCGGTGGGTGTTCGCCTGTGGCTGGCTTTGCTGGCCAACCGTTTGCGCGGAGACGTAGCCAGCCACGCGGTGCCCCGTAGATTTGTGTTCTGGTTAGGCCTGGCCCTGCTGCTGTATGCCAGCACCTCGCTGGAATGGGCCCGGCTCTACAGCCTGGAGTCACGCCTGCCCGACCATAGCGGCGGTGCCTTGGGCTACCTGCTGGGGCCGTTGAGCGTCAAATGGCTGGGCTTCTCCGGCTCGGGTCTGGTGTCGATTGCCCTGGGTGTCATCGGTGCGGCCTTGGTGTTTGGTTTCTCCTGGATGCATGTGGCCGAACGTATCGGCGCGTGGGTGGACTCGCTGGTGCAGTCCCGCAAGCAGTCCCGCGAGCGGGCCGAAGACCGTGTGATGGGCCAACAGGCCATGCGCGAACGCGAAGAAATTTTGCTGGAAGAGCGTGAAGAAACCATCGTGCACCACCCCCAGCCCATGGTCATCATGGAGCCGGTCATCATCGATCCGCCCCGCAGCGAACGGGTCGCCAAAGAGCGCCAGAAGCCGCTGTTCACCGAAATGCCCGACAGCAAGCTGCCGCAGGTGGATTTGCTGGACGGCGCGCAACTCCGCCAGGAAACCGTAGCCCCCGAGACGCTGGAAATGACCAGCCGCATGATCGAGAAGAAGTTGAAGGACTTTGGCGTCGAAGTGCGCGTGGTGTTGGCCCAGCCCGGCCCGGTGATCACGCGTTACGAGATCGAACCGGCCACTGGCGTCAAAGGCTCGCAAATCGTCGGCCTGGCCAAGGATCTGGCCCGCTCGCTCAGCCTGGTGTCCATCCGCGTGGTCGAGACCATTCCCGGCAAGAACTACATGGCGCTGGAACTGCCCAACGCCAAGCGCCAGTCGATTCGCCTGTCCGAAATTTTGGGCTCGCAGGTCTACAACGACAGCAAGTCCATGCTGACCATGGGCCTGGGCAAAGACATTGTTGGCAACCCCATCGTCGCCGACCTGGC